>CALVSD010000028.1 GCA_944358805.1 uncultured Bacilli bacterium
GTTCAAAAAATTTTCCTATTTTTGAACTCCTTTTGTATGTTTCAATTTAATTATGTTTTTTTCAACCTTCTCCTTTATATTTTATTATTCATTAAATCTTTATATACTTGGATTAATTTTTTGCCTACTGTTTTAATTTCTCTATCACTTACTACTTTATATCCTTTTTCTGTTACATCTTTTAGTTTTCCTTCTAAAATCCCTTTTATTTTATCTTCAAATTCCTCTATATCTTTAGCTTTATAAACATTTTTTCCGTCAATTAACCATTCATCAAATATAGGTATATCTCTAACTATTGAAGGAATTTTTTCTGTTAATGCTTCTAATATAGGGATACCTTCAGTTTCTTCCAAAGTTGGAAATAAATAAAGATTAGCACCAGAATAAGCTCCCCTTAATACTTCTGGTTCTACATAACCCGGAAAATATAAATTAGGAAGTTTTGTTTTAATAGCTTTTCTAATTTTTCTAGGAGATGCATATAAGGGACTATAACCAAACCAAATAAATTTATACTGGGGCATTCTTTTAGCAAGTTCAACAAAATCTAAAATTCCTTTTCTCTCTAAATATAATCCTACTCCCATAATAACTTTATCTTCTTTACTATATCCAAAATCTTTTCGAAACTTTTCACCATTTTTAATATTCCTTTCAAAGAATTCCATATTAATTCCATTAGATATAGCATAAATTTTCTTACCTAAATTATAATTTTCTAATAATTTTTTTGAATACTCTGTTGGAGTTATAATTACGTCCCCTAATTTATAACATTTACATATCCACCATTTAAACAATTTAGATAACTGATTAGAAAGTATAAAAGAATTTCTAAAGTCTTCTTCCGTACTATGGGCATGATATACAACTTTTTTCCCCATTCTTTTAGCTTTCTTTGCTAAAAAATATGATTTAGGTCCATAAAAATTTATATGTACTATATCATAATCTGTACATTTAGGATCCAATGTATAATCAACATTATTTTCTTTTAATGCATTAATTTGATGTTTAACTGCCTTTCCTAAACCTGATTTACCTATTTTTTTAAGACCTTCTGTATATAATAAGACTTTCATATTTATCCCTACCTATATTTAATTATTTTTTGCATTTCTCTTTCTGTATCCCTTTTCTTAATTGCTTCTCTTTTATCGTAATTTTTCTTACCTTTAGCAAGACCTATTAATACTTTTAACTTACTTCCTTTAAAATACATCTTTAGAGGTATTAGAGTATATCCTTCTTTTTCTATTTTATCTCTTAATTTTAATATTTCTTTTTTATGCATAAGTAATTTTCTGGTTCTTGTTTCTTCGTGATTAAATCTATTTCCTTCTTCATATATAGAAACATTAGAATTTAATAAATATAACTCACTATTTCTAATAATTGCATAACTATCTTTAATATTAGCTTTACCATTTCTAATTGACTTTATTTCCGTCCCTTTTAAAACTATACCAGCTTCATACTCATCTTCTATTTCGTAATCAAATCTTGCTTTTCTATTTATAATTTCCATAAATATCACATCCTAGATATAATATAACATAAAAAAGAAAACTAGTAAATTAATTACTAGTATTTTCTAAGATAATGCTACTACTGGCATTGTTTCATCATACATTTTTACTACTTCACTATATTCATTATATACTGACTCATATGTAGGTAAATATGTTGAATTTATTTCACTAAATGGTATAACTTTAAAATTACGATATCCTTGATAATATGTAAATATAAGTTCGTTATTGATATTATCAATTTTAATATCAACGTCATCTCCTTTTACCGTCTTAGTAATATCTAAAGAAGACATAAGTCCTACCATTTTATTATAGTTATCACTTTGTTCTTGAGCAGAAATAAAGTTACCTAATGAATAAAATACTATTGTGTCATCTATCCATTCAACTGGTTGAACTACATGTGGGTGAGTTCCAATTACAATATCAACTCCTAAAGATGCTAAAAATTCTGCTGCATCTTTTTGATATTTAGTTGGAGTATGTGTATATTCTACTCCCCAGTGCATTGCTACGATTAATACATCTACTTTATCTCTTACTCTTTCAACATCTTTTTTAACTGTTTCTTTAAATGCTTCATATCCTTCTCCATAATCTGCATTATAGTCCATTGGCCAAACATTAACTAAATAATCTTTACCTTCAGGAATAGCTATACCATTTGTTCCATAAGTATAATTTAACATTGTATAAGTAATATCATTTTTTTCCATTACCTTTATTTCATTTCTCTCTTCTTCACTACAATAGCTACCCGCAGTTAATACATCAGTTTTAGATTTCCAATATTCACATGAATTAAGAACTGCTTTTTCTCCTCTATCTATTGTGTGATTAGTAGCAAGAGAAACCATATTAAATCCAGCATCTAACATTGCATCTCCTGCTTCATATGGAGAATTAAATGTTGGATAATCAGAAAGTCCTAATTCACTTCCGCCTAAAATAGTTTCTTGATTATAGTATGCTAAATCATAACCTTTTACTTTATCTTTAATCATAGTAATCATTGGTTTAAAATCATAACCATCATATCCCGCTAATTTATTTGCTTCTTTATATATACTAGAATGTATTAAATTATCTCCAACCATTACCATTGATAATTTATAAGTTTTTTCTTCTTCCTTTTGGTTATTTTTATCTCCTGCTATTACATTATTATTTGTATTATTACTAGTCAATTTTTTTACTAAAAGACATCCCCCAACAATAACTATTATTAATATAGTAAGAGCAATTAATATTCTACCTACCTTTAACTTTCTTTTTCGTTTTGTTACCTGCTTTTCCATACTTCTTATTCTCCTCTATCTTTATAAACTCTAAAGTTCCTTTTTCTATATCTACTTTTGTTAATTTAACAGTTATTTGATCACCAACTATTATTTTAGTTCCAGCATTTACATCAAACAAAATAAATTTATCCTTACTAACTTTATAACTACCTTTAGGAAGTAATGCTCTTCCCTCACACATATTAGGTAAAAGTACTTTCACACCTGAAGTAGATACTTCTGAAACAACTCCTGTATATTCAGTTCCAATAAAGTTAGACATATACTCTGCTTTCTTTATGTTATCTAATTTCATCTCTACTTTCTCAGCTCGACGTTCAGCACTATTTGCTAAATTTGATAAATGAGGTAAAAGTGGTTCCCATTTATTTCTAGCATATTCATTTCCATATTTCAGTGCATCAAAAAATATTCTTTGGTTTATAAAATCAGCAAGTCTCCTAATTGGAGAAGTCCATGTTCCATAAGGTATATTACCAAGAGCATAATGGCCAGAACAAATAGCGCCATATTTTGCTTTAGCTAGACACTTAATTGCTATTTTATCTAGAACTTCTTTCTCAGGACTATTTTCATACAAACTTCTATTGTACATAATCTCTTCAGGAGTCAATTTGTCTGATACAATTGATTTATAATTTCTATGTCTTAATAAGATAGACCAATTCTTTAATTCAATATAGTTTGGATCATCATGGTTTCTAGCCATAAATGGTAAATTATTTTTTATAAAATAATCAATCATAACCATATTGTTAAGAATCATTAAAAATTCTATTAACTCTTCAGCTTTTCCTTGATGTCTCTTTTTTAATTCTAATACTCTGTGATTTTCAAAGAAAAATTTGACCTCTGTATCAGAAAAATTCAAAAAACCTTCTTTTAACATTTTTTCTTTTACTAACATTGATTTGTCATATAAAATATCTAATGACTGTGTATAATTTTCATATCCAGCCACTACTTTACCATTTTCTAAATATTCATTACAATCTTCATAAGTTGTTCTTTTCCTATTATTAATAATACTAGGAAAAATATCATATGAAACTATATTACCAGCATCATCTATTTTAACTGTTGTAGTTAATGTGCATCTATCTTCTAAAGGAACAAGAGAACAAATTCCATTAGATATTTTATGATGTGTCATTGGTTCAACGCTTCTAGGACCATATACAGAAATAGATCTTTTTAAAGTTTCATCCCAAATCGCTGTATTTTCCTTTATAACTCTTGTTGTATTGGCAATAGATACATATATCATTGAATGATTATAACCAACAGCATCATCAAAATCTTTTGTATCTATTCCATCGATAGTAATTAAATTGAAGTCTCTAATATCTATTGTTCCTTGTTTCTTTAACTTTTCTATTTCTTCTTCAGTTAAAGAAGAAGGTATTTCTTCTAATTCGTTTAAATATTTTTCACTAAAAGATATTGGAAATTTATATTCTACTAAAATTTCTTTCGTTTTTGTATCAGGATCATCTTTATGTCCCAATACGCTTATAATATTCTTTGTTTTTTCATCTATCAATAATTTAGTACCAAGTGGATAAATTTCGTTTAAAACAACATCTTCCCTATTTTTTGAAACCACTTTATACAAATTTCCTTCTTTTATTACTTCTCCTACATAATTCTTTACGTCATGACTTAAAACTTTTACAATCATAGCAGTCCCACTTTTATTATATGGCTCTACTAAAACAACATCACCATCATTTAAATTCTTTACGTGTTTACTAGAAAGTTGTAATTGACTTTGGTCTTTAAAAACAACAATTGGACCTTTGCTAGAAGTTTTTTTCACTATTCCTTTTTTTAGTCTTGTTTTTTCTGTAAGAATATATCTACCATTTTTTTGCCTAAAAACTATTCCATCTGTTTCTAAAAAAGATACCATATCTTCTACTTTTTTTACATCTTCCCCTAATTTTTCAGCTATTTCTTCTATTGTTAAGTTATCGTTCTTTTTGGAAGTTAATAGTTCTATTATTTTATTACTCATAATTAAGTCCTTCCTCTTTCAAATAAATGTTATTCTTTATTTTCAACTAATTCAAAATCAACAGTACTAGTTTCTCTAGAAGCTCGTACTACCTTTACAGTAACCGAATCTCCAAAAGTGAATTTTTTACCATTCTTTTTACTGTACAAAGCCATAGCTTTTTCATTAAACGTATAAAATCCAGGTAAATCCTCAATTCTAATTAAACCTTCGACTGAATTAGGAAGTTCTACAAAGATACCAAACTCTTGTACCCCAGATATTACTCCTTCAAAAACTTCTCCAATATGATCTTCCATATATTCAGCCATCTTCATCTTATCAACATCACGCTCACAAGAATCTGCATCTCTTTCTCTTGCTGAAGTATGTTCACACATTACTGATAATTCTCGTTTAAAATAATCAATTAAATCATAATCATAATTTCCATTATAAATTTTTACTAGTCTATGTAAAATTAAATCTGGATATCTCCTAATCGGTGATGTAAAATGACTATAACATTTACTACCAAGTCCAAAGTGTCCGATATTTTCATCAGAATATACAGCTTTAGCCATTGCTCTTACTAATAATTCATTTAATATAGGTTTAACTTTTTCATCTTCTATTTGATCAATTAAATTTCTCAAATCTTTTACTGATATCTTTCCTTTCTTCTTACCAGTAACACTGTAACCATGAACAGATAAGAAATCCATAAATTTTTGTAATTTTGCTTCATTTGGTTTATCATGAACACGATAAATTCCAGGAACTCCATCACTTCTATAAAATATTGAAGACGCAACTGTTTCATTAGCAACAATCATAAAGTTTTCAATTAATTTTTCACCAGTTCTTTGTTCTCTTAATTTAATTTCATATGGATGACACTTTTCGTCTACTAATATTTTAGCTTCTTTAGTATTAAAATCAATGTATCCGCGTGCTAGCATTTTATTTCTAAGAATATTAGATAAATCATTCATAACTTTTAAGTCATCCACAAATTCTTCATAACCTTCTGGCACAATATCTTTTTCCAATATACTATTAACAGCATCATAAGTCATTTTCTTTCTACTTCTAATAATACTATCACATATATCATAATGAATAACATTACCTTTATTATCTATTTTCATAATACATGATAATGCAAGTCTATCAACTTCTGGATTCAAAGAACATATACCATTAGATAATTTGTGCGGAAGCATTGGTAAAACTCTATCTACTAAATATACACTAGTTCCTCTTTCATATGCTTCTATATCTATCTTACTTCCCATTTTTACATAATGTGAAACGTCTGCAATACAAACACCTAAAGTATAAGTATCATCTTCATTTTTATAACAAAATACTGCATCATCTATATCTTTAGTATCTGCTCCATCAATTGTAAATACTTTCTTATCCCTTAAGTCAACTCTACCTTCATATTCTTTATCTAATACACTATCAGGTATATTATCTACTTCTAACATTACTTCATCTGGAAATTTTGGCTTAAAACTATATTCATATACATATGATAAAATATCTACTCCGACATCGTTTTTATGTCCTATTATAGTAACTATTTCTCCTCTAGTTCTATTGTTTTCATCCCTTTTTACTACTACTTTATGACCTTCTACTGCACCATTTAACTTATCATTTGGTATATATATATCATTTCCACTTTTATTTGTAACAACATAAAATTTATTATCTTTAACTACTACTTCCCCAATAATTACTTTGTCATTTCTTTTTAATATTTTAACTATTTTACCTTCAAAAGCTTTTTTATTAGTAACTTCTACCGCAACTATATCTCCATCTAATGCCCCATTTATATCTTTTTCATTAATATAAATATCTTTTTCTAATCCTGTTCCCAAGATAAATCCATAACCACTAGACTTTAATTGTAACTTTCCTTTTACTAAATGACTATTTTCAAACAATAAGTATTTATCCTTATTACTATGATATAAAATACCTTCTTCACACATTCCGTTTAGTAATTCTTGAAGTTCACTAAATTCTACTGAAGTATTTAATCCTAAAATATCATTTATATCTATTATATTTAACGACGTATTTTGTTTAAGTAATTCAATTATTCTTTCTTTCATTTTGTCCTCCTAATTAGAAAAAGACTTAAAATATTTTTAAGTCTATTTAAATGATATAAATAAGCATAGCACGAAAAATGCCATACCAAGAAGCATAGTCAATCTGCTTATAAACAATTCTGCTCCTCTTTCTTTTCTATTTGAAAACAAATCAGAACTTCCACCTTGAATTATTTGTGAAGCTGACTCTGCTTTTGCACTTTGTAATAATACTAATCCAATTAATAAAACTGATATTATTAATACTGCTGTTTCCATGTTAACCTCCAAACTATTTAAATTATATCATAACACTTTAATATTGTATACCCCAAACAACCATTTCTTGAGCCTGTTTTCCGCAACAAACACATTTATCATCAATATGTTCTTGTTCAAATGGGATACACCTTGATTTAGTTCCTTTTATTTCTTTTATTTTTGTTTCACATTCAGGGCTACCACACCACATTGCTTTGATAAATCCTGGGTGCTCATTCATAATATTAGTCATTTCTTCTAAATTATGCGCAATATAAGTTTGTTTATTCCTTCTTTCTAAAGCTCTGTTATATAAATTATTTTGTATTTCTTCCATTAATTTACTAACAATACTTACTATATCAGAATTAACATCTATTTCTATTTTTTCTCTAGTATCTCTTCTAACAATAGTTACTTTACCGTTTTCTAAATCTCTTGGTCCTATTTCTATTCTAACAGGAATACCATTTACTTCTGCTTCAGCAAACTTAAATCCTGCACTCTTATTACTATTATCTATATATGAAACAATATTATTTCTATTTAATTCTTCTAAATATTTATTTGCTAAATTATTTACTTCGTCATTATCTTTAATTGGGATAATTACTACTTGTCTTGGAGCAATCTTCGGAGGAAGTACAAGCCCATAATCATCTGAATGAACCATAATTAAAGCTCCAATCATTCTAGTAGTTACTCCCCATGATGTTTGGTATGCATAATCAAATTTATTTTCCCTATTTACAAATTTTATATCATAAGCCTTAGAAAACTTTTGACCAAAATAATGTGATGTACCCGATTGTAAAGATACTCCATTATACATAAGAGACTCTACTGTATATGTATATTCTGCACCTGCAAATTTTTCTTTCTCTGTTTTTTTACCTACAATTGAAGGAATTGCTAAGTAATTATGAAAGAAATCATTATATACATTTAGCATTTGCAATGTTTCTTTTTCTGCTTCTTCCTTAGTTTCATGTACTGTATGCCCTTCTTGCCATAAAAATTCTCTACTTCTTAAAAATGGTCTTGTTTCTTTTTCCCATCTAAGAACATTACACCATTGATTATATAATTTGGGTAAATCACGATATGATTTTACAACTGTAGAATAATAATCACTAAATAAAGTTTCAGAAGTTGGTCTTATGCATAATCTTTCATCTAACTCTTTTTGACCTCCCATAGTAACCCATGCTACTTCTGGTGCAAATCCGTTTATAAGTTCTCCTTCTTTATTCATTAAATTTTCTGGTATCAAAAGTGGCATATAAACATTTTGATGCCCAGTTTTCTTAAATTCTTTATCAAGTACACTTTGCATTTTTTCCCAAATAGCATATCCATTTGGTTCAAATACTATACATCCTTTTGTATTAGAGTATGTTGCAAGTTTAGCAGCCCTAACAACATCTGTATACCATTTAGCAAAATCAATATCTCTTTTAGTTATTGCTTTATTTTGTATATCATTCATATATAACACCTCGCCTTTATATTATATCATATTTAATTTTAAAAAAAAATATTTTACATTAACTATTTATCCAATTTATTATTTTATAAATGACAGCAAGAAGACATATATATGAATAAAAAATATATGAAACTAAATAATAACAACTACATCGTAACAAATAATAATGTTAAAATAGTTATAACAACTATGATAAAGTCAAAGAAATACTTATAAAAAATGAAATTAAAAATCTTAATAATAATATAGTTAAAAACAATTAACAAGTAAAAAATTAAGATTAATAAAATATTAAGAAAAAAATTTGATATACTTATCTTTAAAAACATAAACTTTATCTCAAACAGAGCTTTCCAAATATTTTAACATTTTTTCTAAAATAGGGTTGACATATACTTCATTTACTGATATAATTTAACATGTCGTGGGGAATTAGCTCAGTTGGCTAGAGCATCTGCCTTGCACGCAGAGGGTCAAGGGTTCGAGTCCCTCATTCTCCACCATTATCGGGAAGTAGCTTAGCTTGGTAGAGCGCTACGCTTGGGACGTAGAGGTCGCAGGTTCAAATCCTGTCTTCCCGACCATTTATAAATTAAGACTTTAATGAGTCTCTTTTTTATTCTATAAATAAATTTTTTTATATCTAATTTTTAAAATCACTTTCATTTAATATAAAAAAGATAGCTTTTGCTATCTTTTTTATATACATTTAATTACTTATCTTTATACCTAGTTTTTTTAATTGGTCTTCATCAACAACACTAGGGCATCCACTCATTAAATCATTAGCATTAACAGATTTAGGAAATGCTATAACATCTTTTATATTATCTGTTCCGGATAAAACCATAATAAACCTATCTAAACCCAATGCAAGTCCACCATGTGGAGGTGTACCATACTTTAATGCTTCTACAAAGAATCCAAATTTTTCTTGAATTTGTTCTTCTGTTAACTCTAACGCTTCAAACATTTTCTCTTGAATTTTTTGATCATGAATACGAATAGAACCTCCACCTACTTCGTATCCATTAATTACAATATCATAAGCTTTTGAATAGCAATGTGCTTTATCTGTAAGTAATTTATCAACATCACTATCTTTAGGAGCAGTAAATGGATGATGACATGCTACGTATCTATTTTCTTCTTCACTATATTCAAACGATGGAAAATCTACTACCCATAATACTTCATAATTATTACTAATTAACTTTAATTTTTTAGCAAGATGGATCCTTAAAGCTCCAAGAGATTGTTTTACTATATTATATTTATCAGATATAATTAAAACTAAATCATTTTCTTCTAAATTTAATTTTTCTTTTAATTCTTTTAACTCAGTTTCACTTATAACTTTACTTATACTTCCTGTAACTTCTTTTTCTATTTTTAAGTATGCTAATCCTTTTGCCTTATATGATTTAACAAATTCTGTTAATTTGTCTATATCTTTTCTCGAAAATTCTTGTGCCCTATTTTTTACTACTAAACAGTTTATAATACCATCATTTTCTATTATATCTTTAAAAAAACTTATTTCAGTATTTTTAAAGATATCAGTAATATTTTGTATTTTCATATCAAATCTTAAATCCGGTTTATCACTACCATAATATTCAATTGCATCATCATATTTCATTCTTCTAAGTGGTAATTTTAAATCAATATTTTTAACTTTTTTAAATATGTATGCTACCATTTTTTCAACAATATTCATTATATCATCTTCATCAACAAAACTCATTTCCATATCTACTTGAGTAAATTCTGGTTGCCTGTCTGCCCTTAAATCTTCATCTCTAAAACATTTTGTTATTTGAAAATATTTTTCCATTCCTCCAACCATTAATAATTGTTTAAATATTTGTGGTGATTGAGGTAATGCATAAAATTTACCATTAAATATACGCGAAGGAACTAAATAATCTCTTGCTCCTTCCGGAGTTGATTTACATAACATGGGTGTTTCGATTTCCCAAAATCCCATATCATTTAAATATTCTCTTATAGCAAACATTATTTTATGACGCATTTCCATTTTAGTCTTTAATTCATTTCTTCTTAAATCTAGATAACGATATTTAAGTCTAGTATCTTCAAGTGCTGTTGTATTATCGGTAATTGTAAAAGGTAATTCAATACTAGTATTTAATATTTCTAAATTATTTACAATAACTTCTATTTCACCAGTATCTATATTATTATTTTTACTTTCTCTTTCTGTTATAACACCTTCTACTTTAATTACATATTCACTTTTTAAAGTTTCTGCCATTTCATAAAACTCATTTTCCGGTTTTACTACAAGTTGAATAATACCACTTCTATCTCTTAAATCAATGAATATAAGTCCTCCTAAATTTCTTTTTTTAGCCACCCATCCATATAATGTAACATTTTCTCCAACATTATTAATATTAAAATTATTATTATTTGTTATTTTCATGTTTTTTCCTCCTTTTAAATAAAAACATCCTATAATATAAGGACGAATTACTCGCGGTGCCACCTTATTTCATAGAATGTATGCTCTTTAATCTTTAACGCAGATATACGTTTATTTAACATTTGATGTCTTCAATAATACTATTACCTAGTTTCCACCAACCACTAGTTCTCTATTGTAATATATATTACATACTCCTTCAAACAAATAATGTATTAATATTATAACACATTGTATTTTTAAGTCAATTATTTTATAATTTATTTTCAAACATAATTTTAAAAATTGTTTTAATTCTTTCTTTTTTATCATGATTCATATTTATAAAATTAATATGTAATTGATACCCACTATCTAAAGATAATAACATTTCAACTTTACCTGGCTTAAAGTTTATTGCTCCAGTTGATATTGATTTATAAGGAATAAAATGTATTTTTTTATAATAAAGTCCTGCTACATCTCTATCAAATAATACCATCTTTTTATCTGTAAATAAAATATAATCTTTACTATTCTTATAACCTAATATTATCTTTTCATTATTTGAAGAATATTCAATAACATATTCAGGCAAATCTTTAGGTTCTGTTTCTGTTTTAAAATCAAAATATTTAGTTAATTCTTTAAACTTTATATACGCCATAATACACCTCTTTACTACTTATTACTACAAATAAAGTTTATCATGACAGCTTTAGTTAGTCAATAAAAAAATGTAGATTTTACTCTACATTTTTTAAGATTTATCAAAATTATTACTAATTTTCTTAGAACCTGTTCTTGTTAAATTATGGCTCAACAACTGTTATATTTCTAGTTGTAACTGAATAATTTCCAGCTTCATCCATTATCTTATAATTAAGATAATAATTTCCAGCTACGGATGTATCTTTAAAAGTTCCCCATCCGCCACCTACATATAGGTTTTCAACAGATGTAACATTATCAAATATTTTTTCTCTTATATCATCAACAAAATTATCCCCTACATGTAATGTTATGTTTCTGTCAATTGAAATTACTGGTGCACTTTTATCAAAAATTACTTCTGTTTGTCCATTTCCAATCTCTATATTATCATTTGTTAAATCAATACCAGGATTACCTGCTTTATCTGTATAACCTTTAAGAACAAAAGCAATTTCCTCACCATCAATTAAAGTAGTGTCTTCTGGTATTTTATATGATGCTATATATTGGTAATATGTATCAAATTTATTAACTTTTATATCAGTAATTTCTTTACCATCAATTACTAACACTGGCAAAGTACCTAATTCTTCGACTGTAGTAAGTATTACTTGGAAAGTATCACCTACTTTAATTTTTTTAAAATTTGTAGTACCTTGTCCTTCTTTTAGTCCTTTAACACGCAAAGTATCAACAATTGGAGATTCCTTATCTATATTTTTTATTGAAAAATATCTTGTTTCACTATTTCCAGCTAAGTCAGAAATAACGACATTTCCATTTATGTTTTCAGAAAAAGTTTTAGAAATCGCCATTTTATCATCTGATAGAGTCCATCCTTCTACTGGAGTTATCACTTCATCTACTCTTATAGTAACAGTTACAGATTGATTAGTTAAATCACTTGGAGTATAAGTAGTACTAACCTTTCCAGGTACAGTATTATCATAAATTATTTGAGTTCTTCCAGGACGCGCATTAACACTTTTTGTAATTGAATCAATTGTATTTCCTGACATGTCTCCAAATATTTCTACTGACCACGCTAAAGGTCCGTCTTCAATTATTGCATCCTCAGGAATTGTATATGACGCTATATAATTATATTCATTTGACTCTTCATTATATGAATCTTTTCTTAATGGTAATTCTTCACCATTAACTTTAAACAATCCAAAATAAGTTCCCCAAGTTCCGTTTTTTTGACTAGCAATTTCCTCATTAAAAGTTAAATAAACACGTATAGTTTTACCACTTTTAGCATATTCAGTATTTCCATTAAATGCTTCTAAAGTTAATATTTCAACCACTGATGGTTCAGGCTTTGTTGTATCTACTACTTTCACCGTTCTTATAACATAGTCGTGTCTTTTATCATTAGCATCTAATCCTACATTTCCTGATGTATCTGTATGTTTATATACTACCTTATATATTCCTACTCTTGTTGAATCTACTGTTTTTAATTCTTCTTCAAATTTACCATCTAATGTAGAATAGTGAACATACACAGGTTGTAAATTTTCTATCATTTCATCTGCATTATCCGTTACTGTAGCCCCTTTTTCTTCGTAACTACCAGTACCTGCCTCTATTGTTATATTAGCTTCTCCATTTAATTTTATCTCTGGAGCTGTTGTATCTACTACTTTCACTATTCTTATAACATAGTCGTGTCTTTTATCATTAGCATCTAATCCTATATTTCCTGATGTATCTGTATGTTTATATACTACCTTATATATTCCTACTCTTGTTGAATCTACTGTTTTTAATTCTTCTTCAAATTTACCATCTAATGTAGAATAGTGAACATACACAGGTTGTAAATTTTCTACCATTTCATCTGCATTATCTATTACTGTAGCTCCTTTTTCTTCGTAACTACCGATACCTGCCTCTATTGTTATATTAGCTTCTCCATTTAATTTTATCTCTGGAGCTGTTGTATCTACTACTTTTACTGTTCTACGAATTGATGATGTATTTCCTGATTCATCTTTTGCTTCGTACCAAATATTATAGCTTCCTACTACTTTAGTATTTACTTCATTATTTTTGGCATCAGTCCACGTGCTATCTGCTCCATCTTTTGAATAGAAAACTTTGTAACTTTCTGTTATTTTCCCTTCTGCATTATCTGTTACTTCTATTCCAGCATCTACATATTCTGATCCAGCTTCTACTGTTATATTTGTTTCACCTTTTAATGTTATTGTTGGTGCTGTTGTATCTACAACAGTAACAAATATATCATTATATGCTTTATTTCCTGCTTGATCGATAGTTTCATATTGTAATTTATATTCACCAGGAATAGCCATGTTTACAGTATTATTTAATAAATTAACTATTACTTCCCCACCATTTTCATCAGTTCCTACTACTTCTGGTAAATCAGTAAATTCTGTAATTTCTTTATTTGCTTCTACTGTTTTTGTCCAATAAGATGGTTGTAATTTTGGAGATGTTTTATCTACAGTAAATTCATAAGTAGTTAAATTTCCAGCTTTATCAGAAAATTCAATAACATGTTTTCCTTCTATGAAAGTAACAATGTGTCCATCATTGATATCTATATAATTTCCTTTATGTGGATATTCTTTTCCATCTATTGTTAATTTATCTATTCCAACTTTATCATATAGTTTTAAATTAACTAGACTAAATACATCATTAGTTCCTGTAGAATTATTTTCATAAACTACTGGAGCTGTCTTATCTATTATAAATGTAATAGATGTCATGTTACCAACTTTATCTTTTGCCTCTAAAACGTATTCTTTTTCTTCTGTTATTTCTGTTCCTGAAATATAGTCTTCTCCATTTAATTTTATACTTTCTATATTTTCATCTTTTATAACAGGAGCAATATTTTCTTTAAAATATAATTTTTCTTTATTTACTTTTTCATACTTACTACCATTTACTTCTATAATTGGATAATCTTTATCAATTGTAAAGTTAATAGTAGTTGTATTTCCAGTTCTATCCTTCGCTTCTAAAACATAATTTGTTCTTTTAGCAATTTCTGTTCCAGGAACGTAATCTTCTCCATTTAATTTTATACTTTCTATATCTTCATCTTCTACGAATGCTACAAGTGAAAAATTATAATATCCTGGTTCTACTACTTGTCCTTTATTATCTTTAGTGTATTTTTTCAATGTTATAACAGGAGCTGTTTTATCTACAGTAAAAGTATATGATCCTTGATTTCCTGCTTTATCTGTAAAATTCAACGTTACTTCTTTTGTTCTATAATAATATGTATAATATTCAGTAGCGCTTACTTTTCTCCATCCCGTATTACTATCTATATTTTCACCAAAAATTTCTTCAGATGTAGTTATTGTAACCTTTATTCTACCATTTTCTTTATCTTCATATTGTTGTTTAATTCCAATTACTTGAGGTGCAGTTTTATCTATATTATTAACTACTACTTCTACTGTACTTTCATTTCCTGCTCTATCCCTTATTGTAACTGTTTGTGTTTGATTTGCTGGATATACTTTCTTAAATTCTGTTGCATATCCTTCTTTTGGATTCCATGTTCCAGCATTTATAACTTCTACTTCCTCATTTGCAGTTAATGTTACTGTTACATTTCCATTTGTTAATTCTGTTGTTGAATATGTTACTTCTGCTGTTGGTGCTGTTTTATCTATATTCTCAATTACTACTTCTACTACGCTTTCATTTCCTGCTTTATCTCTTATTGTAACTATTTGTGTTTGATTTGCTGGATATACTTTCTTAAATTCTGTTGCATATCCTTCTTTTGGATTCCATGTTCCGGCATTTATAACTTCTACTTCCTCATTTGCAGTTAATATTATTGTTACATTTCCATTTGTTAATTCTGTTGTTGAATA
>CALVSD010000029.1 GCA_944358805.1 uncultured Bacilli bacterium
CCGCATTCTTGTCTATGAATACAAATAGAAGGATAAAGAAATTGATTTCTAGGTTTAAATGTTCTATGTTTTCTGATCTCTTTGGCAACAGTAGTAGGATCTTTACCTATAGTTCTAGCAATATCAACTTTATTTGAGCGATTTTCAATTCCAGTTTGAATAATTTTTCTTTCATCAAGAGTTAAATGTTTATTGTCATGAGTTTGTTTTGACATAATATATACCTCACTTTCATAGTCGAAACACCCATGCCATATATTATACAAAAAAGAATTTAGTCTTACAAATTTATAACTGGAATTTGATGTAAGACTAAATTCAGTTTTCCAACATTGAAACTGGAATTTACTTTTTCATTTCACATAAAGTAAATAATATGTAAATAGATAATAAAATAATTGTCTATTTATTTTTTTTATTATATAATATCTATGGTGGATAATTATGAAAAAAAGAGTTTTAGGAGCGTTTATAGTTTTGTTTCTGCTTATATTGACTTTAATTATTGGAAGTGATGCATTTAACTTACTTATGTGTTTATGTGCGCTTTTATCTTTTGTAGAATTATTTAATATAAGATATGAAAATAAAAAACATATAATGGTAATGAAACTATTGGGATTAGCAAGTATATTGTTGATACTATTTAATGGTATTTTTTATAATGTTAATACTTATAGTGTTTATATTATTCCAATATTATTAATAACATTACCAATATTAGTTTATAATAATAATAAAAGATATAATATAAATGATGCAATATATATACTTGGAATATGTTATTTTTTAAGTCTATCTTATGGTACACTTATTCGTGTAAGTAGTTTAGATATGCTTAAATGTGTATATATATTTATAATAGCATTTATTACTGATACATATGCTTATATAGGGGGAAGACTTGTTGGAAGGCATAAATTATGTGATATTTCCCCAAATAAAACTGTTGAAGGATCAATAATTGGTGTTGTTATGGGAACTATTGTTGGTACAGTTTATTATTTGAATGTTGTAGGAAGTGAACTAGTTTTTGTTTTACTAATGTCTCTTTCTCTAAGTATAATGGGAGAAGTAGGAGATCTTATGTTTAGTAGTATAAAAAGATATTTTAATAAAAAAGATTACTCTAATATTATTCCAGGCCATGGTGGAATATTAGATAGGTTTGATAGTGTTATATTTATAGCGTTATTATTTATATTATTTTTACAAATTATATAGGGAGGTTATTATGATATCATTAATTTTATTTATATTTATATTAGGTTTAATAGTATTAGTACATGAATTTGGACATTTTTTGTTTGCAAAACTTTTTGGTGTATATGTTTATGAGTTTTCTATTGGAATGGGAAAAAGACTTTGGTTTAAGAAAAAAGGGGATACAGAATATTCCATTAGAGCTATACCTTTAGGTGGTTATGTATCTTTAGCGGGTGAAGAGGTAGAAGATGATAAGAAGATTCCTAAAGATAAAAAACTTATGGCAAAACCTGTGTGGCAAAGATTTTTGATAATGGGAGCAGGTGCAGGATTCAATTTTGTATTAGCTCTAGTTTTGTTATTCTTTAGTGCATTAATATTTGGTAGTGTAAGTACTAAACCTATTATTGGTAGTGTATCTGAAGGATATCCAGCATATGATGCAGGTCTTAGAAGTGGTGATTTAATTCTTGAAATAAATGACATTAAAGTAAAATCATGGGATGCTGCAATGTGGGAAATACAAATGAGTAATGGTGCATCATTGGATTTTTATATAGAAGATGTAAATGGTAATAATAAAACTATTACAGTAACTCCAATGGAAGAAAAAAATGAAGATGGAACAACTACTTATAAATACGGAATAGGTATGAATACCAAAAAAGAAAGAGGATTAATACCATCGGTATCATATGCTTTTAATAAAACGGGATCAACTTTTAAGTTAATGGGAGAAACTATTAAAAGTTTATTTGCTGGAGAAGTAGGAGTTAACGAATTATCTGGACCTGTTGGTATTTTTACAGTAGTAGATCAACAAAAAGATGCAGGAATAGAAAATATAATTTATTTAATAGCGTTTTTAAGTGTTAATGTTGGCGTTATAAATTTACTTCCATTCCCAGCATTTGATGGTGGTAGAATATTATTCTTGATAATTGAAAAAATTAAAGGAAGTCCTGTATCATCAAAAGTAGAGAATACAATTCATCAATTAGGATTTTACTTATTATTACTTCTTATGTTATATGTAACATGTAATGATATATTTAGATTGTTTAAATAGCGTTGAGCTATTTTTCTTTTTGTTGATTAATTTTAATTAATATACTATACTTATAATAGGTGATATATATGAATAATAAGGGATTTACTTTATTAGAAGTAATAATGGTAGTAGCAATACTAGGAATAATTACTTTGATATTAGTTCCTAATGTAATTACTTTAATTGAAAAAAATAAAGAAAAGGAATACGAAAATTTGAAAAATAATATAATATTAGCAAGTAAAATATATGTCTCTGATAATATGTATGATTTGCCGATTGATTGTAGTAAAGGTGATAATACTATCACAATAGAAATAACTTTAGATGATTTAGTAAAATCTGGTAATTTAAGCGAACCAATAATTAATCCACGTACACAAGAAGAAATTTTATTAAATAATAAAGTACAAGTTATTTATGATTGTGTTAATAAAAAATTTTCTTATAATATTGAATTTTAATAAAAGTGTAAAAAGAGGAAAAAACAATTGTTTTTTGAAAAAATTTATGATATCATTATTATGATATAAAAATAAGGAGAGATATTATGGCACTTAATAAAATAAAAAGGATGTTATCTGATGAAATTGATGATAATGAAGAAACTGTAAATGCTGAAAATGTATCTATACAAGGAAATGGCGGTAAAATGATATTGCTAGAACCTCGTGCATATTCAGAAAGTCAACAAATAGCAGATCATTTAAAAAAGAAAAACACTGTAGTAGTAAATATGAAAAGAGTTACTCCTGATCAAGCTAAAAGAATTGTAGATTTTCTAAGTGGAACTGTTTATGCTCTTGGTGGAGATCTTCAAAAAATAGGAGGAGGAATATTTTTATGTACTCCTAAAAATGTAAATGTTGAAGGTCAAATATCAGACGACGATGAAAAAGGTAAAAAACAAAAAGATATAGATTTAGAATGGTAATGTTTTAAAGGAAGGTTGATGCTATGAAAAGATTTAGCATTGTGCAAAATGGTTATGATGTTGATGAAGTTAATAGATTTATTGATATTGTAATAAGACGTCTAGAAAAGTTAGATGAAGAAAACAAAAAAAGTTTAGCACAAATAGGTGAATTGCAAAAAAAATTAAAATCACAAAATCAACAACAGCAACAACAAAATTCGTTTGTAAAAAATGAAGATAATATTAGTAAAGCATTATTAGCAGCTCAAGAAGCATCAGAAAGGATGCGTACTGTAGCAAAAGAAGAAGCAAGATTATTGGTAGAAAATGCTAAAAGAAATGCTAATTCAATTATTCATGAAGCTTTAGTAGAAGCCGCTAAAACTGAAAATGAAGCATCACTTTTAAGAAAAAATATTACTGTTTATAAAAATAGAGTAAAAAATATATTAAAAGCACAACTTGAAATTGCAGAAGAACTTGATAAAATAGAATTATAGTATTGACTTAGAACATATTATTTAATATAATATGTTTAGTTTTTTAAATCAAATGAAAGAGACGTTATAATATAAATTTATATAGAGAGTTAGTGGTTGGTGGAAACTAATTAAATATTATTATATGGATCACTCTTGATGATCTTTTCTGATATTTAGGAAAAGACGGTTATACCGTTACAATATTAAGCGCATGTATATGAAATAAGGTGGTACCGCGGGTATTCTCGTCCTTATATTGTATGCATGTTTTTTTGTAGGGAGGAATAGAAATGAAAAAGTTTAAAGAATTAAGTAAAGATAGTTTTATTGAAAATGAAAAAAAATATATTGATTTTTGGAACAAGATAGATGTTCTTAACAAATCAATAGATAATGGGGATAAGTATTGGGTATTCTATGATGGTCCGGCATTTGCCAATGGTTTTCCAGGGCTTCATCATATGGTTGCAAAAAACTTAAAAGATATTGTTTGTAAATATAAAACAATGAATGGTTACAAAGTAATTAGAAAAATAGGTTGGGATACTCATGGCCTTCCAATTGAAAATCACGTTGAGAAGAAAATGGGATTTAAAACTAAAAAAGATATAGAAGCATTTGGTATAGAAAACTTTAATAAAGAATGTCGTAAAAGTGTAAGAGAAAATGAAGCAGCATTTACTGATTTAACACATAAGATGGGACAATTTATTGATACAGAAAATCCATATTTAACATTTAAAAATGACTATATTGAAACTGAATGGTGGATACTTAAAAAGTTTTTTGATGAAGGACTATTCTATGAAGGAACTAAAGTAACTCCATATTGTCCTAGATGTGGAACAGGACTTGCTTCTCATGAAGTTGCACAAGGATATAAAAGTGTTGATGTAAATACTGTAATAGTACCTTTTAAAGTTAAAAATAAAGATGAATATTTCTTAGTATGGACAACAACTCCTTGGACACTTCTTGCTAATGTTGCTTTATGTGTAAATCCTAATGAAGACTATGTTAAAATATCTTCACAAGGATATACATTTATATTAGCTCGTGCTCTTAAAGATAAAGTAGTAGGAGAAGAAGCAGAAGTAATAGAAACATTTAAAGGTAAAGATTTAGAAAATATAGAATATGAACAACTTTTACCATTTGTGAAAGTAGATGGTAAAGCATTCATGGTTACATGTGATGATTATGTTACTATGGAAGATGGAACAGGTATAGTACATATTGCTCCAGCATTTGGAGAAGATGACTCTCGTGTAGGTAAAGACTATGAGCTTGCTTATGTAAATCCGGTTGGACTAGATGGAACATATAAAGAAGGCCCATGGAAAGGAAAACTCGTATTTGATGCTGATTTAGATGTTATTAAATATCTAAAAGAAAATGATAAATTATTTAAAAAGCAAAAGATAACTCATGATTATCCACATTGTTGGAGATGTGATAGTCCGCTTATCTATTATACAATGCCTAGTTATTATATAGCTGTATCAAAATTTAGAGATAAATTAGTAGAAGCTAATAGTAAAGTAAATTGGTATCCAGAATATGTTGGAGCAAAAAGATTCAACAATTGGCTTATGAATGCTAAAGATTGGGCAATTTCTAGAACAAGATATTGGGGAGCACCAATTCCATACTTTAAGTGCGAATGTGGACACTCTGAAATGATTGGATCTATTGAAGAATTAAAAGAAAAAGCTACTACTAAAATAGGTGAAGACTTAGATTTACATAAACCTTATATTGATAATATTCATATTAAGTGTCCTAAATGTGGTAAAGACATGACAAGAATACCTGATGTCCTTGATTGTTGGTTTGATTCAGGAAGTATGCCATTTGCTCAATATCATTATCCATTTGAAAATAAAGAACTTTGGGAAACTCAATTTCCTGCAGACTTTATTTGTGAAGGAATAGATCAAACTAGAGGATGGTTCTATACATTACTTGTAATATCAACATTTGTAAAAGGCTGTGCACCATATAAGAATGTATTAGTAAATGATTTATTACTTGATGCTGAAGGTAAAAAAATGAGTAAATCAAGAGGTAATATTGTTGAACCATTTACTACAATGAAAGAATATGGAGCAGATACAGTAAGATTTTATTTACCATATGTATCTCCAGTATGGACACCACTTAAATTTGATATTGGAGGACTTAAAGAAGTATATTCTAAATTCTTTAATCCATTAAAAAATACATATTCATTCTTTGTGACATACGCAAATATTGATGGTATCGATACAGATATGTTTGATGTATCTTATGATAATTTAGAAGAAATAGATAAATGGTTAATTTCTAAATATAATAAATTATTAAAAGAAGTAACTACTTATTATGAAGAATACGATTTAAATAAAGTAGCAAGAACTTTAGCTAATTTTGTAAGTGAAGACTTGTCTAATTGGTATATTAGAAGAAATAGAGATAGATTTTGGGGAAGTGAACTTGATAATTCTAAGAAGAGCGTATATCAAACAACATATAATGTTTTAGTAGGATTATCACAAATAATTGCCCCACTTACTCCATACATAAGTGAAGAAATATATCAAAACTTAACAGGAGAAGAATCAGTACATCTAAGTAATTTCCCTAGATATGATGAAAATTTAATAGATGAAAAATTAGAAGAAAAAATGGATTTAGTAAGAGATTTAATTAGTATTGGTAGAAATGCTCGTGAAGAAGTTAAGATAAAAGTAAGACAACCAATTAGTGAAATAATATTAGATAAAAATTATGAAAGTATTATTGGAAACTTGGAAGACTTAATTAAAGAAGAACTTAATGTAAAGAATGTTAATTATGAAGATAAATTAGATAAATATATGAATATTGAATACAAACCTAATTATAAATTAGTAGGTAAAATATTTGGTTCTAATATGAAAGATTTTGCGAGTTACCTATCTAATATAAATAGTGAAGATCGAGATAAACTAAATAGCAATAATTTAACTATAGAATTAAATGGTACTAACTATAATATAAATAAAGATATGGTAGAAATTAGAATATCTTCTAAAGAAGGATATGATGTTGCTACAGATAATAATAAATTTGTTATATTAAATACTAATTTAACTAGTGAATTATTAAATGAAGGTTTAGCTCGTGAAACTATATCTAAAGTTCAACAATTAAGAAAGAATAGTGGATTTGATATAGCAGATAGAATTAATATTTATTATAATGCTAATGATGAATATACAAATAGAATAGAAGAATTTATATCATTTATAAAAGATGAAACATTATGTATTAATTTAGTAAAAGATAATAATGTTAAAGATAACGAAGTAGATATAAATGAATATAAAGTATGCTTTAAATTAGAAAGAGAAAAATAATTCTCTTTTTTTGTTGATTTTGACACTTTTTTTGTCAAATTATAATTTTGATATTTACAAACCAATATAGATAATATAGAATATTATTGTAGAGTGGTGCGAAGTGGAAGAAAGTGGGGATTTGTATGTTGATTGGAGAATATCGTCATAATATTGATGATAAGGGTAGAATTACTATTCCATCAAAGTTTCGTGAAGAAATAGGTATGAAATTTGTTGTTACTAGAGGACTTGATGGCTGCCTATTTGTTTATTCAATGGATGAATGGAATAAAATTGTATCTAAACTTCAAACACTACCTTTCACTAAAAAAGATGCTAGAACTTTTATGAGATTCTTTTTATCTGGTGCTACTGTATGTGAATTTGATAAACAAGGAAGAATCAACTTAACAAACTCGTTAATTTTATATGCGGGTATTCAAAAAGAATGTACAATAATTGGGGTTAACGATCGCTTAGAAATTTGGGCTAGTGAGAAATTAGATGCTATTATGGAAGAAAACGAGCTTAATTTCTCTATTATAGCGGAAAACTTATTTGAAGGTGATTTTAATGCATAAGAGTGTTTTACTAGAAGAGTCAATTAATAGTTTAAATATTAAAGACGATGGTGTTTATGTTGATGCTACCTTGGGTTATGGGGGACACAGTGGTGAAATATTAAAAAGATTAAAAAAGGGTAAACTATTCGCTTTTGATCAAGATGAATATGCCATCAATTATTGTATGGATAAGTTTAAAGATAGTAATAATATTGAAATAATTAAAAGTAATTTCTCTAATATGATAAAAGAATTAGGGAAACGCGGAATTACTAAAATTGATGGCATATTATTTGATCTAGGAGTATCTTCAGTACAATTAGATCAAGATGAACGTGGATTTAGTTTTCATAAAGATGCTAAACTTGATATGCGAATGGATACAAGTAAGAGTTTTAGTGCTTATAATGTTGTTAATGAATATTCATATAATGATTTAGTTAGAATATTTAGAGAATATGGTGAAGAGAAGTATTCTACTAGTATTGCTAATAAAATCGTTAAATATCGTGAAAATAAACCTATAGAAACAACATTAGAATTAGTAGATATAATTAAAAGTGGAATGCCTATGAAAGCAATGCGAGAGACACATCCTGCTAGGCGTGTATTCCAAGCAATTAGAATAGAAGTAAATAATGAATTGGGAGTATTACAAACAGCCTTAGAAGATGCTATAAAACTTCTGGATATTGGTGGTCATATAAGTGTTATAACGTTCCATTCATTAGAAGACAAACAAGTAAAGAAAACGTTTAAAAAATATAGTGAAATAGATGAAAAAATAAAAAATCTTCCCTTTATTCCGGAAGAGTATAAACCAATATTAAAAATAGTTGAAAAGGGAATAACACCAAGTAAAAAAGAATTAGAGGAAAATAATCGTTCTAGAAGTTCTAGATTAAGAGTTGCCGAAAAAATAAAAGGGTGATATAATGAAAAATAAGAAGAATAAAAAGAAAATATCTAAAGTAGAAAAGTTTTTGTATAAAACATTTACTTTTTTATCTATTTGTTTAGTTGTTGGAACGGTTGTTAGTCAAGTTAGCTTATCAGAAATAAATTTAGAAGTAGAAAAGTTAAAAATCAAGTTAGAAGAACAAGAGAAT
The DNA here is from genome assembly GCA_944358805.1 of uncultured Bacilli bacterium. GTDB lineage: Bacteria > Bacillota_I > Bacilli_A > RF39 > UBA660 > CALVVX01. The sequence continues at coordinate 8,690 of CALVSD010000029.1, forward strand.
GTTAATGAAGCTTTAGTCATGAAAATAAATGAAATGGCATCACTTGATAACGTTAATGCTGTTTCTAATTCAATGGGACTGGCTTATAATAACGAAAATATTAAAACTATAATAGAATAGAGTGATAATATGAAGAAAGAAAAAATTAAAAGTAATATAATAATTCATAAATGGTTATATGTTTTAATTTTTCTTTTTTTTGTATTGATGATTTTAAGATTATCATATCTATGTTTAGTAGATTATAAGGTCGGAGATAGTACTATTACAGCCTTTATTAATAATAGAAATACCTTAGAAGAAGTAATATATCCCACTAGAGGGGACATATTAGATGTTAAGGGAAATGTTTTAGCTCAATCAGTATCTAGTTATACTGTTATTGCATATTTATCAGAAACTAGAAGCGAGGGATCTGATACACCACTTCATGTAGTAGATAAAAAAGCAACTGCTGAAGCGTTGTCACCTCTTATTAATATGAGTGTAGAAGATATTATGAAATTACTTGAAAAAGATGCTTATCAAGTAGAATTAGGCCCAGGTGGTAGAAACTTAAGCCAAATTCAAATGGAAAAAATAAAAGAATTAAATTTACCTGGAATAGATTTTATTAGTGATACTAAAAGATATTATCCAAACGGGGATTTTGCTTCATATATGCTTGGATATACTAAAACTAATGAAGAAAATGGTGTCAGCACTATAGTTGGAGAACTAGGAATAGAAGAATATTATAATGATACTTTAACAGGTAATCCTGGATTTATTACTTATGAAAAAGATAGATATGGATACAAAATAGCAAATGGACGAGAGTATATTGAACCTGCTGATGACGGGGATGATGTGTATCTTACTGTAGATAATAATATACAGTTGTTTATTGAAAATGCTGTTAAAAAAATGAGCGCAGACTCTGAAGCAGAATGGACGCTTATGGTAGTGGCAGACGCTAAAACAGGCGCTATATTAGGTTACTCTTCAACCCCTTCATTTGATCCAAATATTAGGAATATGTCGTCATATATAGATCCAATTGTAGGTAATGCTTATGAACCTGGTAGTACCATGAAAATATTTAGTTATATGTGTGCTATTGAAAGTGGAAACTATAAAGGTGATGATAAATATATGTCAGGTAGTAAAACATATGAATCAGAAACTACTGGAGAAAAAGTAACTATTAATGACTGGAAAAAAGAGGGATGGGGAGAAATAACATACGATCAAGGTTTCGCTTTATCGTCAAATATAGCAGTAGCAAACCTAGTAGAAACTGCTATTGGAAAATCTGAACTTAGTGCTTGTTATAGTAATTATGGTTTTGGTAAAGCAACTGATTTTACGTTAAAAAGAGAAGCAACAGGAAGTATAGATTTTAATTATCAAATAGAGGTTGCAACAGCAGGATATGGTCAAGGTATAACTACTACAGCAATTCAACATATACAAGCTCTTACTGCTATTGCTAATGATGGAATCATGTTAAAACCATATATAGTATCAAAAATAGTAGATAGTAATACTGGTAAAACAAACTTTGAAGGAAAAAGAACAGAAATAAACCAAATAGCAAGTGAAAGTACCATAGATAAAATTAAAGAGTTAATGGCTAGTGTTGTAACACCAAATTCTGAAACTTCAACTGGTTATCATTACTATATGGATGGTTATAACATAATAGGTAAAACAGGTACAGCTCAAATATTTGATTATGAAAAAGGAGAATATCTAAAAGGTGAGTCTGATTATATATATTCATTCTCAGGAATGTATCCTGGAGATAATCCAGAAATAATTATTTATACTGCGTTAAAGAAACCTAAAGATAGTAATAATTATTTAGCTCCTGCAGTAAAAGAAGTAATACAAAATATAAGTAATTATTTAAATATTAAAGAAAGTCAATCAATAAATACTTCTTATGAAATCGATTCATATATAAATGAAGAGGTAAATGAAGTAACATCTTTATTACAAAGTAAAGGGTTAAATTTAATTATAATTGGGGATGGAAATAAAATAATTAGTCAATATCCAAGTAAAAATACTAATTTAACTAAAGGTGATAATATGATATTACTTACTAATAATTATGATAAAAAAATGTTAAATCTTATTGGGTTATCTTACAAAGAAGCTAAAATAATACTAGAGTATATGGGAATTAATTATACTATAGAAGGTAATGGGTATGTTTATGAACAAAGCATTGCAGAAGGTACCATTATTAATGAAGAAGATACATTGGTTATCAAATTGAAAAATAAATATGAAGAAAATACAACTTAGCGTTGTATTTTTCTTTAATATAATATTAATTAGTAAATCTTAAACTTTCGTTTGAAACATTAAAAATAAATCCCAATAATATCATGTATGATATTAAAGATGAACCTCCATAACTAATAAAGGGAAGAGTTATTCCCATAATAGGAAGTAAACCTATTGTCATAGATATATTATATACTTGTTGAAATAATAGTACCGCAAGTATTCCACTAATCATGTATTTGTCTGTCATATCTGTTGTTTTATTTACAGTATTAATAATACTTATATCAAAGAAAATTATTAAAAATATTAAAATAATAGCACCAAATAATCCAAAACAAGAAGTAAATACAGCAAATATAAAATCATTTTGCATTTCAGGAAAATAAATAGGTACATTGTTAAATCCATGACCAAATAGACCACCAGAACCAATAGCTATTAATGAATTAGAAAGTTGCATACCACTACTATTAGACCAGTTTAATATTCTATCCATTCTATAGAAAAAGCTAGTTCCAAAAATTTTTATAAATAAGTCTTGATTAATAAAATATATTCCTACAAATACTATTAAAAATATAGCAAACACAGCAATAATTGAGATAAACCATCTTTTTTTAAAACCACCTATAAATAACATTACAAAAGCAATAATAAAATATAACATAACTGCTCCAGTATCTGGTTGAATAAATGTAAGAATCGATGGTATCAATACAATTAACAGCACTTTGAATAAAAATTTAAATTCATCCCCAATTTCTGGATTGGGATTATTTTCATTAAATTCATTTATAATTCTAGCTAGTATTATCATAAGAAATATTTTCATAAATTCACTAGGTTGAAAAGTTCCTATATAGGGAATTTCAAACCAACATGTTGCATTGTTGACTTCTTTTCCAAAAAATAATACTAAAACTAGTGAAATGACGCCTATACCATAAAATATATAAGCATTGTTATAAAAAAATTTATTCCCAATAGCCATTAAGAAATAAGCAATAAAGAATCCTAAAGTATACCAAAATATTTGTTTAATCCATAAATTTTGTGATTCTACTTCTAATAATTCTCTAGTACAAAAAATAGTTGCGACACTAATAATTCCAAATAATATCATCGGTATTATTATTGTTTTATCTACAGTAAATTTTGTTATTTTTTTAATAATTATCACCACTTTTCTATTATTATTCTACCACATTTTTTTATAAATTAATATTAAAAGTTTATTTTTTACATATAATGTTTTAGGGAGTGATATAATGTCAAAAGAATTACCTAAAATGTATCAAAATAAAATAAAGAAAGATTTTTCTAATATTCAAAAAGTATTTTCCACTTTATATGAAGATAAAATGGATAGACAGGAAGAAGATGTTGTAAAAGTAGATATGTACACAGTTGAACAAAAAATATATAATATATTTAAGTCTCCTACATACATATATAAGGTGGATGTAGTAATACTAACTAATAGTGGTAAATTAGAAAAAAGAATAATTGGTAAAAATAAAGATAATTTGATAACAATTGGTAATGAATATATTCCTATAAATACTATTAAGGATATTTATATAAAATAATTAGTAAATGATTAAACTAATTATTTTTATTATATTATCAAGTAAAAATTTAAATTAACAATTTAATAAAAATAAATAATTTATTTGACAAAATTATATAAAAATGCTAGAATTATAGATGTTTGAAGACCTCAAGTTGATTTATTCAACCGCACTAAAAAGGTATAAGAGCATATGCCACCTTAAAGGCGAGTCTATTAAACAATAATAAAGGAGGTAAATATAAATGAAAGCTGTAATCGAAACAGGTGGAAAACAATACTTAGTAGGTGTTGGAGACGTTATCTATGTTGAAAAATTAGAAGGAAACGATAACGACAAAGTTGTTTTTGATAAAGTACTTATGGCTAATGGTGTAGTAGGTAACCCTTATGTTAAAGGCGCTAAAGTAGAAGGTGTTATTGTTAAACAAGGTAAAAGTAAAAAAATTAAAATATTTACTTATACTCCAAATAAGAGATCTACTAGAAAAACTCAAGGACATCGTCAACCATATACTAAAGTAGAAATCAAAACAATAAAATAGAGGTAATATGATAAAAGTAGAAATTATTAGAAATAATAATAATATAAAAAAAATCTCTATATTAGGACATGCAATGTATGATGAATACGGAAAAGATATTGTTTGTGCTTCTGTTAGTACATTAGTTATATCTACTGTTAATAATATATTATCTATAAATGATAAAACTATAAAAGTAGAACAAAATGATTCGAAAATTATTATAGAATATATTCTTAAAGATAATATAATAGATATACTTATAAATAATATGATTTCTAATTTAAATACACTTGCTAATAATTATCCTAAAAATATTAAAATAATTGATAAGGAGGAATAAATATGATTAAGTTCTTAGAATTTAATATACAATTATTTGCTCACAAAAAAGGTCAATCATCTACAAGTAATGGAAGAGATTCTGCTGGTAGAAGACTAGGAGCAAAAGCTGCTGATGGTGAATTCATTAATGCAGGAAGTATTATTTATCGTCAAAGAGGAACTAAAATTCATCCAGGTAAAAATGTAAGAAGAGGAACAGATGATACTTTATTTGCTACTATATCTGGATATGTAAAATATGAACGTTTAGGAAAAGATAGAAAACAAGCTAGTGTTTATGAAACTAGATAATCTATCTTTTTTTTATTGATAAATATGTATGTAAATGTTATAATAAATCTACATGAAAGGAATGATATTATGACTAATAAAGAACTTGCTGATTTAATGTATCCAAGTGTTACTAAAACAATTAGTGATTATGAAAATATATATCCAGAAAGAAATATTGATGATAAAGCAGTAGTGTCTAGATTTGCACCATCTCCAACAGGATTTGTTCATATGGGTAGTTTGCTTGCATCTTTTGTAAGTAATAAAGCGGCAAGAGATACTAATGGTATTTTTTATTTAAGAATAGAAGACACTGATGGAAAACGAAGTGTTGAAAATGGCATTGAAGGAATTATTAATGATTTAAAAGCTTTTAACATTGAGATAGATGAAGGTGCTATTTCTGATAACGAAGAAGTAGGTAATTATGGGCCTTATGTTCAAAGTAAAAGAATAGATATTTATAATACTTTTGCTAAATGGTTAGTAGAAAATGATTGTGCTTATCCTTGTTTTTGTAGCGAAGAAGATAATAATGAAATAAGAAGTATCCAAGAAAGTAAAAAGGATAGAATAGGTTATTATGGTAAATATGCAAAATGTCGTTTTTTAAGTAATGAAGAGAGAGCAGAAAAAATTAAAAATGGTGAAAAATTTGTTCTTAGATTAAAATCAACTGGGGACTTTAATAAGAAAGTAGTTATTAATGATTTAGTAAGAGGAAATATTGAATACCCTGAAAATGATATTGATCACATACTTATTAAAAGTGATGGGGTTCCAGTATATCACTTTGCTCATGTAGTAGATGATCACTTAATGAGAACTACTCATGTAACAAGAGGAGAAGAATGGTTACCTTCAACACCACTTCATATTGAGTTATTTAAAAAATTTGGTTTTAAAGTACCTAAATATTGTCATTTAGGACTTGTTATGAAAGTCGATGAAGAAGGAGTAAGAAGAAAACTATCTAAAAGAAAAGACCCCGAAGCTGCGGTTAGCTATTATCATGAAAAAGGTATTCCTGTTGAAGCAGTTAAATTATATTTAATGACAATAGCAAACTCTAATTTTGAAGGATGGATGGATAGTAATCCTGGAAAAAGTATCGATGAATTTAAATTTGATTTTAAGAAAATGAGTAAAAGTGGTTCACTATTTGATATAGAAAAACTACTAAACATATCTAGAAACTATATTAGTAGATTAACAGCTCGTGAATTATATGAAAATACTTTGAAATGGGCAAGTGAATTTGATAAAGAATTTTATGAAATACTTACTAAATATAAAGATTATTCAATTAATATTTTTAATATTGAAAGAGAACAAAAGAAACCAAGAAAAGATTATGAAGCATATAGTAGTATTAAATCACAAGTATGGTATATGTATGAAGAATTATTTAATGATAATTTAGAATATAATTTTGATAAGATAAGTGCTAAAGATGAAATAAAGAATATTCTTAGCGAATATATAAAATTATATGATGAAAATGATGACAAAGATACATGGTTTAATAAGATAAAAGAAGTAGCAGATATTCTAGGATATGCATCTGATATGAAAGCATATAAAGAAAATCCTGATAATTATAAAGGTAATGTAGCAGATATAGCTACAGTAATTAGAGTAGTACTTACAACAAGTAGAGTGACGCCAGACTTATATGCAATTATGAAGTTACTTGGAAAAAATAGAATAATAAATAGATTTAATAAATTTTAGGGGGAGATATTCATGAAAGAATACGAAAGATTAGTTAGTAAAATAGAAGAATATAAAGAAAAAGAAGATATAGTAGAAACAGACGAAGTAATAAGCGCT
>CALVSD010000030.1 GCA_944358805.1 uncultured Bacilli bacterium
ATAATTTATCGCAAGAAAGCATTTCAAACTGCAATAAGTCTTAAAAACGGAAATAACCTCCGTAATTTTAGCATGCCAAAATTCATAAACCTTTACCTCAAATTTAAAGACTTATTTCCGTTTTTATACATTTTTTCGGAAATAAGTCTTACAAATTAAATAATTAAGCAAAAAGCGGAATTTAGTCTAAAAATTCACGACTAAAACAATATTAGTTACAAATATATATACTTATTGTAACCTTTTTGTTTACATACAAGACTTTATATTTATGATATTATTCTTTTGAGAGGAATAAAAAAACACTATGGAAGTGTTAATTATAAATATTTACGTATTCTAATATATCTTCTATATTACAATTTAATACATAACACATTTTAGCTACTACATCTAAGTCAACCTTAGTAAGAGGAGCATTTGTATAATATGATTTAATTGTATTATATTTTAAACCAGTAAGTTTGCTCATTTGATATATTGAAATATTATATTTATCCATTATTTTATTTAAGTTAATTTGCACTTTTCCATAGTTTCTTAACTCTGTTATTCCTCTTACTTTATTCATATTAGGCCTCCTAAGTATATTTTAACACGAATACTTATTCAAAAATATTCCTTTACAAAGGTATAATTATGGTGTATTATATTTGCAAGGAGGGGACTATGACAAATATTGATATAGGAAAACAAATTGCTAAAAAGCTTATAAAATTAAGTGATAATACAGACAAAGCTTATTATCCATTACTAAAAAGTCTTATAGATGAATATAATTTAACTAATGATGATGATGAAAATAAAATAATTATGACTGTTGTTCACGAATTAACTGTACAAGGATATGATATTATATCTATAGAACCATTTAAACTTAAAAATTTAAAAGACTAGGGCTATTTAATCATAGCTCCTAGTTTTTTTATTACCTTCTTCTCTATTCTTGAAATATATGATTGAGATATACCCAAAAGATCTGCTACTTCTTTTTGTGTAAGTTCTTCTTTACCATTAAGTCCATATCTAAGTTCAATTATTTCTCGATCTCTATCATTTAGTTTATCTATTTCTGACTTTAATAACTCCTTATTAGTTTCATCTTCAAGTCCTTTAGTAACTATATCAGACTCAGTTCCAAGAACATCTTCTAGATGCAACTCATTACCCTCGGCATCAAAACTTAAACTATCTTCAAAACTAACTTCACTCCTTCTTCTTTTAGTTTTTCTTAAATACATTAAAATTTCATTATCAATACACCTTGATGCATAAGTAGCAAGTTTTATATTTTTATCAAGTTTATAAGTATTTACTCCCTTTATTAAACCAATTGTTCCAATAGATACTAAATCTTCTAAATCAATATTAGTATTTTCATATTTTTTTGCTAAAAATACAACAAGTCTTAAATTATGTTCAATTAATTTATTTCTAGCAAACTCATCCCCATTTAATGATAATTCAACATATTTTACTTCTTCTTCTTTACTTAATGGTTCTGGTAATATATCACTACTTCCTACATAAAATATATAATTTACTTTTAAAAATAACTTCTTTATTAATTCTATTATCTTTCGCATTCTATCCCTCTTTCCAATAATTTACTATGAAGTATACAATCAATTCCATCTATCTTTATTTCTTCATTAGATATACCTATTAAATAATTATATTTATATCCAATATTATCTATATATATTTTATCTGGTATAATACACCTTAAAAGTCCATGATTATTTAAAGTATCATAAGGAACTAATAAGACATTAGTATCTAAATAATTTATATCTAATACTTTACTATTTACAAGAATTATTGGTCTATGCTTATATGGATCTTTTAATTTATTTCCTGTATCTAAGTATCCTGTCATACTTTTTTTAGTACCATCTTTTAAATAAATATCAATATTATAGTAATTAGAATAATTATTTTTTAAATTCTTTGATTCCTTAATATATAAATATATTACTATTGGAGTAACTACTAATAATATTAAATAATTTAAAGTCATATTGTTATGATAAAATATCATTCCTTCATTGTTATAACATAGCTCTAAATTAAGCATGTATAAAGTGCCTCCTAGAAAGATACTAGAAATGTATAAATATATCATATTTTTTATAGTATATCCTATATTTCTAAATCCAAATGAAGTAACTACTATTAATAATGAAGTAATTATTTTTATAAGTATTAATACTATTCTATTACTGCCTAGGAATAACGCTAATATTGATACACCTCCAATAAGAGCACCTTTAATAATTTTCTTTATATTTGTTTTTCTTCTTAAAATAAGAGCTACAGATAATATTAATATTAAGTCTATTAAAAAATTAAGTAATATTACTACATCTATATATACTTCCATATAATCACCAAAATAAGTATAAAAAAAATATGACAAATATTATGTCATATTATGTATTATATTTGAAAATTATCTTCTAATGAGAATACTACATTTTCTTCAATCCAATTTTTTCTTGGTTCAACAGAGTCTCCCATTAAAACATTTACTCTTTTTTCTGCTAAAGCAACATCAGTTATATTTATTTTTATTAAACTTCTATTTTCAGGATCCATTGTTGTTTCCCAAAGTTGTTCAGCATTCATTTCTCCTAGTCCTTTATATCTTTGAATTTTATAATTAGTTTTACCTTTAGTTAGGTCTCTTAGTTCTTCATCACTCCATGCATATTTATCTTTACCATTTACTGTTACTTTATATAAAGGAGGATATGCAATATATAAGTGTCCCTCTTCAATTAAAGGTTTCATATAACGATAGAAGAAAGTTAAAAGTAAACATTGAATATGAGCACCGTCTACATCAGCATCGGTCATAATTATTACTTTACCGTAATTTATATCTTTAGGTTGAAAATCATTTCCAACACCCGCCCCTATTGTATGAATTAATGTATTTATTTCTTCGTTTTTGAATATATCTTCTATTTTTGCTTTTTCAGTATTTATTACTTTACCTCTAAGTGGAAGTACTGCTTGTGTTTTTCTATCTCTTCCTTGTTTTGCAGAACCTCCTGCTGAATCTCCTTCGACTATAAATAATTCTCTAGCCATTTTATCTTTTGTTTGAGCAGGCGTTAATTTACCACTTAATATTTTTTCTAATTTTTTATTGTCTTTTCCTTTTCTTGTTTCTTCTCTTGCTTTTCTAGCCGCTTCTCTTGCTTCTTTTCCTTTTAATGCTTTAGAAACTATTTTTGTAGCAATTTGTTTATTTTCTTCTAAAAAGAACTTTAATTTTTCAGTTGTAACAGATTCTACAATACTTCTTGCTATTGGTGTTCCTAATTTTGATTTTGTTTGTCCTTCAAATTGTAATAAATCTTCAGGTATTTGAACACTTATAATAGCAGTAAGTCCTTCTCTTACATCTGATCCTTCAAAACTTTTATCTTTATTTTTTATAAAACCATTTTCTCTAGCATAATCGTTTAATACTTTAGTAAGTGCTGTTTTAAATCCAACTTCATGACTACCACCATCTGCAGTTTTAACGTTATTAACAAATGATACTATATTTTCAGAATAACTATCAGTATATTGCATTGCTACTGATACATTAATTTTATCTTTGGTATTATTAAAACATAATACTTTATGAATAGATGTTTTTCCTTCATTTAAATATTCACAAAATGCTTCTAGCCCATTTTCGTATAAATATTTTTCACTACGTCCCCCTATTTCATCAATTATTTCAATAGTAAGACCATTTACAAGAAAAGCACATTCTTGCATTCTTTCACATATTGTTGAATAATTAAATACAGTTACAGGAAATATTTCTGGATCTGGCTTAAATCTAACAGTAGTACCTGTTTTATTTGTAGTTCCAATCTTCTTTAATGGAACTACTACTTTACCACCATTTTCAAATTTTATATAATATTCGCCACCATCTCTTCTAGTTGTTACCTCCATAACACTACTAAGAGCATTTACTACCGATGCACCAACTCCATGAAGACCTCCCGAAACTTTATATCCACCTTCAGAAAATTTTCCTCCAGCATGAAGTACTGTGTATATTACTTCGGGGGTTGATTTCCCTGAAGCATGCATACCTGTTGGAAGTCCACGTCCAAAGTCAGTTACACTAATACTTCCATCTTTATGCATAACTATTTTTAAATGTTTTCCATATCCATTTAATGCTTCATCTACTCCATTATCTACAATTTCCCATACTAAATGATGTAATCCTCTTTTATCAGTTGATCCTATATACATACCGGGTCTTTTTCTAACTGCTTCTAACCCTTCTAATATTTTTATTGAACTTTCATCATATTTTGCTGCCATTTTTATCAACTCTCTCCTAAAGTATTTTAACATAAAAAAAAATAACAAGCAACCTCCTTGTCATTTTTTTTACAATACTCTACGTACTGTAATTACAGGCATTATATTATAATCAGTAACAACAATTCCAACGTTAGAATTTAAAGCATGTACTACCTGATTATTACCAATATATAATGCTGCATGGGATATTTGTCCATCATAACCATATAAAACTAAATCCCCAATTTGCCTATTACTAGGATTAACATATACTCCAACATCACCTTGTGAATATGATGATCGTGGTAAACTTATGCCAAAATTTGCAAACACAAGTGAAGTAAAACCTGAGCAATCCGTTCCATTCGTTAAACTGTTTCCGCCATAAACATAAGGATTACCTACAAATTGTAGAGCATAATTAACTATTTGATTGGCTAGTTCTATATTAGTACTAGTACCCACGCTATCTTCAGCATAATAAGTAACATTATTTTTTTTAGCTTCTTCTATGGCTTTTTGTTTAGCCTCTTCTGCAGCTTTTTTAGCAGCTTCTTCTTGCTCTATTTTAGCTACTTGGCCTGTTTTTATATCATTTGCAACATTGGTAGCAACACTTTCGGTATTTGCCTTTTGAAATTTACTAGCATAAGCTACTAATACTTTTGTTTCTTCATCATTAGCACTTACTCTAGCATAATCAACATTTAATATTACAAATGACATTAATAACATTACTATCATCTGAGTTTTAAACTTTGTTTTCACTTCTATTCTACCTCTCCTTTATTAAGGGACAGGCTATATTGTAACATAATTATAAAATGTTGTCAAATTTTAATTTTATATTTATTAGTAACATATAAATTACTAATATTTAAAAAATATATAATACAATGGAAATAAAAAATAGCTATTAAAGTACTTATAACACTAAATATATTTTATATTATTTGAAACGATTAAATTTGGAATTCTTTTAATAACTAGACTTTTTTTCAATTTCGTTTTATCCTCATTATCTCCTACAGAATCTTCTTTTTCTTCTTCTAGAAACATATTTGTTAGACCATAATCTTCTAAAAACAAAGTATTAAATTTACCTGTAATTTCTATCTCTCTTTTTTCATCATCAGTCAAACTTCCTCTGCTTGTTAATTCTACTAATTTCTTTTCATAATCTGCTATCTGTTTTTTATTCTGAGACACCAAATATGCATAATCATAGCCTTCCAAAAAACATTTTCTACGAATTTGTGATTCATCCAAATCATATAAATATTTTAAACATTCTTTTATTCTTGATATTTCTGCTTCTATTAATGTTTTGCTTTCAACTGTTCGAAACAAAGAAATATTCCCCATATTCTTAGATTTATAATCATTAGGAACTATAACTTTAGATTCTACACAACTATATTCAAACAACCTAATACTATTTTCTGTATTACCAATATTAATAGACACGCTTAATCCTTTATTTCCTTCATCATTACCAAATATATTAAAAGAATAAGCACTAGTATTAAATATATTTAAAGCTCTATTATAAATATTATAAATTGCTATTTTTCTATATAATTCTAATTCAGATAAAGCCAGTCTTTCTTCTTCACCTATATAATCTTTAATGACTGAAAATTCTAACTCGATTAAGTAATTTAAGTATTCGATAATACTACTATTTAATATTCCTTTATATTTTTTTAAAAGTTCAATCAATTCTTCTTTTGTACTTATTAAATTGTTTTTATCATGAAATAAATCTATTTTTCTTACCAAAGCCATTACCTCCCTTGCAACCAATATAGTAACATATCATAACAACTTTTTCAATCGTTTTATTTTTAATTTATGATATTTAAATTTCTTCCAAACAACATAATTATATTTTTTATAAATTTTATCACTAAACTATTATTATGTATTTTTTTCTTTACTAACAAAAAAAGCAACTTTATGTTGCTTTAAATTGTTAAAAACTTTACAAAACTATTTCTACATATTTATTTTCTTCATATCATTAATAACTTCTTTAAACAATTTAATAGTATCTAGATAAGTTATTAGAAATAAAGCATCTTTATAAGGATAAAAACCAAGTGAAGCTATCTCTTTTTCTTGTCTCTGTAATATACCTTCTTCTTTTTCCGCTAAAAAATAAACCACTTCTTTTAACACATCTTGTTTAACAAAATAAGTTTGAGTATATCTATATCCTTTTATTATTTTTACTTTTAAACCAGTCTCTTCAAATGTTTCTCTTAGTGCACATTGTTCTTCTGTTTCACCATCTTCAATATGTCCTTTTGGAAATGCAATATGGCCATCATTGTGCTTAACAAGTAATACTTCTCCATTATTAATAACTATACAACCACAACTTTTTTCTTTTTTCATTGCTACACCTCTCAAAACTTATTTCATTTTTAAACTAAAGCTTTGTACTATTAGCTTTATTTAGTTTTCATTAGCTGAATTTCTTTCGGCGAATATGTAATAATTGATCACTATAAAACATTTTAATTATTTCTTGAATCGAAACCGTATTTATTTTTTCATCTTTTTTTGTTTTTGAAAAATATCCTACATAACATATTAATTTTTTAGAACCGCCAGCTTTAATATATTCTTTAATAAAATTTTCTAAACCTGGATCAGAATAATCAATACCATACATCATTGGAATATCTATATTTCTATTAAATTCTTTTGCAAATATAAAAGCTCTACGAGGTCCTATTCTTTTTCCACCTCTTTCAATTATTCTATACATAACACAATTCAGCATTTCTTCTAGATAATAATTCCATTTTTCAACTTTCTTTATACTTTCTTCTAATTGGTTCCCTTTTGGCAGTACAACACCTTTTTGATTTAGTAGATTTAAAACATCTTTAATATGCTTACCAACTAGTTCTTTATCATTTACACTAAAATTAGTATATACCTCAAATCCTTCTGATTTTTGTACAAATCCCTCTGAAGTTAAATATAATCTAGCGCCTCTTCCTCGCTCTACATAAACTAAATTATTAAATTTAGGTTTTACAAAAATATATCTTTCATCCCATGGTAACGATTTAATAAATACTTCAGCATTATAAAACTTTGCCCAATCTAATTCTTTTACATCAGAATCTATATCCACTACTTCATTTATATACAAATTATGCCTAAACATTACATCATTTATTGAAATTCCTTCTTGATTAGAGCCAGACATTAATCTATTAACTTCATAATTAGGATATCTAAGCTCATACCAAACTGCCATTTTTTCAATAAAATTTCTTAATCTATTAGGTTCATAAAATTTTCCAATATCAGTATAATTATCTTTGACAAGGTTTTCATAATACCAATCAATAAATTTATCTACTTTGTCGTCTAAGCTAATATTTTCTTTTAATTCCATACAAAATCCTCCTTTATTAATTATTATAACATATACTTTTCTACAGTTGTAATTTTTATTTAGGAAATTCTCTTTAAATATGTTTAATTTACTTTTTAATACAAAAAACAAATTAAACAACAATAATAAATACCATGAAATCTAATTCAGTAACAATATATATTCACATTCAAACAAATTATACTTACAATTTATTTAATAAAAGAAAAAAAGCATCAATATTTTCAAATAAATAAGTCACTTTAAAAATTAATTATCGTTTATTAAGAAAAAATATATTCGTCAATACTTGTAATTATATTGAAAATGACTAAGAAAAACGTCCGTTTTTCAATATAATTACATTAGAATATATTTATCTAATTATTTTTGATTCTAATAAATCTTTAGTTTTATAATCATAATAATTCATAGTTAAATGCCAATCAGGATTTTCATTCATTCCTTGAATTGCCATTGCGTATAACATTGATCTTAATTCTTGCATAGAATCTTTCTGTTGATTTTCTTTTTTTTCAGAAGTGATAATAATTCTTTTAAAACATATGAATTAAAACAAATATTATTTGGATCAATATGATCTTGTAAAACAAATTGTTTTAAATTTATAATTCTATTATTAAAAAAAGGATCAACTTGAGGTAAAACTGCTAATAAATGTCCCATTCTAAAAACATAATTATAATGCTCTGTCATCATTTGCATATAATCTTTGTTGCTATCATCTTTTAAAGATGAATTAAAGTATTAACTCAATGGACTACTATTTCCTCCATAATTAACAATATAACTTGGATTTCCTTTAATCCACTCTAATACACTTTTTTCAAATGCTTTTATGCAATTATTACATATTTATTTAATATTATAAACTTCCATTAATTTTTTTAATACCATATTTACACAATCTTCAAATATTTTATCTAATTCGTTTTTACTAAATAATTTATAATTATATTGAAATATTAATTCATTAAATTTTAATTTATTTAATCTACTAAATCCGTTATTTAAATAATTTATTCTATAATCAACCAATTCATCAGTTAAAAATTTGTTTTTTAAATATCTAATATTATTTTTAATTACTATACTATCCTTCGGTAATTCAACTTTATTATCTTTAAATAAATATTTAACGTACAATTCAAAATCTTTATGCCTATACTTCCTGTATCATCTTTTTTAGCTTCTATATCAATATTTAAAAATTTTTCATTTTTTAACTTAATACAAATTATATTATTTTTAGAATTTTGCATCCGCTTATTAGAATATATTTTATTATTATTAAAATTATCAATAAGTAAACAACAAGAATACCATAACATTAAGCGATTAGATAAATTTTTTATGACCTTTCAAGAATAAATCTTTGTCTAAATTTAATTTGTTATTAATTAGTTTAGCAATTGCTAAATAAATGAATAAACTAACTAAGTATTATTAAATCAATCAATATTAAATTTTTCTTTCATCATTTGAAATATTTTTAATCTTTCTTCTTTTGTAAAAAAATCTTTTTGACTCTTGAAATTTGATAATGCCCACTTCCAAAAATTATAACCAAAATATTTATCTTTATAAACTTTATTAAACAAAACTAATAAACTAATTCATTTCTATATCTAGGTATTAAATGAAAATGTGATTTTTCATTATCTCTGTATGCATTATTCGTCAAACATGCAAAGTTAAACGTTGGTGAATTAAATACTTTTTTTGAAACTTTCTCTAATTCTTTTTCAATTTTTCCCAATTCAATCCATTCATCATTGGTTAAATAACTTAAAGATTCTTTTGATGATGAAATTATACAATCTCATATAAATTCTTGACACCAATCTACAAAGACAACATTCCAATATTTTCTTTTATATAATTTCATAATTACTATAATCCCAACTAAACTTCTATATCTTCTATACAATTAGATCACTCAACATTAATTTTTCCTATATTTCCAAATCAAAATTTCAAATATGCACAATTATTATAAATGAAAAGTATGCTAGCAAAATTACCAATACTATATTATAAAAGTTTATAATTATATTTATAATTTTTTTGTATTAGAAGAGTTAATTAAACTATTAATATTTTGAATAAGTTCTGATACCCACAAATACTCTTGAGAATTTTCTTCTAAATCACAAAATTTTACTTCTTCTTTTGTTTTACTTAATCTAATCCATGACTTATGTGGTGTCTTATCGTTTTCTGCAAGTCCATCAATGTTAAGAAATCCTTCATTATTTTTAAAACTTATTACATTTTGATCAAAAGAAAGTTGCTTTCCTTTATATAAATCCCTTTCTTTACTTCATTATTAATTTATCTATTTTCTATTTAGCTCAACATATATTTATAGTAAATATAAAATATATAGAAATAAAAACAAGCATAACTTTTCAACATAACAATATAAAAAGATTTTTTGCACTCGTTAAAATACATAATAATTATAATATATATTTCAAATTTACCCAATAATATTAATTTATAAGCTAATAGAATAAAATTAAAAATTATTTTATCACAAATATTCAAATGATACACGTGTTTAAATAACTTTTTAAATAAATTTCCACCAGCATAGCTGGTGGTTTTTATTTTTCGCCTATAAGGCTATATTACTTGCATCCACTAAAGTGGCCTGTCGACTGCTAAAAGCATATATTACTTGCTACCCTTTAAAAGGGTCAAAATCTTCTAACGTCATTTGTTGACTTAGTTGATCTTCTTTTAATTGATTTGCTATGTATTCTTTTATTTTCTTTGTATTTTTCCCTACTGTATCAACATAATATCCTCTACACCAAAATTCTCTATTTCTATATTGATATCGCATGTTTGCCCATTTACTATATATCATCAAACTACTTTTTCCTTTTAGAAATCCCATTACACTTGACACACTATATTTTGGTGGTATTTCTATTAACATATGTATATGATCAGGACATACCTCTGCTTCTATTATAGTTATTCCTTTCCACTCACACAATTGCCTTAATATTGCACCTATTTCTAATCTTTTACTTGCGTAAAAGACTTTTCTTCTATACTTTGGAGCAAATACAACATGGTACTTGCAATTCCATGAAGTATGTGCTAAACTTTTTATATCATTTATTTTGATTTCTTTCATTATAAATGTCCTCCTTCTAATATTATTCTTGCTTCTTGCAGTCGCAACGAATATTATATTAGAAGGAGTTATTTTTTTCAACTCAACGCTAAAGCTTTATTGAACCCCTAGACTATCTAGGGGTTTTCTATAAACAATAAAAAGCTAACATTTCTGTTAGCTAATTCTAAACTCGAATTTCAAACTCAAGCAATTATCAATTGGTGCACGTGAAGGGACTTGAACCCCCACGAAGAAAACTTCTGCAGATTTTGAGTCTGCCGCGTCTACCATTCCGCCACACGTGCATGTATAAATTATATCACATTATTTTAAGTTTGTGATATAAAAATTTAAAAAAAAGAAAAAAACTTTTATTTTGTTTCTTTCTTTTTCTTCATCCAATCTTTACCATCAACGATTCTTGCACATAGCATAGAAGATGATGCATCTCCTACTACGTTTAACATAGTAGCAGGTGGATCAATGATTGCAGCAATTATTGTAAGAATAGGAAGAGCTCCCATTGGATAACCCATCATTGAAATAATTAATGTTTCTGATATAGTTCCTCCACCAATTGGTACTGCAGTTATTAATAAATTGGCAATTAATGCTACTATTAATACTTTACCTATTCCACCAAATCCACTAACATCTGTTCCAAATAAACATACTAAGAACATTATTTTAAATACACTACCTATAATTGAACCATCTTTATGAAAGCTAGTTCCTAAAGGTATTATAGTTTCTGCTATGTCATCAGATACTCCTATTTTCTTTGAAGTCTCAACATTAACAGGAATACATGCTGCTGATGAACATGTTGCTAAAGATGTAACTGTTGAAGGAATTGCATTTTTCCAAAAAGCTTTTACTCCTTCTTTTCTTCCTGCTATGTAAGCATACACTGTATACATTATAAAATAGAATAAAACTGCTACTACTGTATACAATACAAACGTTTTTAAATATCCTACAGCAATTGTTGCTCCAAAAGTACCTACTAAAGCTGCAAAATAACAACCAAGTCCTATCGGTGCATAATACATTATAATGTTTACAAATTTAAGTACTACTTCATTAGCAGATATTAATACCTTTAATAATGGTTCTGCCTTTTCTTTAGCCATACGCATAGCTACTCCAAACATTATTGAAAAAATAACGATTGCAATAACATTATCTTTAGATAACAATTTTGAAAAATCGTTAACACTTACCGCTTCTACTGTTCTTCCAAGTAAATTTAATTCAATATCTTTTACTTCTTGATTAGAATCTAATACTAATGATTCTTTTATTGCTTCTCCGTCAGCAGTATCTACTAAGTCAATATAATAAGTACTTACAAACCCTATTATAACAGCAATTAAAGAAGTAAAAACAAAAACCCCCACTATTGTTCTCATAATTTTACCTAATCTCTTAGGTTCCTTCATCTTAGCTATTGAAGTTGAAATAGTTAAAAATATAAGTGGAACTACTATCACTAAAAGTAAATTTAAAAATAAATCTCCTAAAGGACTTACCACTTTTGCATCTTCTTTGAATACAATACCTGCTATTGCACCAATAATTATAGATGCTAATAAAATAATTGTTGATTTATAATTTTTCCAAAACTTCTTCACAAAATTTCCTCCTCTTTACTACATTATAGTATTATTAAGACAAATTTACCACATACATAAATCCACAGTAGTATTATTTATTCCACACAAAACGCCCGTATTGTGATATAATATTAACAGGAGGAACACTTATGAATAAAAAATATATAAAAATGAATGATAACAATAGTCATCTATCAATTGGTAATCTTTGTCGAATAATTAAAGAAAATTCTTTAAACAAATCATACGCCGGTCAATCAGAAATATTTACCACTATATTTGATATTGATAATGTTAATGATTCAACAATTAATAATTATTGTATTGGATGCCGTTCAATTGGAAGTGACTTTAAAGAAATATTTTTTAATTTTAAAGATAAATATACTAAAAACAAATTATTTATGTTAGATATAATTCTAAATCTACTATCATTAATTGATGGATATATTTATACAGAAGAATATAAAAACGTTGAATTTATTAATAATAATGATAATTTAAAAACTATTTGTAATAAACTATATAACATTGCCAAAAATGATACAACAATAAATAATAATTTTACAAACAAAATTTATTCTTATTTAACAAACAATAATTTATATGAATGTATATGTGAAATTTTATTTTATATAGTACTTGAAAAAAAACAACCAATATATATAGATAATTTAGTAAAAGAAACAATTGAAAACATTTTAAATAACACAAATATCTCTATAAATGACTTAGAAAATTTTCTAACACTTCAATTTAATGATGGGACTAACTATAGTTATTCTATAAAAAAACTAGCTAAGAGTAATAACCCATACGCTTGTTTTGAATTAGGGTTAATGGAGTATAATGGTGAAATAGCAGGTTATCCACGTTATAACAAAAGTTATGAATATTTAAAAATAGCGTCTAATTATAACCATCCAAGAGCTAATTACTTAATTGCTAAAATGTTATTAAAAGGATATATTGGAAATAATGAAAAAAAAGATTTAGACTTAGCTTGGTCTTATCTAAAAAGTGCAGAAAAGTTAGGCAGTATTGCAGCTTTAAACGCTATTGGCTTAATTTATTTAAAAGAAAATAAAATAGAACAAGCTATAAAGTATTTTAATAAAGCTACTGAACATAATTATGTTTATAGTTATAATAATTTAGGAAAAATATTTGAAAACAAAAAAGAATATAATAAAGCTTTTGATTTTTATTTAAAAAGCGCTGACTTAGAAGAAAGTTGGGCATGTAATAAAGTTGGAGAATATTATAGATTAGGAATAGGAACTAATATTAATATGAAAAAAGCTTTTTACTATTATAATTTATCATTAGATGTACCAATAAAATTAATTAATTATTGGTGTCATTATAACTTAGCCAAATATTTTTATTTGAATGGAAATTATGAGGCAAATATTGAAAAAGATGAAGAAAAAGCTATTACTTTATTCAAAAAAGCATCTGACAATAATATTTTTGAGGCTACTTTAGAATTAATTTATTACTATACCCAAAAATATATATCTACAAAAAATGAAACTTATTTAAATAATTTAAATGATTATATAGCGAAAATAAGTACTCATCAAAAATACAATTCGCAATATAAGAAAGAAATAGAAAAACAATTATTAAGCATTAAAAACAAAGAAAAAATTAATGTAAATTTATTAAATAACTAATAATAAAAAGTTGATATAAGATTTTATCTTTTATCAACTTTTATTAAATTATTATATACTTCTTCTAAAGCTCTTCCTATATTACTGCTACTTTTATAATCTTTTTCATTCATTTGATAATAACCAGTTTTAGTCATTTGTTTGCTTCGATCTGAAGCAATATATACAAGTTCATACTTAGAATCAACTATATTTAAAATTTTATCAATTGATGGATAAATCACTTTATCAACTCCCTCTCCTATTATAACAATACTACACCATTATTTATTTATCAATATATTTGACAAAAACTATACACTAATTTCAAAAAAATCATTTATTACATTAATAATATTTTGATATTCTTCTTTATCTAAAGAAGAAGTATCTAATAATCCTCCCTTTTTCTTGGCGTAACGATAATCAACAAATGACGTAACTATATTTAATAGTAAGACTCCATCTGTTTCCAGAAGTCTTAATGCTTTATTTATTCCTTCTTTAGAATAAGAATCAGCCAATATATCTAATATTCTAAGTTCACTTTCTCCAATAGAATGATTTATATATTCATCATTATAATCATACACAAATCTAACATTAGAAATGCCTGACATAAATTCTAATTTAACAACATGTTCTAATAAGGCTTGTTTAATTTTTTCTACACCAATTTCCTTAATTAATTTTCTAGATTCTAATTCATCAGAAAAAGAAGAAATATCATTATTACTTATAAATTTTACTATGGCACCTATTAATTGTTCCTTATTATACTTTAAAAATGTCGGTAAAAATCCTCTATCAATTTTATTCATAGTACGAATATCCATAAACACCAACTCCTAGTATAATAATTATATCAAACTAATAAAAAAAAAGAAATATAATTTTAAATTATTTCTTTTTTATTTTACGAACTTCAATTGCAAAAGTAAATTCCGCCACCGATTTAAAAAAAATGGAATTTAAGTCTACAAACCGAAAAGTGTAGAA
>CALVSD010000031.1 GCA_944358805.1 uncultured Bacilli bacterium
TGCGTATATCTATTTTCATTTGCTTGTTCCTTATATTCTTCCCATATATGTCTAGTAATTATTTTTTGGCAATTTTTGCTTTTTGTACATTGATTTTTAAATGGACATACTTTGCATTTATCTGGATTAGATTTATATAATCTATAACCATTTTTATCTGTTGTAGAATAATTTAAAACTTCGTTGTTCGGGCATATATAACAATCATAATGTTCATCATATACATATTCATATTTTTTAAATAAACCTTTTCCAGTCATTGGTCTTTTATATGGCATTAAAGGAATATGACCATTTAATATTATTTCTCTACAAATTGCTGGATTAACATATCCTGCATCTAAACATATATTATTTATTTTATCTTTAAATTTGTCATTCAAAATTGCATATGCTGAAAAGAAAGCAACACTATCGTGAATATTGCCAGGAGTAGTAATATTGGCTAAAACAAAACCGTTTTTATCACTAAAAGTTTGATGTGTATAGGCAAAACATTTTTCTTTTTCTCCTTTATGGAAGCACCCGCTTTCTGGATCGGTCAAACTTTCTTTTATATGTTTTGTTTCTTTATTTTCAATTAATTCTCCGGTTTCTTCATCAAACATAACTTCTGTTTTTTCTATATTTTCTATTGGATGTTTTCCATGTTTAATTCTATCTTCGTTAATTTCTTTTAACATAGCATCTTCATAAACTTTTTTAGCAATTTCTACTTCTACATCTTTATGTTTATTTTTATTTGCATTTGCTTTTTGATGGGTTCCATCTCCAAATACTGTTTCCATATCTACAAATCCATAATCTATTGCTTGTTTTAATATATTATCAAATATTTGATTGAATACATCACTATTTTTATATCTTCTAATATAATTTTGACTCCATGTAGAATAGTTTGGTATATCATCATACATTGATAATCCTAGAAACCATCTATAAGCTATATTTACTTTACATTCTTCACACGTTCTTCTCATTGAATTTATTCCAAATACTATATTTATAAATATTAATTTAAAAAGTACCACAGGTGGAATACTTGGTCTTCCTCCAATGCTGTATAAATCTTTTACTAAATCTTCTATAAACGTAAAATCTATGCAGTTATCTAATTTTCTTACCAAGTGGTCTTGTGGTACTAATTCATTTAATGTATTAAATATTATACAATCATTTTTATATTTTTGTTTTGTCATTGCCATTTTTATCACTTCCTTATCCTAACCAATTATATTATCTCATATTTTTAATAAAAAAACGAGATATAAATGACAAATTTGGTTAGAATAAGTCTATCTCGTAATTTAATTATACAACTATTTTTAAAAATTAAAAAGACTATTAACAAAATTTTACTTTGTCAACAGTCTGATAGACACTAATTATTAGTGTCTATTTTAATTTGCTTCTGTAAATATATTTGTATCAAAATCATGTTCATTATCCAAACTTTGTAATGTTTTAGTATCTATCATAAAATAATCAGTTCTATTAATATCATTTTCAGTAACAGGATCATCCCAAGTTAAATCGATATGTACCCATTTATTATCAATATATGCTAAATTCCATATATGTTCATCATTACTTATTTTATAATTTATTATACCTAACTTGTTTAAAAATATTGCCATTGTATCAGCATATCCACTACAAATACCATAATGTTCTAATAATACACCATATGCATTTTCTGAGTTGTATGTTTCATCATTTATATTATCTACTTTCAATTTGTCATATTTTGTATTGTCTATAATAAAGTCATGAATTAATTTTAATTTTTCCGCATCATTTAAACTTGTAGAAATATTATCATTAATATATTTATTAACAACATTATTGATTTCTACAATCATTTTTTCATCATAAATTTTGTTATTAGTAATTGTAAAATTTCCATATTCATCATAACTAAAACTTAACTTAGAAAAACTATTATAGGGATGAACGAAATTATTAAATATAGATAATGATTCTTGATCAGTAGAAATGGTTTCTAAATCTTTAATACAATCACTATATTCATTAGTACAATATGCTTCTATTTTATCTGCACCACTATTTATAAAATAATATATTAAATCAACTAATTGTTTTTTATTTGACACATTATTATCTGTATAATTATTTACATAAGAAAAATTATCTTCTAAAAAATATTCGTTAGAACTAGCCCCTTGATATTTTTTTTCATTAAATGTATGCGTATACCAATATATTATATCGTTTTGCCAAAACGTACCTATCGTAACAATTACTATCATTATAAATCCTATTGTAAAAAATATTTTGCTCATCTAGTATCACCTTATTATCATTATATCATAACAAGTTAATTTTACATCATGTTTTTTGTAAAAAAATGTAAAAAATATTGACTAAAATATAACTGGCTTATATAATGCAAAAGAAGGGGGTTAATATGATTAAATTTAAAGAATTACCTAACTCTGAGAAGCCAAGGGAAAGGCTTGTAAATAAAGGAAAAGAAAACGTATCTAATGAGGAATTGTTGTCAATAATATTAAAAACTGGTACCAAAGATAAGTCTGTAAAAGAAGTGTCATATGAACTGTTAAATTTAGTGAAAGACATCAGAAACTTAAAAAATATATCGATTAATACTCTTGCTAGTATAAAAGGAATTGGTAGAGTAAAAGCAATAGAATTATTATCTGCAATAGAACTAGGAAGAAGAATATATGAACCAGTAAGTGATGATGATTTAGTTTTTTGTACAAGTCCTAATAACATTATTAATTATTTTTATTATTTATTTAAAGATAAAAAACAAGAAGAATTTTATGTTATATTTTTAGATAACAAGAAAAAATATATTTGTAAAAAATTATTATTTGTTGGTAGTATTAATTTTTCAGTTGTCCATCCACGTGAAATATTTAAAGAAGCTTATTTATCTTCAGCATCTTTTATAATTTGTCTTCATAATCATCCATCTGGAGATCCTAATCCTAGCAAAGAAGATGATATTATTACTAGAAAAATTAAAGAAATAGGAATAATTCATAGTATACCTTTAATTGATCATATTATAATAGGTAAAGAAAAATATTATAGTTATTACGAAAATAATAAGATTAAATAGTAATTTTATTAAATATTTGATATAATATAAATAGTAATAATTGGTAATAATAATAATAGAATGGAATGATTTTATGTTTAGAAACAGAAAAAAAATAGAAGGAAAATATATAATAATTATAGTAGTTATTTTAATCATTTTATCTCTTGCATTATATGTAAAGACTTTAAAGGAAGATAGAAAATTAAATATGGTTGAATCTCTTATTAAAGATTCAGTAATTTTTGTAGAAAAAATTATTTTAACACCATTTAATTATGTTGGTAATTTAATAGATGATTTTTCAGAATTAAGAAATGTACAAGAAGAAAATGATAAATTAAAAACTAGTATTGAAAGAGTAGATGCAATTGAGACAGAAAATATAGAATTAAGAAGAGAAATAGAAGCATTAAAAAAAGAACTGAGTATTGATTATGTCCTTACTGATTATGATTATTTAAATGCGACAGTAATAAGTAGAAATATAGGTTATTGGTATAATACATTAACCATTGATAAAGGAACAAATAATGGTATTTCAGAAGGAATGGTAGTAGTAAATTCTACAGGGCTTATTGGTAAAATAATTAAGACCACTACTTTTACTGCCGAAATTAGATTGATAACTACTAGTGATACCAATAATAAAATATCAGTATCAATAAGCAATGGAAATGGTAAAATAAACGGCCTTATAAACAGATATGATTATGAAAATAATTTTCTTGAAGTAGAAGGAATTAGCAATACGGAAGAAGTAAAAGTTGGAGATTATGTATATACTAGTGGTTTGGGAGGAGTTTTCCCATCAGGAATTCTTATAGGGACAGTCGAATCAATTACAACAGATGAATATGATTTAGCAAAGATTATTAATGTAAAACCAAGTACAGATTTTAATGATATTAATTATGTAGCAATACTAAAAAGAAAGGATTCAGAATAGTGAGTATAGCAATAATAACTGTAGTAGTATCTTTTTTATTAGATGCATTGGTATCCAATAATATTGGTTATACATTAACAAATCCTAGTTTTTTTAAAACAATTTTTACTATAATAGGTTTAGTTAGTATTTATCCGTATTTTAATAATGATAAAAAATACTTTACAATACTAATTATTGCTGGTATTTCATTTGATATTGTATATACTGGTACATTTCTATTTGTAACATTAATTTTCGTAATAATATATTTAGTAAATAAATTTTTAGATTTTTTCTTACCCTTTAATTTATTGAATATAAATATTTTATCATTGATATCAATATATATATATCATATACTATCATTTATAATATTAAATTTAGTCGATTATAATTCATATAGTATACATTTACTTTTAAATATTATTATTCATAGTACTATTGGTACTATTATATATACTACAATAATATATTTTATATTAACATACATATATAATAAGTTAAAAATAAAACAAATAAGATAAAATTTCTTGCATTATATATGTATTTATGATATTATTATATATGTCAAAAAAAGCAATCCGCTTAATTTTTTAATGATTGCTGGTTAGAAAAGGAGATGAAAACGTGAATCTAATTGATAAGATTACTGCAAAACAAATTAATCCTAACATTCCTGAATTTAGAGTAGGTTATACTGTAGTAGTAGGATGTAAGATTATTGAGAAAAAAGGCGGTAAAGAAAAAGAAAGAGTTCAAAATTTTGAAGGCGTTGTAATTTCACGTAAAGGACAAGGAGTTTCTGAAACTTTTACAGTAAGAAGCACAAAATATGGAGTAGGAGTTGAAAAAACATTCCCAATTCATAGTCCTAATATTGCATACATTAATGTAGTTAAAAAAGGTGTTGTAAGACGTGCTAAATTATACTTCTTAAGAACAAGAAAAGGTCAATATAAGATTAAAGAAGCAAGATAATAAATGTATGTTTATTATCTTTTTTTGAAAGAAGGAATAATATGAAAAAGTTTATTAAAGAACTTATACCTTATATTATTATAATTGTTGTAGTAGTGCTTATTAGAAGTTTTATAATAACTCCTGTTGAAGTAGATGGAGCTTCTATGGAAAACACTTTACATGATGGTGAATTACTTATGTTAAGTAAGATTTCCTATAAAATATCTGATATTAAAAGATTTGATATTGTAGTTATAAATAAAGGGAGTGATAAAGTAGTAAAAAGAGTAATCGGACTTCCTGGAGATAAAGTAGAATATAGTAATAATAAATTATATATAAATGACAAAGAAGTGAAAGACATATATGCTAAAAATGCTACAGAAGATTTTAATATAAAAGATATTTGTATGATTAAAGAAGATGTTGAAAAGTGTACATATGATACTATTCCTGAAGGAATGTATTTGGTTTTAGGCGATAATCGCTTAGTTTCAGCAGATAGTAGAACAAATGGTTTTATTAATGAAGATGATATTATAGGAAAGGCAATATTTAGAATATGGCCTCTTAATAAGATAGGATTAATAAATTAGTAAAAAATGGTAACATTAAAATAGTTACCATTTTTATATTTTTGATTATTTTGTTCTATTCGCCATTTCAGAATCTATAATGTAGTTTCTATATAAACGTATTATTTTATTTAATACTTTTTTAACGGTTGCTTCATCAGTTCCTAATTTTTGGGCAAGATCTATATTATCAATAACAATTCCGTTTGTTGAGTATTTAAGTTTAATTTTAATAATTTCTTGTTCTTCATCATTAAATAAAGAAAGTAAATTTAATAATATATCTGGGTCAAGATTTCTAAACAAATCATTTTTTCTTTTACATTGTTCTTCTTTTAATACTTTTTTTTCTTTTCTTTTTGCTAATATTTCTTTTAATCTTTCATTACAGCCTTCATCGTTTCCTAAAAAAATACTATAATCATTTATGTTTGATGTTGATCCAAGTTTTTCTAAAGCACTAATTTTAATTTGTCTAGTTCTTTCTCTAGATAATCCCATTTTTCTTCCAATTTGTGCTAAATCTAGTGATGTAGTATTATATAATCCAAAATTATGTATTAAAACATATTTTTCATTTGGAGTAAGGTTTGTCTCTTCAAACAATTTTAATACTTTTTCATCTAATTCTCTTTTAACTATTTTTTCATCAATAGGAAGAGAAGGAACTAATAATCTTTCTTTAAATTTATCATCTTGATCTAAACTAAAAGTTTTTCCTAATTGTTCAAGTTCCATTGCTTTATTAGTACTAATATTTAAATGACTAGCTAATTCTTCTGGTGAAGGAATATATCCTAACGAAGTATATAATTGATTTTTTAATTTTATGTAATTAAAATATAAATCTTCTGTTCTTTCAGATAATTTTAATCCGTTAATATCTTTTTTTAAATAATTTAATACATAACCTTTTATTGTTTGATAAGCAAAGGTAGAAAATTTACCATTTAAATTAATATCAAAAGTATCAACAGCTTTTATTAATCCCTCATTAGCTTCTTGAATTAAATCACTATCATTAAATCTGTATTTATTTGCAATGCTACGAGCTAATTTTAAATTCTTTTCAATTAAAATATTACGCGCTACAGAGTTACCAGACTTTAATAGTTCAAATAATTTTCTTTCTTCTTCTGCAGTAAGTGGTTCAGTTTTATTTTGGTAATATTGATAATCTATTTGACTGTTGGAATGGAAGCTAGTGTTTATATTGTTCTTTTTACAATAAAGAAATATTAATTTTTTTGCAATCGGAAAATTTTCTAAAAATTCTAATTGATTTGCCCTAATATAGTACAATCTACTTTTTATTATGCGATTAATATTTTGACAAATTGTATCGTTTTTTAATAATATTACAAGTTCATCGTCAGATAATCTAATATTTAAAAGATTAAGTAAAATTTCTATTTTGTTTAATTCATGTAATGCTAAGATATAAGATGTTTTAACTTTCAATTGTTTTGTAGCAAAATCATTTATTATTGTCATTTTATTTTCACTGTTCAATAAATTATCTGCTATATATTTATATATATATTTATTTAACATAATTTTTATTTCTGAGTTATTTAAATCAAAATTTAATCCTTTTAACTTAAGATTAGCAATAAAACTATTAATAATAATATTAAATCCTTCTTTTGATAAATTTATAAAATTAAATTGTTGCAACAACATATTGTAGAAATCTGTTGTTTCTTGCATATTTTTAGTCATATTATTTTCCCCCTTTTTTTCGATATATTATAACAAAATTTAATGAAAAAATCAAATTTTGATATTTATTTGATATTTATGTAAGTAAAAATAAATATTTTTATTTATAATAAATGCTATTTATTAAATAATTATGTAGTTGAGTTTAGCGTAAAAAAAAGTTATAATATTTATATAAAAGGTGAATAGTATGGATAATAATTTATTTGTAAACGGAATAAAAATAGACAAAGATAAAATTGATTGAATTAATAAATATCCATTTAATATAGAATGTATTAATGGTATTTCTGAATTAAAATTTAATAAGCCAGTAACTTTTTTGGTCGGAGAAAATGGAGTAGGTAAATCAACTTTTATTGAAGAGTTGGCCATTAAGTTGGGATTAAATCCAGAAGGTGGAACGCAAAACTTTACGTTTAAGACTAAAAATACCCATTCTAATTTGTATAAATATTTACGTATTTATAGTCATGGCAATAAGCCTGTAACAAAGTTTTTCTTAAGAGCGGAGAGCTTTTATAATTTTTCTTCAGAAGTTCAAAGATTTGTTGAAGAAGATTATTATTAAAATTTATATAAATATTATGGTGGTAATTTACATGAATGCTCATATGGAGAATCGTTTATTAAATTAATTCAAAATAGATTTACTGGAAATGGTCTATATATTAGATGAACCAGAAGCTGCTTTGTCACCCAGCAGACAATTATCTTTATTATGTTTTATTGATAACTTAGTTAAAGAAGGATCACGATTTATTATTGCAACCCATTCACCGATATTAATATCATATATAAATGGTGAGATATTAAATTTAAATGATAAATTCAAACAAATTAAATATGAAGATACAAAAAATATATAAAACATATAAAATGTATTTAGAAAATCCCTATGAGATGCAACATGGATTATTTGATGTATATAATTAAATAGAAAGGATGATTTATATGTGTACTTGTATAAATTTTAAAACAAAAAATAACTATTTTGGAAGAAATTTGGATTTAGAATATAGGTTTAATGAGAGAGTAGTTATAACTCCAAGGGATTATAAATTTAAATTAAAAAATGGAAGTGTAATTAATACAAAATATTCAATAATAGGAATGGCTACAGTAGAGGACGATTATCCATTATATGCTGAGGCTACTAATGAAAAAGGATTATCAATCGCGGGGTTATATTTTCCAAATAATGCATATTATTTTCCCAATGATGATAGTAAATTATCATTAGCACCCTATGAACTTATACCATATTTTTTAGGATTATATTCAAGTATAAAAGAAATAAAAGAAATTATATTAAATCTAAATATAATAAATATTCCATTTTCAGATAAATATCCTGTAAGTGATTTGCATTGGATGGTTAGTGATAGTGAAGAATGTATAGTCATTGAACAAATGAAAGATGGTTTAAAAGTATATGAAAATCCTTATGGTGTTTTAACCAATAATCCGCCTTTTCATTATCAAATAACAAATATTACTAACTATCGAAATCTAACACCAAAATATGTTGAAAGTAGATTTTCTGATAAAATAAGTTTAGGACAATATGGTCAAGGAATGGGGGCGATAGGCCTTCCAGGTGATAACACACCTACATCAAGATTTGTAAGAGCAGCGTTTAATAAATTAAACTCAGTAAGTAAAGATGATGAGATGAGTTCTATAACACAATTTTTTCACATATTAGAGTCCGTTTCAATGATTAAAGGAACAACAATTACTAAAGATGGAAAATACGATATAACTACATATTCTTGTTGTATAAACACGAATAAAGGTATCTATTATTATAAAACATATACAAATAGTCAAATTACAGCCGTAAAAATGACTGAAAGAGAAAAAAATAAAAAAGAATTATCTATATATAATTTGCTAGAAGAGCAACAAATCAAATTTGTAAATTAAAGTATTATTATAAACATTTTATAAAATATATTTTTGTGTTATAATCAGTTAGAAAGTAGAGATAATATATGAAATATACATTGCAATCATCATCAAAAAAAGATATGAATACCTTAATTAAATTTAATCTTAATACTATTCTTGAATATGCTAGTAATCTAAGTAATGAAGAATTAAATAAAATTAATGCATATGTTAAAGATGAGGTTAATAATCAAATTAATAATTATCAATTAATTAATATAAATGGTAAGATATGTGGTTGTATATTAGTGGAAAATAAAGATGATGGAGTTATTATTGATGAGTTATATTTAGAAGAAGAATACCGAAATAAGGGTATAGGTACTGATTTAATTAATAATGTTATTACTAATAATAAAATAGTTTATCTATGGGTATATAAAGATAATGTTAAAGCAATTAGTTTATATAAAAGATTAGGATTTTTAATTATCAATGAAACTAAAAATAGATATTATATGAAATATATTTAGAAATGGATGTGTCTGTATGCAAGAAAATACACTTTATAATAAAACAAATAACCCCAAAAACAAAATTTTAGAAGAACAAAGTAAGTTGATAAGTAATTATGAAGATATAGGAAAGAAAAACAATACTGAACTTTTAAAAATGTTTAATACGAATAGTGAAAATGGATTAAAATCAGATATAGCAAAGAAAAAACTTAAAGAAAATGGTTTGAATATAGTTGTAAAAAAAGATAAAAAAAGTCTTGTATATTTTTTAATTAATTCTTTTAAAGATAAATTTATAATCATTTTATTAATACTTGCTGTAATAAATTTTTTTGCAGGTGGTAAAGATTATCTTAGTGCTATTATTATAATCGGAATTGCGGTAGTAAGTGCTTTAATTAGATTTTTTCAAGATTATTCAGTATATAAGTTTAATGAAGAACTAAAGTCTAAATTAAAATCCAAAGTCTTTGTAATAAGAGATGGCAAAGAAAAAGAAATTAAAGTAGAAGAAGTAGTAGTAGGTGATATTATTCATTTAAATGCGGGTGTGTTAATTCCTGCTGATATGATAGTTATAAAATCAAAGGATTTATTTGTAAATCAGTCAATGTTTACTGGAGAGTCTGTTCCCGTAGAAAAGACGAGTAATTATTCAAATGAAACAGGAGAAATAACCAATTTTTCTAATATTCTTTTAATGGGATCTAGTATAATTTCTGGAGATGGTGTTGGAATAGTCATTAATACAGGATTTAATACTTATCTAGGACTTATGAACAAAGAACTATCTAATAAAAAAGAAATTAACAACTTTGAAAAAGGAATAGATGCTATAACTAAAATGCTTATAAAGTTTATGATTATTACTTCTATTTGTGTGTTTATACTAAATTTATTAATTCATCATAATATCTGGGAAGCACTTCTATTTGCAATATCAGTAGCGGTTGGAATAACGCCAAGTATGCTTCCAATGATAATAAATGTTAACTTAACAAAAGGTACGAAAACATTAGCAAAGAAAAAAACTTTAGTTAAAAACATTAATTCGATTCAAAATTTGGGAGCAATAGATATCCTTTGTACTGATAAGACAGGAACGCTTACTATGGATAAAATTACTCTTCAAAAATATATTAATGTAGAAGATGAAGAAGATTTAAGTATTTTAGAGTATGCCTATATTAATTCTTTTTTTGAAACAGGAATGAAAAATTTAGTAGATAGAGCAATCCTTTCTTATGGAAAAGAACATAATGTTGATAAAAATATAGATGGATATATTAAAGTAGATGAAATACCTTTTGATTATGAAAGGAAAAAATCTAGTGTTGTTGTAAATATAGATACAGATTATAAAATAATATCTAAAGGAGCACTAGAAGAAATTTTAAAAAGTTGTACTAAAGTAAAATATAATGGTAAAGATAAAACTCTTACTAAAGAAATGATCGAAAAAATTAATAAAAATGCTAAGAATTTAGCAGAAACAGGAATGCAAGTTATTAGTCTTGCTTTAAAAGAAACTTATCCTGGTAAAAATATTTTTAAACCAAAAGATGAAAAAGATATGACTTTTATTGGATTTGTTGCGTTTTTAGATCCACCGAAGAGTGATGCTGCTAATATAATTCAAAAACTTAAGAAAGTTGGTATTTCTACTAGAATATTAACAGGGGATAACCCATATTCTACGAAAGCTATTTGTACATCTGCTAATATTGATAATAGTAAAATTCTTTTAGGAACAGATATTGATAAAATGAGTGATGATGAACTTCAAAAAGAAATAGAAGAAGTATATGTATTTTCCAGAATGAATCCCCTACAAAAGGAAAGGGTTGTTAAAGCTTATAAAAATAATGGACATGTAGTAGGATATATGGGAGACGGAGTAAATGATAGTCCTTCATTACATACTGCTGATATTGGATTATGTGTAAATACTGGAGCAGATATAGCTAAAGAGTCTGCTGATATCATTCTTTTAGAAAAAGGATTAAATATTATATATGATGGAGTAATTGAAGGAAGAAAAGTTTATGGTAATATAGTTAAATATATGAAAATGGCTTTAAGTGCTGATTTTGGAGATGTATTTAGTATTTTAATAGCTAGTTTATTTTTACCTTTTCTACCTTTAATTCCAATCCAAATGTTAATTCAAGACTTTATATATGATATATCACAAATAGGTATTCCTTATGATAATGTTGATGAAGAATTTTTAAGAAAACCCAAAAAATGGGATACTAAAAACTTATCTTCATTTATGATTATTATGGGAATAACTAGTTCAATTATAGATGTATTAGCATTTATAATATTTTGGTTTGTACTTGGCTATAATTCAATTGATAAACAAGCATATTTTCAAACAGCATGGTTTATTGAATGTTTAATAACAGAACTGGTAATTATTCATTTCATAAGAACAAGTAAAAAACCATTTATTGAGTCAAAGCCTAATAAAGTGTTACTATCATTAACAATTAGTTCAATATTACTTACAATAATTACTCCAATCATATTACATAAAGTAACATCATTTAATTTCGTAATATTACCATTATCTTATTATTTAATAGTAATTATATTATTTATAATATATACAGTTATAGTTCAAAATGTAAAAAAAATATATATAAAAAGAGTAGGAGAATGGTTATAAATAAATGTTAATAAAGGGGAAGATTAACTATGAAATTTAATAAATTGATTCCTGAATTAAGTGTTACAGATATTGGAATAAGTAAAGAATTTTATATAAAATTAGGATTTAAAGTATTATATGAAAGAAAAGAAGATAAATTTGCCTTTTTAGAACTTGAAGGTAATCAAATAATGATAGAACAAATTAATGATAATTGGAATACAGGTACATTAGAGTATCCCTTTGGAAGAGGAATTAATATAAGTATGAGTATAGATAATATTAATGATTTTTATAATAAACTTATTAATAATGATATAAAAATGTATAAAGATTTAATGATAAATAAATATAGAGTAGATAATTATGAATATGAAGATATAGAGTTTTTAATACAAGATCCTGATGGATATTTACTTAGATTTAATAATTAGGAGAAGTTTATGAAAAAGTATAGTAATTTTATATTATCGATTTTAATATTAATATTTTCTTTTATAAAATGTTGGTATTCTGATTATTTATTTAATTTGTTATTTCTTTTTGAAATAATTATAGATTTGATTTTATTAATTTGTTATTTCGTATGTTTAATTAATAATATTAGAAGTTTAAAGAAAAAAATTAATTTTAGTAATATAGTAACTACTATTATATTAATATTAACAATAATTTTAGTTTTGTTTTTCCCATTTAGAGATGTAAAAATAAAATATGACTTCAATTTATATGAAAAAGACAGATTAAAAGTTATTGATATGGTATATAAAAACAAATTAATAACTGATGATATAGGTAATGTAGCTTTACCAGCTAAATATAAAAAGTTATCTACAAGTGGGCAAATATTTGTCTACCAAAATAATGAAGAAGGACAAGTTATTGGTTTTTGGGTATTTCGTGGAATGCTTTCTGGTTCTATACAAGTAATATATTCAACTGGTGGTGAAGAGCTAATTAAAAGTAGTCTAAAAGCCCATCCAATTACTAGTTTAGAAAAGTTAAAAGATAAATGGTATTACGTAGAAACTAGTTATTAATATATATTTATTGTAATTTTATAATGAAGGGATGATATAAATGAAAAAAGTTTTTTTGTATTTATATCCTATAAAAGAGTTTACTAGAAAATTTATATCTTGTGGTGATTTTGATAAATATGGAAAAAATTATGAACCTCTTGTAATTCTTAACGAATGTATAAATAAAAGATATAGAGAAAATGGTTATCAAGTTGTATTTGCATTGTATCCAGATAAAGAAATATTTGGTATTGATAAAAAAGAAAATGATAAAGTAATATATACTGATATCTTATTTTCGGAAGCAAGTGCAACTGACGAACAAGGAAATAGAAAGAAAGATTTTATTCCGAGGTATCCTAATGAAATGTATTTACTTAATCAACTAGGAGACATTGATGAATTAATAGTAGGCGGTTATCATGCAATGGATTGTGTAAGAAAAGTAGCAGAAGTATCAATGCAAAATGGAATAAATACTTTAGTAGATTTAGATTTAACAGATTTATTTTTTAATCTTTATAACCAAAAAAATTATTTTAAAATTGATAGTTACAGTCCTAGTAGGTTTAAAGAATATATGATTAATAAACGAGGACCAGAAGATGTAGAATTTAGTGAAAGAATATTTAATAGAAATTATAATAGTCCTGTATATAGATTTAGCAATAGTAAAAATAAACAAAGATAAGTGGAATATATAAGTGGATATTAATCTGCTTTTCTTTTGTATAAAAAGTATGATATAATGAAATAGATTTATGCGAGGAAGTGATAAAAATGAACGAAAATAAAACTTCGATTAACTGGTTGATACTGGTTTATTGCAACTCCTTTGAAAATCCTTGTAGATAAAGGGATTGCGTTATTTTAGATCTTACTCGTTTTATGTAAAAATTGATTAAAATTGAGTAAAAATGATTAAAATATCGTGTTTTTAAGGCTTTTTAGTAGGAGAATTATTAAGGTGATACCGCCATTGCAACCCCCCTCTTAATTTTTAAGATAAAAAATAATAATTATAGTTATATTTTATCACCGATTTAACATTTTTTGTTAAAAGCGTATAACATAATTAAATTGAATCTGAGTGTTAATTATGAAAAAAGAAAAATAAATGTAAATAGTAGAAAGGACTGATGAGACAAAAATGGAAATATATGTAGTAAGACATGGAGAAACAGAAGCTGGAAAAAATAAAATTATTGCAGATATAGAAGAACCATTAAATAATAATGGAATACAACAAGCAAAGAATATAAGCAAAGAATTATGTGATTTAAATATTGACGTAGTATATTATTCTCCTATAGAAAGAGTAAAACATACGCTAAAGTTATTTAATTTAAGTAATAATATACCTACAATTATAGAGGAAAGATTAAAAGAAAGAAATATGGGAATATACGAAAATACCAAATTTGATGATTTAGATTGGGAAGAATTTTGGGGA
>CALVSD010000032.1 GCA_944358805.1 uncultured Bacilli bacterium
TCTTTCGAACAAAGGTCACCTTTGTTTGTTATCAATATTATAAATCGGTGAAATTTTAACTAATGTTTAACAGTAATCGATAAATTTTTAAATTTTATTTTTTCATATTTTTATCTTTACAATAGTCAATAATATATCCGGTATCTGCATCATATATTGGCAATTTATTAATGTTAATACTAGCAATAAAATCTTTTACTGTTAATTCATCATTAGATAAATTAGTACCATTAACTAATTCTAGTGGCAAATCTTTTATTTTCTTAAAATATATTTTCTTTGGTACGGTTATTCCTAAAAAATCATTAGGGAAAATAGGCCCTTCTAAAATTCCAGCATCTGGGAAGGCTTGCTTTATATTATATGTAGGTTCATTAGGAAACCTGTTTACAACAATTCCAAATCCATTTTTTATATAACTTCTATAAGCTGTAGCGTTTTT
This sequence comes from uncultured Bacilli bacterium, assembly GCA_944358805.1. Taxonomy (GTDB): domain Bacteria; phylum Bacillota_I; class Bacilli_A; order RF39; family UBA660; genus CALVVX01. The sequence goes on from CALVSD010000032.1 coordinate 443, forward strand.
TTCTCCCACTATATTTGGACTTATAACTAAGTATACCTTTGTATCAGTATTACCCATTAATGTATTTCTTGGAATTATATTGGGTAACATTATATTAGGCAAAATACCATGTTCTAATATACTTTTTAATTTAATGAAGTCATAATCTCCTATACCATGGTAAGAAACAAAAATATTGTTAAAAATATTTTCCATAGTAATCATCTCTTCCTAATTATAATACTTTTTCGATAATACCTCCACCAAGACATAAATCGCCATCATATAGTACACAAAATTGTCCTGGTGTTACAGCTTTAGCATTATCATAAATAACTTTAATTTTGTTATTTTCTAAGTATTCAACATGACATTTTATATCAGGTTGACGATATCTAAATTTACAAGTACAATCAGTAATTCTTTTATCTGTTAAGAAGTTAAAATCTTCAATTATTGCTTCTTTTGAATACAAATATTTGTTTTCATCCCCGGTAGCAATATATAAAATATTATTTTCTAAATCTTTTTTTGCAACATAAGACTTATCTTTAAATCCTCCTAAGTTAAGTCCCCTTCTCTGCCCTAAAGTATAGTACATTAGACCTATATGCTCCCCTACTACCTCGTTTGTTTCAATATTAACAATTTTTCCAGGTATATTAGGTAAATAATTTTCTAAAAATTTTGTAAAGTTTCTTTCTCCAATAAAACATATTCCAGTAGAGTCTTTTTTCTTAGCGGTTACAAGCCCTTTATCACTTGCAATATTTCTAATTTCTGGTTTTGTTAAATCTTGTAATGGAAAAATAACATCTTTAAATACATCTTTATTTACATAGGCAAGAAAATAACTTTGATCTTTATTCTTGTCACTTGCTTTGTAAAGTTGTCCGTCTATTACTTTAGCATAGTGTCCTGTAGCAATATAATCTGCTCCTAGTTTTTTAGCTTCTGTTACAAATAAATCAAATTTAATATATTTATTACACATAACATCAGGGTTAGGAGTTCTTCCTTTTTTTAGTTCGTCTAAGAAATAAGTAAAAACATAGTCCCAATATTCTTTTACAAAATCAATTCTATGTAAAGGTATGTCTAGTTTTTTACAAACTTCTAAAGCATCATTATAATCCTTTTCTTGAGGACATATATCGTTATTTAAATCTGGATTACCTAAATAATCATTATTAATAGAACTATCCCAATTTCTCATAAATAATCCAATTACATCATAGCCTTGTTCTTTTAATAAAATGGCTGCAACAGAACTATCTACTCCTCCTGATATTCCAATTACTACTTTCTTCATATATACACCTTCGTTCTATATAATTTTATCATATTTTTACAAAGAAAAAAACACATTACGTGTTATTATATAAATAATTTTATTACTAATTTCATAAGAGCTGGTAATAAATATGCTTCTGATAAAGAAGATAACAATAAAACAATAATAGTAAATATATATATTATTGTATATTTTTTTAGCATATTTCTCATGTTATTATTCTTTTTACCCATTATGTATTCAAATAATTTTACTGTAAACATTATACTATAGATACCTAATATGATTATACAAAATATGTTTAATAACTGATGTGGGAATATGTATATAAATACTCCAATTACACCTTTAAAGCCATAACAACTAAATATAGAAGCAATTGAGAAACCTAATAAGAATCCCTTTAAGTAAACTAAGAAAATATTAATAAATATTCCAATAATACTCATTCCAAGTATCCATATTAAAGTAATATATATCATATTAGTAATAATACTATTTTTAAATGCTAGTCCACTATTAATATTAGATGTATCTATATTTGTAAAAAATGTTTGTATTTGATTAAGTACACTTGTTTTATCTGTTTCATTTAGTATCATTAAAAACATTGATCCAGATATTATTCCAAGTATCAGAATTGTTATTATGAAGTAATTAGTTTTTTTGCTAGGTAAAATAATATTTTTAATCTTTGTTAATTTCTTGTCCATTGTTATCACCACTAAATTATATTTAATTAGTATTGATATTATTACTAAAATTTTGTATAATTAAATACGAGGTGTAACATGAAAGAGGTTAATAAAGATAAAAATAAAAAGAAGAAAAAAAGTAAAAAGAAAATTAAAAATTTAGGAACTAAGATTATTGCTATAATTATGTTATTATTAATGGTTTTATCTGTAGTAGCAGGTATTGTGGCATATTTATAAAATAGGAAGATAATAGTTAGTCTTCCTGTTTTTATTTTGAAAATATAATATTTTTATTTTTATTAAGTAAAAAATCTGTGATATCTTTAAATTCTTCATCAACTAAAGCTGCTGTATATATTAATATTTCAATTTGTTCTTTATCTTTAAAAGTAATAATCAAATATTCTTCATAATAACTATGCTTTGAATTTATAATAGTATTTTTCTTTTAGATATTTTTTCAATATCATCATATTTATAAAGCCTAGTTACATTATATTCACTTGTTATTATATAATTATCTGTCAAGAAATATTTTTTTTCATTCCGAAAAAAATTTTACCAATTTTGTCTAATAAACTATTTTCTATTAAATAATTTTTAATGTTTTTTTAATTACAATTCTTGAAAATCTTCTGGTTCTACAATAGTTTGGCAAGAAAACAACTCTCTATCTTTTTCTTTTACTAATTTTTTCATAATTACTCCATCTACTTTCAACTTAAATATATCATATTTAATATTAAATGTAAATAAAGACAGAATTTAAAATCCTGTCTTACAAACTTAAAATATTTAGTTTTCTGCTTCTTCTAACATATTTACTATAAATATACCATATCCTCTTTTGGGGTTATCTACTACTACGTGAGTAACTGCTCCAATAATATATTCACCTTGAATAATAGGACTTCCACTCATTCCTTGAACAATACCGCCAGTTTTTTCTAATAATTCTGAATCAGTAATTTCAAAAAGAATATTTTTTGTTTCTTTGTCTTCTTTACTAATGGATATTATATTAATATCATATTCTTTTACTTCTTCACCACTTAAAACTGTAAGAATTTTAGCATTTCCTGTTTTTACTTGAGAAGGTTCTGCAACTTTATATAATTTTTTATCTGGTAATGTATCAGTATAACTTCCAAATATTCCTGAACTTGTATTTTCTTTTATGTCACCATAAACTATAGATGAATCATATCTTGCGTTTTTTTCACCGGGATTACCATCATCACTAGGAGTTATGCTAGTAACAGTTGAATTATATATTTTACCATCTTTTATTTCTAATTTTTGTCCAGTAGATTTTTCAATTATTTCATGACCTAAAGCGCCATACAGTTTAGTATTAGGATCGATAAATGATAAAGTACCTACTCCTGTTATAGAATCTTTTACATATAGTCCTGTTTTGTAAACATCATTACTATCTTTAATTAATTTTAAAGTAGTAGAATAAGTTTTACTTCCTCTTAGATAATTAATATTAACAGAACTTACATCATTTAATTTATCTATTTCCGTTAACATTTCTTCAATAGTTGCTACTTTACTATTGTTAATGGAAGTTATAATATCTCCAACTTGTAGTTTGGCTTCTTTAGCAGGATTTTTACCATCTACTTCATAAGTTCCTACTATAATGATTCCTTTTGAATTAAGTTCAATACCAATGTTTTCTCCTCCGGCAATTATATAATCTGAGTAAGCTAGAATTTGAGTTGGTAGTAACAGTGAAACAGTTAAAATAAGCAGAATGCTGTTTTTTAATTTTTTAAAAAACATAAAAACATCTCCTTTTAGTAGCTTTTTATTCACAGACTACATTATTATTTTGGCTACTAAATTTATATTTATAAGAGAAAAAAACTACCATTTTTTTAATATTTATTACATATATTTAATTAGGTGACAACGTTATGAAAAATTTTATTTTTCCATTTATTTTAACTACTTTTGCAGCCTTTTCAACAATGCTCGGAACATTACTTATTTTTTTTAAATTTAAAAATTATAATAAATTAATAGTAGCTTCTCTAAGTTTTGCAAGTGGTGTTATGATTACTGTTTCTATTACTGATTTAATTCCAGAATCTCTTTTACTATTAAAAGAAAATAATAGTGATTTTATGAGTATTATTTTGTGTATTATATCTATTATATTGGGGATAATAATATCAATGATATTAAATTATTATTTACCTGACAATAATGATAATACTTTATATAAAGTAGGAATAATATCAATGTTAGCAATTATTTTACATAATATTCCAGAGGGAATTATTACATTTATTACTGCTTCTTCTAATGTAACTTTAGGTATTAGTTTGGCTATTGCAATCGCTCTTCATAATATTCCAGAAGGAATTACTATATCAGTTCCAATATATTATTCTACTAAAAGCAAATTTAAAGCATTGTCTTATACATTTATATCGGCAATATCAGAATTATTGGGAGCTTTTATAACATTTTTATTTTTAAAAAATTTTATTAATAATACTATTATAGGTATATTATTTGCAATAGTAGCAGGTATTATGTTAAATATATCATTATGTAAATTATTACCAACTACTAATAGTTATAATTATAAAAAAGTGTCAATAATATTTTTTGTAATAGGTATACTATTTATATTAATAAAGTTTATGTAAATTAAATAAAAAATGATGACAAGTGTAAAATAATTTGATATAATTATTTTAATAATAGGAAGGAAAGTAAATATGAACGCAATATTATTTATGTCTTTAGAAAAACATCAAATTTATTTAGTAAATGAAAATGACTTTTCATTTTTTATTGCTATACCTAGTAAAGAATTTAATAAAACAAATATTTCTATTGAATTTCGTAGTGATTATATTAATTTAAATGTCAATAATAACAATTTAGAATCTGTAAAATTGTTAATTAAAGATATATATACAAAAATTGATAATTATAATATTAGTTTAGTAATTCCTATTACCGAAAATGATGAATTAAATGAAATAAAAACAAATGATAATGATTTTATATATGAAAAATTAGATAATATAGTAGGAAGAATTATTAATAAAGCATATTTGATCCTTTCTCAAAACAAAATAGAAGTAGATAGTAAGATTATTATTATAAACAATGAAAAATACAAGAATTTTATTAATTGGTTTTTAAATAAATACCAAGGCCGTTGTGACTATAAGTCATATTTAGAATTAATGGCTATTACAAGTGATGATACTATTTCTTTAAATAAAATAGAAATGACAGATATTAATTTTGTAGTTGGAAAAAAAGATGATGATGAAGCTCCTAAAGAAGAATCTCATAATTTAGAAGTAAACGAAGATATTATTATTGATGAAATTGATCTTCCTACTAATTATGTTAAAAGAAATGAACAGACACAATTAGGGTATGTATCTTATTGTTTATTAGGTATAATGTCTGTAATTATTTCACTAGTATTATTATATATATTACTATAACTAACCTATGTTAGTTATTTTTTTATAAAAAAGTTGTGTTAAACTTTATGACTGATAATCCAAAAAGTGTGATATAATGGTTATGCCAAACAAAATGTAGAAAGGAGTATCCTTAATCAGCTAGTCTATCTACATTTTTGTTTGGCGATGAAAATTCTGATTTGGACTAGCTGATTAAGGATATTTTTTGTAGTATGAATATAAAAGAATTAATTAAAGATTTAGATCCTGTATCAATTATTGAATTTAAAAATTATTTGTTGGAAAATTTAACTAAACTTTGTTCTGAAAAAAACTCAAACTCTAAAATAATTTCTTCTCATAGGCATGATGAATTATATTGTAAAAAATGTGGATGTAAATTTAAAAAAAATGGAAAAACAAAAAACGGAGTTCAAAAATATATTTGTTCTAGTTGTGGATTTACCATTTCTGAAACTACAAATACGATAATCTATCATAGTAAACTTCCATTTGAAATATGGAGTAATATTATTGATAATTTATTAGATGGTTTTAGTTTAAGAAGAATAGCTGAGGAAAATAATATTTCATTATTAACTTCATTTAGAATCAGACATAAGGTTTTACTTGCTCTTGAAAACTTTATAAACGACATTAAATTATCTGGTGAAATTCAATCTGATGAAAAGTACTTTTCTATTAATTTAAAGGGAACTAAGCCAAATAATATGCCAAGATATTCTAAGAAACGAACTTCAACTTCATCATCTTATAGAGGTATTAGTCATCATAAAATTTGTGTGGTATCAAGCATCGATGAAAACGATAACTTGTTATTAAAAATTACTGGGCTTGGAAGATGTACAACACAAATGTTAGAAGATAGTTTAGGGTATAAATTAAATAATGCAAAATTTATAAATGCTGATAGTGCAAGTGCATATCAAGAATTTTGTAAAAATCATAATCTTAAATTACAAACTGTTCCATCTGGTTTTCATAGTAATGGCATAATTAACATAGCTGAAATTAATGGAGTTCATTCTCAATTAGAAACTTGGCTTAGTAAATTTAGAGGCGTATCTACAAGACACTTGCAAGAATATTTAAACTGGTTTACTTATATATTCATTATGAAAAAAAGATTCAATTTAAGTAAACTTAAAACTGAATCATATTGTAATATTGTACTTGATAACAATTATATTAAATCAAATCAAATTTTTTCTATTGATATGCCTATTGATTTAAATATTGCTTATGCTGAATATCATTAATCAGTCATAAAGTTTAACACAACTTATAAAAAAAAGAATTTACTCTTCTACGTTAAATTCTTCTAATTTCCCATTTTCTAACATTATTTTATTTACTTTATCTGATACTTCAGTTAATTTATCAGAACACTCTTTTGCTAGTTTCATTGCTGTAGTATATTTATCAATGGCATCGTCTAAGCTTACTTCTCCATTTTCAAGTTCTGTTACTATTTTTTCAAGTTCTCTTATCTTATCTTCAAATTTCATTTCTTTTTCTTTCATAATTTATTCTCCTACTTTAATTATTTTTGCATCTATTGTACCATCAGATACATTTATTTTAATTTCATCATCTTTATTTAATTTTTTTATTGAAGATATTACACTATCTTCTTTTTTTATTATTGCATATCCTCTTTTTAATGTATTCATTGGATTTAATACTTCTAATTTTCCAATAATATTATCTAAATTTTGTTTTTTAAATTTATAAATAATTTCTGGATTATTAAATACATAACTGTTTTGATATTTAAATAATTCTACTTTAGAGTTATCAATAAATACTTTTATTATTCTATTAATTTTATCAATTAAATTATCTAGATTTTGTTCTTTTACTTCATATATAGCAGTAGGTCTTTTTAAAACAAAACTATCTTCTAGTTTATGAAGTTTTAATCTATTATTTTCGATTATATTTAATAAAGTGTTATAGCTTCTAGTTTTAGCAGTATCTAAATATGTAATTATTGTATTAATATCAGGAACTGCTAATTCTGCTGCTGCAGTTGGAGTTGGTGCTCTTAGGTCCGCAACAAAATCAGCAATTGTAAAATCTACTTCGTGTCCTACAGCACTAATTACAGGAACTTTAGAATTATATATAGCTCTTGCTACTATTTCTTCGTTAAAAGGCCATAAATCTTCGATAGATCCGCCTCCCCTACCAACGATTAATGTATCAATATCATAAGTATTTGCTATTTCTATTTTTTTAACAATATCGGAAGCTGCATCATTTCCTTGTACAAGTGAAGGAAATAGTATTGTTTCACATACAGGATATCTTCTTTTAATAGTAGTTAATATATCTCTAATAGCTGCTCCAGTTGATGCTGTAACAATGCCTATTTTTCTAGGAATTCTTCTAATAGGTCTTTTATGTTCTTTGTTAAAAAGACCTTCTTTAGATAATTTTTCTTTTAATTGTTCAAATGCTACATAAAGGTTTCCTATACCATCTTCAAGCATATCTTCAACATATATTTGATAGCCACCGGTTGCTTCATATATAGTTACTCTTCCTGTTACTAATACTTTCATTCCATCAGTCGGAGTAAACTTTAAAGTTCTTGTGTTTGATGCAAACATTACAGCACTTATCCTAGATGTTTCATCTTTTAAAGTAAAATAAAAGTGACCCCTAGTATGTGCTTTAAAGTTTGATATTTCACCTTTTATATAGACTTTTCTTAGGTTTTCATCACTTTCAAATTTTCCTTTTAAATATCTTGATAATTCAGTAATAGTTATATAATTATTCTCCATCTTTTACCTCATTATGATATATATTATCAAGAACACCATTAACTATTTTACTAACCTGTTCATCAGAATATTTTTTAGATAAATTAACTGCTTCATTAATAATAATTGGTCCCTCTATATCAGTATTCATAAGTTCATATATACCTAACATAATAATAGATTGATCAGTTAAACCTAATCTATTCATTGGCCAACTACCTAAATATTTATTAGCAAGTTCAATTAATTTATTTTTATTATTTAAAATTTCTCTTAATGAAATAGAAATATATTCGTTTTGTTCTTCTAATTCATTACTTATCATATCATCTACATCATAATTAATATCATTTCTTTCATATAATAAAGCTTGATATAATAGAATCATAACTTTTTCTCTTGATTCAGTTCTACTTAATGCCATTAAAATCACCTTCCATATTAGAATACCATAAATTTAACTTTTTTTGAAGTACTAAAAAAAAGAAAGTGTAATTTACATATTAACTTTACTTTCTTTTAATTCTTTGTTTAGGTTCTGTTTTAAGTATTACTTTTTCATCTTCAGGATTATTTCTTATATATTCTAATGCTAGTCTCATTTCTTCTTTACTTATGCGTCCTTTATCTAATATATCTATATTTCCCATAAGTGTATATACTTCTGTTAATGGTATATAGTATTCAATATTAATGTTTGAAATAAAGTACCCATAATGATCTGTATCTATATAATGACAATTATCGTTATTAAAATTTAATAAACCAATTAATTTATGAGTTCCTAAGTCTTTAAAACCTTTTCCAAAATCATACTTTCCCTTATTATTATATAAAAAATTATATATGATAAATAAGTCTATCTCTTCTTTACAATGGTCTTTATATTTGGCTATAACTATATCATTTGGATTATAAAATTCTGTTTTTTTATTATCTGAGGTTTTCATAACTTCTCCTATTTTAATTTGCTTCACTTTTTTTATAATTAGTGAGTAGTTTAATTCTTTTATTTGCAGTTGCTACATTATATCCTTGTTTATATCTATTATTCAATTTATCTATATTTCTTTTTAATACTTCATTCATTGATACTTCAAGCTCAATATTGGCAATTCTAGATAGAGATATTAGTAAGTGGGCAATAGTTTCGATTAATTTGTTTTTATCACTTAAATAAATTATTTGACATGAATAATATACAAGTTTTTTCCACTCATCATTAAAGTTATAATCTTGATTATTATTATCTAAAATACTAACATCTATTTCTCCATTTGATGATTTAAATAAACATTCAGGATCTTTTGTTTTTATACTTTGAAGTAGTATTGGTGTATCAAATACTTTTCTATCTATATTTTTATTATTACTATCTTGAATATATTTACCTATATCTTCGAAATTAATATTATAGTAACTAGATAATGACGCTGCTAAATACCATATAATATCTCCTACTTCAATAATTAAATTTTCTTTTAATTTATTTTTACTATCGATATTTAAATTATGAGTTTTATATTTTTTAAACGAATCAATAAGTTCACCAATCTCTCCGACAACACCCATTTCTCCATTCATTTTCTTGATTTCTTCTGTATCAAAATTGTTCATCGTTCTTCTTGCTAATATTCCATATCCTCTAAATGTAAAAGTATCCGGGCTAATAAATGCAACCATTTTTTGGCCTAAACATCCGCCTTTACACATTTCATAATTAGCGCATTCTAAACATTCTAAACTACAGCAACTTTTAAAAGTTCTAATATCATTAAAATATTTAGAATGATATATTTCTCTTAAAGAATTATGATATATATTTCCACCGCTACCTAAGTAATCAAAATATTTCATCGCATCACATGGATAAACGTTTCCATCAAACCCTACTATTAAAGATTTTTCAGCAGCACTACATTCTGTTTTTTCGATTCCTAAAAAGTTCCAAGGACTACCTAATCTAATTTTATCGCCATGGATTTCTTTATATTTAATCATTTTATTTCTAAACCATATAAGTTCATCTCTATTTAAAAGTAAGTCTTTAGTACCTCTTCCATGAGGAACATATCTAAGAAAAGATAAATTTGTTGTTTTTGTATTATCTAAACTAAAAAACAGTTTAATTACTTCATCTATATCACACAAAGTGTCTTTTAAAATAGCATGATGAAATCCTAATCTAATATTAGTTTTATCTAATAATAAAGGAAAAAATTCTTTTAATTTATCTGGTGTTACTACTCCATCTAACGTAAGATTATAAGTAGTAGAATAAATAATTTCTTTAAGACCAATAGTATTTAGATATCCTAAATATTCAATATTATCTAATGTAGGATCACACATTGAATAAAGTTTAATTTCAAGACCGTTATTACTAGCATAACTAATTACTTCATCAAGTTTTGGATATAGTGTTGCTTCTCCTCCTGTAAATACTACACTTCTAATATTTATTTCTTTAGCTTCATCAATTATTCTTTTTACTGTATCAATATCTAATGACTTAAAATCAGTATTTTTTGCTTTACTAGAACAATGTTTACACCACCTATTGCATTGTTCAGTTAATTCTATTTTTACTTCTTTCATAAATATCACCTATAAATAATATGCAATATATATTTTATCACAATTTATATAAAAGTAAATACTATTTATGAATTGTTATTTTATACAAAAATTGTTTAACATAATTAATGTATTGATACAATATAATTAAATGGTGAAACCTATGGATAAGATAATTGCCCACCGGGGTATATATAATAGTAAAATAAAAGAAAATACTTATTTAGCTATTTTTAACGCTATTAATAATAAATATATATATGGAGTAGAATTTGATATAAGACTTACAAAAGATAATAAAATAGTAGTAATTCATGATAAAACTATTAATAGGACAAGTAATGGAATTGGTATAGTAGAAAACATGACTTTAAAAGAATTACAAAAATATAATTTTGGTAGTAAAGATTTTTATCAAACAATTCCCACTTTAGAAAAAATATTAGAGATAAATACTAATAAATTATTTTTAATAGAAATAAAAGCAAGTAATAATAGTAAATTATTTAGTAAGATACTATTAGATGTATTAGATAAATATAAAAATAAAAAAATATATTTAACGTCATTTAATAAAGAAATATTAAACATTATAAGAAATACTAATAAAAATATTAATATTGGATTAATTTATTTAACAAATAATATTAATTCTTATAGATATAGTTTTTATGTTTTATATGATAGTTTTATAAGTAATTCTATTATTAATAATTTACTTAATAGGAATAAAAAAATATTTATATGGACTATAAGTAATTTAAAAGAATTTAATAATGTTAAGAAGAGGATAACTAATTATAAACAACTTTATTATATTGCTAATATAAAAGAAGACTATTTTTTATCTAAATAATCTTCTTTTACACTGTTATCAATTTCTTTTTCTACCTCACTTGATAAATTGTCATCAGGAATAATATCCCATGGTTCTTCACCGTCTTCTATTGCAATTTTTACTTTAGTATCACCAACTATTTCTATTCCTAATTCTTTTTCAATATCAAATTCAATAGAATTTCCATTTTCTTTGGCATTAACACAACTAGGTTGTTTCAAACTTCTTACAATGATATCTCTATTAGTAGTATCACTATTTGCTCTTGTAGAAACGTTTACTACCTCTCTATAATCAATTGTTTTAGTTATAACAGTTGTTTTAGTATCATTATCATAGGAATACCAAATATTTACATCAAAGCTTCCTGTAATAACAATTTTACCATTTTCTTCAAAACCTTTAAAATTATGATTTATTACCCAACACCCTAATACAGTAGTAGGTGTATTTTCAGTGTTTATAGTATAAGTATTTTTATAATACTTTTTCCCCTTACCTACAACTGCTTTTGTAACTATTTCTTTAAATGTTGCCAAGTGTATCACCCCTCACAATAATCTATGACAATATTAGGAAAAAAGTACCATAAAATTGACTTTTAAATTATTATGTTATACAATACACTTTAGCTTTTTAGGAGGAACAAAATATTATGGAAAAAAATTATGAAGAAATTTCTCAAAAGTTAGATAAAAAAATTGAAGAATATAGAGAATGTTTTAAAGGAATTAACAATCAAGAGAAAGCACTAGTAGCTTATAAAAAAATACTAGAATTACAGCTAAGTGAAGTGGATGAAGAAATTGATAAAGAATATCTTATACTAGCTATTAAAGAAGCTTCTGATTCTAGCATAGGTTATTTTAAAGCATTATTCATTTATTTAAGCGCTCAACAGGCATTACATTTTTATGAGCAATTTTCATCTTTAAAAGATAGATATACTAAAGTTTTAGAAAATTATAAAATTTTAGCAAATGAATTACATATTAGTTCAGCATTAGAATTATCACATTTATTTACTTATATGTTATGGAATGGATATTATTCTGATACTCAAGAACATCGTTATAATATGAAAAATAGAACTTTAATTACCAATTTTACTTTTTTAGATGTAATAAAAGGATCTGGAGTATGTCTTAACTATTCAGAATGTTTACAAGATTATTTATTGACATGTGGTAAAGATGCCTCTATATTGTTTTGTAGTGTACCAAAAGATAAAACATTTCAAAGAGATTATAAACCACAAATCGAACAAAAAATTGCTAAAAACAAACACGAATTATTAAAGTTATCTATTCTAGCTAAGATAGTAAGCAAACTACTTAAAATTGATGGAAATCATGCCATCACTTTAATCAAAGATGATAATAAAATGTTTGCTTATGATCCAACAAATTTATTAGTTTTAAATATTGCTAATAAAAATACTGGTGAAATTATTAATGGTAAAGGGAATTTTAAATTATTACCAATGCTTACTTTAAATATATTAGTAAATTTAAATTCATTTCCATTGATAGAAGAATTACTTAATAAAGAAAATCCACAAGCGTATAGTAGAAAAGAAATTATATTTAGTTTTGAAAATACAACGGAAACTATAGCAAATAATATACTTTTATTAGATGACGCTTATACAAATATACATAGTGATTTACATTATATTGCTACAGAGTATAATAAGGCAAAATCAAGAAGAAAAAAGAAATAGTTTTATGCTAAATCACTATTTTTTATTATAAATATATTTTTATCTTTATAAAAAGCATAAAATACTTCTTTTATATCAATATTTTTCTTTTTAAGTAAAGTGTAAACCCATTTTTCATCTTTCTTTAAATGTTTTAATGTATCAGTTTGAATATAACTATCTAGTATTAAAGGAAGAGGTAATGGTGTTTTTTCTTTTGCATAATTAAATACTGATAATGTTCCATTATTTTCAAGAATTGCATATTCAATTTCTTCAATACTTCTATATCCTTTCTCTCTTATTTGTACTAATAAATCATCTAAATTATATTTTTGTTTAACCATTTCTTTATAATTTATTTTACCATCTTTTATTATAACTGAAGGATTGCCATCTAAGAAATTACGAATTTTTGGTTTTTTTAGAGAAATAAACGCTAATATTAATTGAAGTATTGCTAATATACTAATAGGTATTAATGTATATAACATTGATTTATTATAGTTTTCAATACTAATAACTACCAAGTCAGCGATTAAAATAGATACTATTAAATCAATAATACCTAGTTGTCCAACTTCTCTTTTTCCCATTATTCTATATAATAGTAAAATAAAGAAATAAAATATTACTGTTCTAAGTAAAATAACTATATATTCCATATTTATCACCTATTTAATTATGATACATATTCTATTTTTTTATACATTATCATATAAATTACTAGGTGATTT
>CALVSD010000033.1 GCA_944358805.1 uncultured Bacilli bacterium
TCAAATTTAGGTTGAATTTCTACTTCTGATATATCAGAAAGTTCATTACTAAATTTTTCTAGAACTTCTTTAGCAAGTTCTGGATGGGCAATTTGACGGCCTTTAAAGCGAATACTAGCTTTAATTTTTGAACCTTTTTCTAAATTTTTACGAGCATTTTTTACACGAGTATCAAAATCGTGTTTATCAATTGTTACTGATAATCTAAATTCTTTAGTATCTATAATTGTTTCTCTTTGCTTTTTCATAGCTTCTTTACTTTTTTTCTTCTTTTCATAACGGAATTTATTATAATCCATTATTTTACATACTGGTGGATTAGAATTTTCACTCATAAGTACTAAATCAAATCCTGCATAGTTCGCTAATGTTAAAGCATCTTGTCTACTCTTTAATCCTAGTTGTTCTCCATTTGGTCCAATAACCATCATTTCCTTACATCTGATTTGCTCATTTATAAGGTTTAATTTTTCTTTTGCGATATTAAACACCTCCATAAACAAAAATGAATACAAGAACTGTATTCACTCACACCAAAAAAACATTTTAAATATTTTTAGGCTTTTTACCTATTGCTACTGGCAATCAGGTGAGACAAATACATCTTCTTTCCGTTTGTTCGCTATTAATTATATAGTAAATAATTGTAGTTGTCAACTATTATATTTAACTTTTTATTCTTTTTTAACCTATTATATATTATTGAATATATTATATTAGGTGATAACTATGTTTAATCGTTTCCTAGGATTATTAAGAGTATATATAGGATTTCGACTTCTCGCATTAATCGGATGTGTAATATTATCAATAATCATCACATACCAATTAATTCTAACTTTATTTATTCCATGCTTTTATAATGTCATAATAGTACTAATATTATATTTAATATTTTTATCTTTATTATGTTGGACTATTTTTGGGTTTTAATTTATTATTGTATTGTGAAATTAAATCATCAGTTTTGTATATATAATCTAATACTTTACGATGTTTTTTGCACAAATCATATTCTCTTTCATTAACTTCTATCTTGGGAGGAATAGCCATATATATAAACAAAAGTAATCTTTCATCTTCGGTTAATCTATATCTACTCTCATACATAAGAAAAAGTTCACTAAAATCAAAATCTAAGTAATGATTTTTATAAAATATTAATAAATCGTATATAGGACTATCAATCTTACTTTTGTTCCAACTAATAAAATATGGTTTATCTTTTTTTAAATAATGGTCAATAGTTACATTATTATGAATATTGACTACACGCATTTTTTTCTTATCCTTTATTTTTTCATACCATTTTTCTAAACTATAATGACAATAATTTAACATTCCATATATTTTCCCTATATTTCTTGCTATTAAATAGTCGCTCGGTGACATATATATACTAGTTTCAATTACTGTTATTAAATCAGTATAATAATTATTTAAATAGTTTATTCTGCCATCTAATTCTTCATAGATTTCTTTATAATAATCAAAATCAACTTCTTTATAAAAAGTAGTCTTGCTATGTAAAAGTGTTAATAAATTTATTATATCTACTGCTTTTTGCTCAATTGGCTCATTATAGTCTTCAATATACTCATACATTTCATAATCATCATTTTCGTCAATTTTATTTGGATAATAATCAAATGCTCTTGATGTTAAATACTTATAAATATTATCTACATTCCTATTATTACCTTTCTTTTTAAATACAAAAGACCCTTTTTCCGTATCTATTATTCTAACGTTATTTTTAATTGTTAGTTTTTTGGGAACAAGGGCATTTTTTTTTACTATACTTCTTATTTTTTTATCCATTAAGTGGTGTAGGAATAATTACTTTATCACCTGGTTTTATGTCACTAAGATCGTTATAATCCGCTAAATCATCTTTACTTACATTATACTTAGTCATAATCTTATCAATAGTATCATCTTCTTTTACAATGTAAACATGATATGTTGAGTAAGTTTCACCACTATCTAAATTATCAAATAAACTATTTTTTATTTCTGAAACACTATCATTTACGTTATTATTAATATTTACATTCTCCACATTAAGTTCAACTTCCTTTTCTTCTTCAACAGATTCTCTTACCTCTTCTTTTAACTCTTTTTCTTCTTTTTTATTGTAAATAATGCTATTTACTATTTCTGGTTCTTCTTCCTTTATTACTTCTTTTATGTTTTCTTTAACTTCTTTTAAAGGTACTTCTTCTGTTTTAACTAAATCCCCTTCAATATATAAAGTAATTTTTACTTTTAATATATCATTATTAATAACACTATAATTAAAATCATCTATGTCCACTACCATATTATTTGTATCATATCTAGAGTCTAAAGCTATATCAAAAGGAATTGCATATTCAAATTTTTCTCTATTTATACTTCCTTCAGTCATTTTATATTCTCCAGATATAATGAATTTACCTGTTATTAAATCGTCAGCTTCCATTTTATAATTATGTTCGATTGATATTGCAGTTATTTCACAAACTTTAGTTTTAAATACTAATTCTTTTTCAAATGGTATAATTTTTTTCATATAATCCACCCTTTCCTAATTAAAGGTATGAAAAAAGAGTAATTAATATTACTCAATTTTTAAAATTACCGAATCTATAATAGAATACAAATATAAAGATACAGATTTACCACTTACACTTTCTACAAAGTCTTTATAACCTTTTAATTGCAATATATATTTATCATCATTAACATTCTTTAATTTATAATCAATTATATCAATATGATTATCATATTCTAACATCAAATCAATTATACCATGATATTTAACACCATCTTTTAAATAAATAAATTCATATTCTTTATATATTTTTGCATCATTAATATTTTTAAACAAATCACTATTTACTAACTTATCTATCTTTTCTTGGTAAAAAGGATTATCTAATTTAACTATATTTTTAAAATCAGTATTTTCCAATATTTCATGCATTTTTAACCCTAATTCAATATTATTCTTAGTATCTACATCTATAAGTTCATGCATCTTCTTAGAAAAACTACTACTTTCTATTTCCTCATTACTAATATTTATATTTTTAACATCTAATTTAATATTATTATCTTCTATACTACTTGCAAAATTTCCAGATTTAATAATATTATATTCTTTTGACATACCTAATTTATCAAATTCTACTTTAACAACATAATTATCAAGTCTATTTTTAATAGAATATATAAAATCTGCAAGAGTCCTATAATTTTCTTTTTTCTCATCTTTTAAAACTACTTCATTATCCAAATCGTCTATATCCTTACTAGGTAAAACTACTACCATTTTCTCTTTAGCTCTTGTTACTGCAACATAGAATAGCCTTATTTTTTCAGAAATTTCTTCTAATAAATAATTGTTTTTTAATAATGTTTTATATATAGTTTCCCCAATTCCTTCATCAAAAAACGATGTAACAATTCCAATTTTATTATTGTATAAAAATTTTTCATTTAATTCCCCAAGATTAAATCTTTTATACATATTAGGAAAATAACAAACATGGTATTCTAATCCTTTAGATTTATGAATAGTCATAATTTTAACGGCATCTCCGAAATCATTATTAACCTGATACTTCATTGTATAATTTTCCTTAACTAATTTATCTAGGTGTTCAGAAAACATTCTTGGAGTATACCCTAATGTGCTTAAGGAATTAGCCATATCTAATATTTTATCTATTTTAATTATACTAGTATCTATATTACCAATTGATATTAATTTTTCATAGAAATCAAATTCTTTAAGTATTATACTTAAAAGTTCATTTATACAAAGATTATCTATTTTTTTACTGATATTTAAACTCTTTTTATATAAATCATTATCTTTAAAGTTTTTATTTAAAAAACATCTAAAAATATTATCATCTTTTTCATTTACTATAAAACTACGCATTAAACTAACAAATAAATATTTAAAAGTTGTATCATATTCTTTATTAGCTATTTTAATAATAAACTTAAGTAAATTATTTAAAACATATACATCTTTATCATTATTCATTTTTTCTTCTTTTAAAATATTTAATGGTATTTGTTTGTATTCAAATATCTTTTTAAACAAATCAAAAGTAGACGATCTATCTATTAATATAGCAAAATCACTATATTTTATATCTCTAAGTATAAGTTCATCTTTATCAAACACTTGATAATGTGATTCTACTTTATTCTTAATATCATTTGCAATAATAAAACACTCAATTTCTTCCATGGTATATCCACTATCTTTATCATAGTCATATTCTAATATATCAAAATTATAATTTTGATCAGTGTTTCCTTCATTAATGTAAGTGTTATTTCCAAAAACCATTTGATGAGTACTTATATAATCGGCTCCCCCAATTAAATCACTCATAATTAAATTAAACATTAAATTAACATTATCAAGAACTTCTTTTCTAGATCTAAAGTTTTTATTTAAATCTATTTTTATTCCTCCATTAATTTCTGAATAATTATCATACTTATTCTTAAAAATATTAGGATTTGCATTTCTAAAACGATATATTGACTGTTTAATATCCCCTACCATATAAACATTATTATTTGATATATAACTAATAAATTCTTCCTGCAAATCGTTAGTATCCTGATATTCATCTATCATTATTTCATTAAAGCTAGCTTTTATTTCTTCTCTTACTTCTGGATATTCTTTCACTAATTTTATTGATAGTAATGCAATATCATTAAACTCATAAGCATCATTTTCAAACTTAAATTTATTTACTTCACTATCAAACTCTAATATTATATCTATTATAGATTTAACATAATCTTTTGTAAGTAAAATGCTTTTTTTAATATATTCTATATTTTCATATACGCATAATTTACCTAAAGATTTTAAAATATCATTTATTTTTTCTTTAGCTTTTTTACCATCATCACTAGTTCCTTTAGGTACTCTAGGTAAAGTTATATTTAAAGAATTTTTTATAGAATCATAGTCATTAGCATTTAAAAGTCCATCTAAAGAATTATAAAGATCATTCATATAATCACTATCAAAATAACTAGATAACTCATTACATGTTGGTTCAATCTTATCAATTTCTCTTTTAATTAGCTCTAAATATTTCTTTATATCACATTCTATTTTTTCGTCTGTAAAATTCATATCTATATAATTAGATAAATATTCGTATTTATTTGGTAACATATCTAATTTATTGCTAATTGCTAATATTTCTTTCTGAATATTTTTATCATCTTTAACACAAAAGTCTTCGATTAAATGTAAAAATAATTTATCTTCATTTAAATACTTTTTTTCAAAAATAGTATCCATTATTTCTTCTTTTTTTATAGTAATAACTGCTTCATCTATTATATTTACATTAGGAGAAATATTTAACAGATAGTGATACTTTTTTACTATAGATAATGCAAAACTATCAAATGTTGTTATATAAGAAGCATCTATCATATCAAGTTCAGAAAGTAAAGTTTCTTCTTTACTGATTTTTTTTCTAATTCTTTGTTTCATTTCAGCTGCTGCTGCTTTAGTAAACGTAAGAAGTAATAATTCATTAATGTGAACACCATTTTTTAATTTTCGAATAACTCTTTCACTTAAAACAGCAGTTTTACCAGATCCTGCTCCTGCACTAACAATAATATTATTCCCTTCTTCATTTATTGCTAAACTTTGTTCTTTAGTCCAACTAGGCATCACTTTCACCTCCTAAAAATTCGGCATTTTTATACTCTTTTAATTCAATTATATCCTTTTGTTCCATATAACATATATCGTTAAAATTACAATACTTGCAACCAATATTTTCTTTACCAATTTTTTTAGGATTTATATCAAATGAAACATCTAAAATATTATCTCTTGCTTCTTCAATCTTTTTATCTACTAACTTAATTAAATTATCAATTTGTTCATTACTAATAACTTTTGAATAACTATAGAATCCTGTTTTAGTTGTTTTTAAAGATTTAATCATATTGCTATTATCATAACTATCATCAAGTTCTCTTAATATTTCAACGTTATCATTACTATACCCTTGAAGTTTTAATCCATCTTCTAATAACGATAAATATGTGTGTTTATAATCTTTTACAATTTCTTTATTTAATATTTTTTGCAAATAAAATCCTGCAATTTCAACGTTATTTATTTTTTCCATATTTTTACTTAAATACAAATATACAGGTAATTGAAGACCTAATCCATAAATAGCATTATTAATATTAATATTAGGATTTCCTGTTTTATAATCTATAATACAAACAATAGTATTATTATCTTTTTCTTCATATAACACTTTATCAATTATTCCATTAAACGTTACTTTTACACTATTGCTCTTATCTATACATACCTTTTCTTCATACATTGCTTTATTTAAGCTAGTATATTGATATTGTTTTTTTATTGTTTCAATAACAAACTTCAAGTCATCTTTAGCCTTTTTTATAAAATATAACTCTTTATTAGAAAATTCATATGTTTTCTTATCTAAAAAATTATTATATTCTTTAATTAAGTCAAAATCATCACTAAAGGCTTTAGACAACACTTCATGAAATAAATTACCCAAAATCGTCATAAATGTTTCTTCATATGGATTTAATTTTAAAATATTATTTAAATAGTATCTAAATCCGCATTTAAAATAATTATCCATATTTGAATATGATAATGATAATTCATTATTTATATATTCTTTAAATTTTTCTTTATCTATCTTTGTATAATCATTTTTATACTCTAAATAATTAATATCTTTATAATTACTATACAGTAATGATAATTCTTTTTCTTTAACTCCAAATTTTACTAATTTATCGATATTAGATGCTAATTTAATTTTATTAGCTTTATCAGAATAAGTATAAACAAATTTATTTTCTTTTACTATTTCAAGTTTTAATTCATCATTTAAATTAGAAATAGTATAACTTTCTGTATTATTTGATAACTTATATGTAATTATTAAATTCTTTATATTTTTTATTTTAGAAATAATATATTCTTTTTCCTTTTTATTTTTTACTACAGAAGTAGCTAAGCCTAAACTCAACTTTAATTTATCACTTAAATATTTTTCATCCTTATAAATTACAGGAATACTTCCATAGTTAAAGCCCATTATGATGACATAATATTCATCATTTACTTCTTCATCAAAACTAATTAATTTTATACTATTTTTAAGTTCTTTTGCCTTAATTCTATTATTTTTCATATCATGAACAATTAAATCTTTTACTTCTAAAAAATTATTTGCCCATACATATTTATTACAAATATTAATAAGTTTATTAATGATATCGACATTATCTTCACTACAATCAAATTTATTTCGTATATTTTCAAATACATTATTATCGTTTATATTTTCCAAAAAATAATTACCTATTTCTGTACTATAAATATTACTTTCATTAGGTAACATTACAGGAATATTATAAATTTCTGAATATCGTCTCATTATTCCATAATAATCATTAGTAAGTCCCATTATTTTTATGTTGTTAATACATACACCTTTATTTAATAAACCAGCAATATACTCAAAAACATATTCTACTTCTTCTTTAATTGTTTTAAATTCATATATATATTTATGATTATTCTCTGAATTAGGAATAGAAATAACATTAACTTTATCACTAAGTTTTTTTAACATTCCTAAATCAAATTCGCTAATAAAATGATATCCATATACAATAATATTTTTATTTTTATATTCGTTATACATATTAATAATATTTAACTTATTTTCTTCTATTTCTCTTTTTATCTCTAATAACTTTGTAATTTTTTTATCTTTAATATCACTTCCACAAACATAAACAATATTGTTTAAATATATTTTTGCAACATCATATTTTATATTATATTTCTTCATCAGATAAAATATTGCTCTTTCATCATAATCAAATATAACTTTTCTTCTTAATTCTTCTAATGATATATATTTTATATTAGTAAGTGGTTTTTGTTCAGTTATAGTAGTTATAACACTCTCTTTAATGCTATTTGGAACAACTAAAACAGTATCATCTTTAACATAATCTATATAACTCATTTATTACCACCATCCATTATTTCTTTAAATATTGAACTAGCATACTTTGAAATATCTGCTACTTCTTTCATTTTATATTTATTACCTATATTAGTAAAATAATCTTTCATAGTATCAGTATCAATAATATTTGATGAATACTCTTCTTCACTTAATTCTTTTCTTCCTTCTTCCCATGGAATAGTAGTATGTGTCATTTTTTCTAAAGTTTTGCCACTATAAACGCCAAAATTATTTATAACTGCATCAATTAATTTTATTTCGTCATCTTTTAAAGAATCTATTTCGTTATAACTTTCAAATTCATTTTTAGAAATAGGATTATATCTATAATAACTAAATCTATCATAAATTTCTCTATAAACCGGTCCATGTACCCAAGCTTCTGCACAATCATCAAATATAGGTTTATTAAAGAAATAAGTAGAAAATCCCTGAATATAATATAAAATTTTTTGAAGAGCAAGCGGTGTTATATCTTCCATCTTTGCGATAATATGTTTAGATATTAAATATATTTTAGATTGATCTTCAGTTAACTTTAATTCCATAATTTTTCCAAGTGTCTTTTTATATGCTACTTTTGTTATTAAATCTTTATTTTTTTCTAAGTACTCATATAAAGTATTAGGGTCATCTAATACCTTTTTCAATATATCAGAATATGCTTTTTCTGGATTGCTCCCTTCTAAATATCTAATAATAGTTACTTCTCCCCACCCCAAAACTAGAGAAAGTGGTTTTTTGCCTATCGCATATTTATTTAATATTTCTTCTATTTCTTTTATAGTAATAATACCATTAATTTCTTTTACTTTTTCCGAATATTCTAACATATTTTGATCGTGTATTTTTTCTACATAAACTTCATTATTACATTTTTTACAAATAGCATATAACTCATTAAAAGACACTATTTCATTGTTAATTATCTCTTCTCTTATTCTTTTTTTTATTTTATATTCCACTAATTCATTACATATTTCACAAAAAGTTTTACTCACATATATCATCCTCCCTATATAAACATATATTCTAAATTATGAAGTGCTTCATGAAACGAAACAACAATTGCCGTTCTCTTAACCTCGATATAATTAATTTTCAAATATACTTGCATATCTTGTCTTTGTCCCTTTAAATCTATAAGTTTAAGTTTTGGAGCAAATACATATAATTTCTCATTTTCATATCCTGGATGTTCGTTAGGAAGTATCAACGAAAAATCTTCAACCGTAAGTTTATTAATAATATTTTTTAGTATTTTACTATTAATTGCATAGTTCTTACAGAATTCCATATTTTTTCCACGATTAGATAAAACAAGATAACCATTAAAAGTGATATTCTTTTTTATCTTTTGTAATAATATTTCTATTTCTTCTTTTGTTACTTCACATACTAAATTCAAGAATATCACTCCTTATCTATATTCATTATAACACGTACAAATATTCACGTCAATAAAAAATAGTATCAGTTGACACTATTTTTTGTTTTTAGAATTTAATTTTTCACTATACTCATCAATAATAGAATATACTTGTGAATAATCAATATTTTTATAAAATATTATTTTCTTAAAGATTCCTAAAATATTATTAAACTCTTTCATATGTGAATAATATTTAAAATAGAACTCTCTTTCAGCTATTTCATATACTTTAATATATAATTCTGCTATATCATCTCCTAAAGTTTCTCTTAAATACATAATTTCGCTTTTTACATTTGTCATAAATGCAAGTCTCTTTATTGTATCTTCTCCCATTATTTCCATTAATTTATAACACAATTTCACTTCTTTAGGATAGCCACAAAAGCTTGTCCTTAAATTATATTTTTGAGCAAGCATTCTTGTTAACAATTCAACCATCCCCTCTTTTAATACACTTGATCCATCTCCGCCGCAAAAATGAACAGTTTCATGTAAAAGCAAATCATCATAATATCCTTTAGTATCCGTTCCGCTTATAAATACATGCAATAAATATGTTCCAAAACCATTATTATTTACAACTGTTGTTTCCGTATTGTAAGTTTTGTGATTTCTATTAATTCCATAACCTAGCATTTTACTCATCATATTTAACACTTTATCAGCACATAGAGGCATGCTTATTTGATTTCTATTTGCATAAGCATTTATTTGGCCATAATCATAAATTTTTATTATTTGTCTATAGTCAGTCATACTATTAAGTTGTTCTAATAAAGTGATAGGAATATATTTGCCGTATTCTTTAATTATTAATTTAATATATAATTTTACTTTAGAAGCTAAATAAGTTTGTGTTTTTTCTACATTTAATTTTTTCATATATAACAATCCTTTTTATTAAAATATTAATCTTTATTTAATAAATTACCAACAATATTCATAACAGCAATCTTGCCATATTCATACGTTAAACTTCCTTGTTGATAAGCAATATATGGACTTCTAATTGGTCCATCACAAGATAATTCTATAGAACTTCCTTGAGTAAAAGTACCTGCAGCCATAATAACTTTATCAGTATATCCTGGCATATCCCATGGTTCAGGAACAACATAAGAGTCAACTGGACTACATTCTTGAATACTTTGTACATACTTAATAAGCTTTTCTTCATCATTAAAGATAATGTTTTGAACTATATCTACTCTTTCTTCGTTATATTTAGGTTCCACATCATACCCCATATTTTCCATTACATAACTTGTAAGTATCGCTGTTTTAAGAGCACTTGCTACCACACTTGGAGCCATGTATAATCCTTGTAATAATTGCTTATTCATACCTAAAGAAGGGCCTACTTCTTTGGCTTCACCAGGAAGATTTAGCCTTTCGCTTGCAAGATATACTAAGTCTTTTCTTCCTACAATATAAGCACCATTGGGAGCTATACCTCCTCCTAAATTTTTAATTAAGGAACCTACTACTATATCTGCTCCTACTTCTATCGGCTCTTTTTTAGACACAAATTCACAATAACAGTTATCAATCATTATAATTACATCTTTATCAATGTTTTTAATAAATTTAATTACTTTTTCTACCTTATCTATAACAATACTCTTTCTAGTAGAATATCCCTTACTTCTTTGAATTTCAATTACTTTAATTTTATTGTTTCTAAGACACTTTTCAATAGCATCATAATTAAAGTCATCATTTACTAAATCTATTTGTTTATAATCTATATTAAAACTTTTTAAAGAACTATTATTTTCTACTATTCCTATTACTTCATCTAATGTATCATATGGTTTTCCTGTTATACTAAGCAAAGTATCACCTGGCCTTAATAACGCAAACAAACAAACTGTTAAAGCGTGAGAACCTGATATAAATTGGCTTCTAACAAGAGCATCTTCAGCTTTAAATATATCTGCATATATCTTTTCAATTACATCTCTTCCTTCATCATTGTAACCGTATCCTGTTGTACTATTAAAGTGATTTTCACTAAGATTATTTTTATTAAAAGCCATTAATACTTTTAAACTATTTGCTTCAGCAATTTCATCTACTTTATCTAGTTCATCTTTTATTTTTTCTTCACATTTCTTTACATATTTATAAGATTCTTCACTAATTTTTAACATGTTTTACCATCTCCATTATTTTTAATAACTTCTTTTAAAACTAACTCTGCTTTTTTTACAAAATAATTATTTCTATCAAATGGAATATCATAACTATTTATATCTTCCTTTAGTTCTTCTATTCCACTATATTTTCTTTTTATATGTTCACACGTTTGTTCCATTTCTATGAATATATATTTATTATTGACTAATTGAACTACTAATTCTGTTCTATCATTAGCATATACAATACATTTATCATATATTTTAAATAAAATTTTGTAGTTTACTGCTTCCATAAATTTGACAGCCTTATCTATATCATAAACTGGGCACTCAACTTTCCCCTGTTCTAATATATCACCTTCATTATCATATTTTTTATATTTATATAACAATTCTTTTTTTATGCCTACAATGTCTCTAACTAAAATACATTGTTTTAATACATCTAAAATATTACAATTTGATACATCCGTTTTTTTATTGATCATATAAGTATCATTTAATTCATATTCCTCTTTAATACTAAAGTTATTTTCTAATAATTTATTATGCAATTTTTCATAATTACTTGTAACTAAAACCGTAATTTCATTATCTACTATCATAAAACATCTCCCATATATAATTATATAAAAAATAAAGAAAAAAACAATATCCTAAATATAATTACATAATTATATTCATTTATTAAATATAAATATTTGTTATATATAAAAAAATTGTTAGTATTTAACTAGCAATTTTTTATTGTATTTTATTTATTAATTCAGTATACCTATTAGATAATTCATCTGTATCAAATACTATTACATTATCTTCTATATGCCACGAATTACTATTCTCACTTAAAAAGTTAATAATTTCTTCAGATACATTTAAAAGTTCAATAATTTGGTTAACCGAATCTTCAACCGTCTTATCTTTATTAACATTTTCCATATCTCCGACATATTCATCTTTATATAAATCAACATAATAACTATCTAATTCTTTATTTTCTATATAAGACATTGCTTTTTCTTCAGTAAGAAAACTATAATAACTATTTTTTAGTTCTTCTAATTTAGTTTTTGTTTCTGTAATATATGCTTTTGTTTCTGTAAAATTTGGTCCATCATTTTGATAATTTTCAGCTGTTAATATAGATACTAATTTATCACTATTTAATATATCAAGCATTTGAAAGACACTATCAAACGCATCAGATAAATAAGCTTTAAATGATGTTTCTACTACTTTATAATCCCCGGTAGTAACTGTTCTATTTAACATTTTCTTTACTTTATCTACATCGATATTTTCTTCATTTACAAGTGTATTAAGTTCTTCTAGTTCATTTTTTAGTTTTTCCTCTTGTTTTGAGTCACTTACTACAACATAACCAATAGCCCCAATTATTACTACTAGTAATACTCCTAATCCAATTAAAATTTTCTTTTTCATAACATTTCCCTTCCATACAATTATAGTAATACTTTACATAAAGATCACTTAACTATATTATATAGTATTTTTGGATAAAAGGAAAGAATAATTGAATCTTTATTTTAATTTGTTGTATTCGCCATCACTAACTGGTTCTAACCATTCATTATTTGTATCAACACCGGGAACTTCTATAGATATATGACTAAACCATGAATCTTTTTTAGCGCCATGCCAATGTTTTACATTAGGTTTTATAACGACAACTTTAC
The DNA here is from genome assembly GCA_944358805.1 of uncultured Bacilli bacterium. GTDB lineage: Bacteria > Bacillota_I > Bacilli_A > RF39 > UBA660 > CALVVX01. Next base: position 13,367 of record CALVSD010000033.1, read on the forward strand.
CTGGTTCTAATGATATAGCATCTTTCCCTTCTTCTTGATACCAACCATAACCTGCTGTACATATTAATATTTGTCCTCCACCACTTTTAGCATGATGAATATGCCAATTATTACGACATGATGGTTCAAATGTTACATTTGCTAAAAAAAGTGGACTATCATTTGGATCTACTAACGGATTTAAATAAGAGTTACCAATAAAATATTTAGCATAATTATCATTGGGTTTTCCTTAACCAAATACATTTACTTTATCAAACTCTTCTTTATTCATTACCATATACCTCCTTTGCCATATTAAATACTGCCCAAGCATTAGGCCATCCTGCATAAAATGCAACATGTGTAATAATTTCAGCAAATTCTTCTTTAGTTACACCATTTTTCTTAGCATTCATTATATGATACTTTAAACTACTATCTAAAATACCTTTACTCATAAGAGCTACTACGGTAATAATTGACCTTGTTTTTAAATCTAATTCTTTTTCTTTTGACCAAACTTCCCCAAATAAAAAATCATCATTTAATTCGGCAAATTTCAGAGCAAAATCTCCTAGCGAATCTCTACCTGCTGTTTGCTTAATCATATTTAACCTCTCCTTTTATTTATTAATTATTTTCTAAATTTACTATAATATGATTTTTATTTTTAATATTATCTAATACTTCTATATTATCTAATTTACCAATCTTTGTATAACTATATGATGTATTAAAAGATTCATAAAAGATAACTAAACAGTTATTACCATATAAGTAAATATCTCCTTTATTTATTTTACCTGGATTATAAGAGTTAATTGGTAAATTAAAATCTAAATATGAATAAAATTCATTATTATTTAAATTACTCATCGATAACTCTAATGGCATATTATTTATTAAAGCATC
>CALVSD010000034.1 GCA_944358805.1 uncultured Bacilli bacterium
CTCACTTCGTTCGCCCTTGATTTTTTATTAAAAGAATAGTCCTTTTTATGATGTCTCCTAGATGGGGTTCACATCAATATAACAGTAGTTCCTTTTTCATACCCATAGAAGTGACTAGCAAGTCCATTTGATGAACTTGTATATGATGCTGTTCCTCCAAGGTTCCAATAGGTATCTCCTATAAGACTCTTAGATGTAGCATCTAAACCATTATAATATTCTCCATTTAAGTATGTCTGTAATGATGCTTTTGACCAATCATTTGCATTGCCACTATCCCATGCCATATTTCCTAGTGACTCATCTCTTATTATTTTTAATCTCTTTTCAGTAGGTCCGCCATTAGTAGATGCTACATCAAATACTCCTATTATTCTCCATAGTTCATTATTAAACTTAACATAATTATTAGGATTTGCTCCCATATATCTTACATTACCATCCGGATCATCATTATTCATTGTATTCGGATTACTATCAAGTAAAGATGTTATATAATCTGATGCATAATTAGCAGGAACTCTTACTAAAGCTTCCTTACTTTTTGTATATAATACTGTTTCTATCTTTCCTGATAATTTCTTACCTAACATATTAGACTGATCCATATCTTCAGTACAAGTTGTTATATCTCCTGTACACGATTCGCTAATCCATAGTCTAAATTCATAACTATCAGCACTCTGACTATTTGTAGGTAAATCTTGTTGTATTTCTGTAAGCCATAATTTACCATCTTTTATTGTATCAAACTTAGGAGAAAAACTACCACTCGATATTACTGAACCATTCTTTTCTAACTCCCACTTTAAATATTCATTTTTTAGTGCACTGTCTATCTCTAAATCAGATAATATTACATCATATATTATAGGAATATTAGGATTACTACTAGCACCCTTTACTGTGAAGTTAATACGCATTACATTATCTGTATTAGTATCTACAGAAGAATCTTCTATTGGCACTAAATCAACTTTAGGCAAAGTTAAGTTACCCGTATAATCAACCGCCAATGCCGCTGTATCTACATTTACATTAATACTTTTCATAATATAACTGGCAGCAAAAGTAACACCAATTATACCTAACATAATAACTATTATTTCAAATAGTATAAACTTAGTATTGTACTTCTTTATATTCACAATATCACTCTTCCCTTTATCTTAATATGTATGGATTTAACTTAGTACCATCACCATCAATAATTAATACATCATTTTTTAAATACAAAACTGGAAATACTTTTAACTCTGCTGTAACATATAAATTACAATAAATACCTCCATTATTATTTACACAAAATGATAAATTGTTAGAATATGCATAATTTGTTATTGTCCATTGATGAAAGGACAAATCTTGTAAATAATTATTTTCATTACATTCAACATATTCATCTTGATACCACCAATTTATTGGTACAGACAAACACTTATTATGATCATAATTACTACCACCACCTGTAGCATATCCATAATCAGATGGATATACTAGCCCTATTTTACCTATCCAATATGTTGGTTTATTACCATATATGGCTGTTCCTCGCTCATAACCATACCAATGATTAGCAAGACCAGTTGAAGAAGTATTATACGATCCAGATCCTCCTAAATTCCACACAGCATCTTCTATTAATCTTTTTGCTCCCAATGTAAGCCCATTTGCACTAAAATCACAACTAGTATTTTCACCATTTACACCTGTTGGGCACAAACCAGACATTCTATTCCAATATGGACCATTATTTAACATTTCCATTAAAGTGCTATCCGTCCAATCATTACTTCCATAATTTGAAGTAGTAGAACCTACTCCTGATGTTTTATTATCCCAAGAATAGTTTCCTATTGATTCATCTCTTATTATTTTTAGTCTTTTTTCTGTCCCTCCGCCATAAGTAGACGCTACATTAAATACACCAATTATTCTCCATAACTCATTATTAAATTTAACATAATTATTAGGATCACTTCCCATATACCTAACATTACCATCTGGATCATCATCATTCATTGTGTTGGGATTACTATCGAGTAAAGAAGCTATATAATCTGATGCATAACTTGTAGACATTCTAACCAAACCTTCTTTACTTTTTGTATACAGCACTGTTTCTATTTTCCCTGATATTTTTTTGCCCAACATATTAGACTGATCCATTTCTTCCGTACAAGTAGTTATGTCCTCTGTACAAGATTCACTAATCCACAATATAAATTCATAATTATCAGCACTCTGACTACTAGTTGGTAAATCTTGTTGAATTTCTGTAAGCCACAGCTTACCATCATTTAGAGCATCAAAATAAGGATCAAAGCTTCCTTTTGATATTATTGAACCATTCTTTTTTAATTCCCATTTTAAATACTCACTTCTAAGTTCGTTATCTATTTCTAAATCTGACAATATTACATCATATATTATAGGAATATTAGGATTACTACTAGCACCCTTTACAGTAAAGTTAATACGCATTACATTATCTGTATTAGTATATACTGAAGAATCTTCAATTGGTACTAAATCGACTTTAGGTAGTGTTAAAGTACCCGTATAATTAACCGCTAAAGAGGCTGTATCTACATCTATATTAATACTTTTCATAATATAACTAGCCGCAAAAGTAACACCAATTATACCTAACATAATAACTATTATTTCAAATAATATAAACTTAGTATTATACTTTTTTATGTTCATAATATCCCTCTTTCTACTATACTAAAATAAGTATAATATAGATTATCATTAAAATCAATAGTTGTATTATATAAAAAAATACTATATAATTAATTAAAAAGATAGTAAAAGAAAGGAGTATTACATCTTTAGCGCCTGCTCTAATATGAGGACGAGGATAGTAGTTATCGAAATGTTCGGCGGATGCTACTACGGGAAATCGTTAGATATATTTTAAAAAGTAAAATCAAAATTATAACAAAGAATATATCACTTAGAAGGAGAAAACATTATGTGTGGAATAATTGGATATGTAGGTAAAAATAAATGTATAAGTATCCTTATAAATGGAATTAAATCTTTAGAATACAGAGGATATGATTCAGTTGGTATTGCCTACTATTTAAATAATAAAATAAATATAGTAAAAGATACAGGAAGAATAAAAGACTTAGAGAAAGAATTAGATATAAACACTAATAGTTATATCGGTATCGGTCATACTAGATGGGCTACTCATGGAGGTGTTACCAAATATAATGCTCACCCCCATCGAATTGGTAAAATAACATTAGTTCATAATGGTATTATTGAAAACTATTTAGAATTAAAAAAAGAACTAATAAATAATAATTATAAATTTATTAGTGATACAGATACAGAAGTTGCTTGTGCCTATATAGATTTTCTATATAACAAATATAATGATATATATACTTGTTTAGAAAAAATTAAAAATATATTTATAGGCAGTTATGCATTATGTATATTATGTGATGATGATACTGATACTTTATATATCACTAAAAAAGGAAGTCCCATGATTGTTGGTATATCTAATGATGGTAATATTATTGCATCAGATATATCAGCAATTGTTAATTATACTAAAGAATATATAATACTTGAAGATCATGATATAGGTATTATTAATAAAAATAAATATATTATATATAATAATGATAATACTGTTAATAGAGAAATACTGACTTTTGATAAGAATATTGATACTATTAGTAAAGATGGATATGACCATTATATGTTAAAAGAAATATATGAACAAGATAATTTAATTACTAATACTATTAGGCATTATATTGATAATAAATTACCCGATATTAGTAAATATAAACATATTTATATTGTTGGTTGTGGTAGTGCTTATCACGCTGGACTTGTTGGGAAATATTATATAGAAAATTTTTTAAATATACCAGTAACGGTTGAAATAGCAAGTGAATTTAGATATAAGAAATTATTTATAAATGATAATGATTTAGTAATTGCCATATCACAGTCTGGAGAAACTGCTGACACTATTGAAGCTATTAAAATAGCTAAAAAATATAAAGCTAAAGTACTTGGTATTGTCAATACTTATAAGAGTACTATTGCAAGAATTAGTGATGAAGTAATATATATTAATGCTGGTATTGAAGTTTCCGTTGCTACAACTAAAGCATATAGCTTACAAGCATTATATTTAATATTACTTTCATTAAATAATAAAATTAATTTAGATAATATTAGTAATGATATTAAGAAAATATATGATATAGATTATTCTAAATATATAAATAAGATATATGATAAAGAACATGTATTCTTTATTGGAAGAGGAATAGATTATTATTTATCATTAGAAGGAAGCTTAAAACTAAAAGAAATATCTTACATACATGCTGAAAGTTATGCTGCTGGAGAACTTAAACATGGAACTATTTCTTTAATTGAGGAAAGCACTCCTGTTATCGCTATTATTACTGATAAGAATCTTGCTAGTAAAACAATTAGTAATATTAAAGAAGTTCTTGCAAGAGGAGCTTATGTAATACTTATTTGTAACGAAAACATAAATGTAGATAGTGATATATATAATGAATTAATAACTATACCAGATAATAATTGTTTAACACCAATACTTGCTATTATTAGTATGCAACTACTCTCTTACTATGTTGCTAAAAAAAGAGGTTGCGATATTGATAAACCTAAAAATTTAGCTAAATCAGTTACAGTAGAATAAAACAATGGATTGTTTATACAGTCCATTGTTTTTTTACTAATATTTTTTTAACATTCGTGATATTTTTTTATTAATTCTGCCTCTTGCTTATAACCTCTTTTTTCTAACTCTTTTACAAATATTGGCCATGGTGGAATATTGCTTTTATAGGATTCACCAGGTCCATTATATGCACCACCACTTGGGCCTGTATACAATCCACCTCCTGGACCTGTATATAGTCCACCTCCTGGACCCGTAGATAGTCCACCTCCTGGACCCGTAGATAGTCCACCTCCTGGACCCGTAGATAGTCCACCTCCTGGACCTGTAGATAATCCACCTCCTGGACCTGTATATAGTCCACCTCCTGGACCTGTAGATGCACCACCTCCTGGGCCTGTATACAATCCACCTCCTGGGCCTGTATATAGTCCACCTCCTGGGCCTGTATAATTATTTCTAGGCCACTTATTAACCTCCATTAATATCTTCCTCCTCATTAAAAGCTTCTTCATCTATTTCATCTACAAATAAATACTTATGTAATTCAATCATAGTACAAATTATTCTTTTTTCAATAAACATTATGAACGGAACTGGGTCATTTTCTAAATCTATTCTAGATAATGCTGCTAAATATTCTTTTCGGCATTTTTGATCGATATATATTGGTGGTATTTTTTTCTTGCTCAAAAGCCAATTCAATATGGCTCTTGATATTCGTCCATTACCATCCCTAAATGGATGAATAACTATAAATTTATAAGTGAAATACGCAACCTGTTCTATATATTTTCCAATCTCATAATTATCTATATTTTTTATAAAAAATTGTAGCTCTTCATCAAGTTCACTAATTTTATCATTGATTTCATAATATGCTACAGGTTGCACTGTTCCACTCTTTAATAAAGCAGTCCCATCTCTATATTTCCCATTGTCATCTGGATATGGTACATATTTAAATAATAATGCATGTAAATGCTTACATTTTTTTAATGAAATATCATCTTTTGTATTAATTACATACTTTTGTAATTCTAAATTACCAAGAGTCATTACTACTTCTTCACGTTCATTGTTAAAAAAATTGCTATTTATACCATTATAATTTAAATCAGCAAGTATATAGTTTAATTCCTTTCTGTCAATAATTACCCCTTCAAGTTTGTTATCATTATAAATATAATTTTGCAAAAACTTTTGACCAGTATATTTATTAATATCAGCCATTAAAAAGCTCATTGAACTAACAACATTTGATAATAATGTACTATCAATTGTATTTTCTATTAATTTTTTTCTCTTATCTGTCACCCCATATTCACGCATTCTCTTCTTTAAAGAATATGGAGATATATCACCATCAATTAATTTTAAATCGTATGCTATTCTGTTTAAACAAGAGTTAAAACTAACACCAAAATATTCTGCTATAATTGTAATACTTTCAAAATCGATATATCCCTCTTTATTTTTATATTGCTCACATACAACCTTTAATTCCTCAGTTGGCATAAGTAGATAACCGGCAAATTTATTTGCATAGTTTTCTATTTTGGTATTAGATTTTTTTAAGCATTCAATATAATCATCCTTTCCTTCTTGTTTATTTAAATCTTTTATAAAATGACAATACTCGTGTGCTGCTGTAAATCTTTGCCTTTGCCAACCATTATTTGAATTAATACCTACAATTGTACAATTATCTTTATCATTAATAATTATGCCATCTAAATTTTCAAAATCTTTTAATACAATAAAAACTCCAGCGTCATTCAGAATTTTAAATGGATCTATTGGAAAAGTAAGTTTTCCCTTTTTTTTTAATTTTTCTAATTCATAGTTTGCTAATTCTTCCGGTTTCATATTAATTATCCTTATTTTGCAACTTTAAAATATTTTTATATTCGATTAAACTAATAATCTCTTTTTTATCTTTTTCACTTAAATCATTAAAACCTCTTGCAAACGCCACATCATTACTATTTATTATAGGTCCTTCTGCTGTTAATTCGTCTATACTTATATTATACAATTTAGAAAAATTTATTAATTCTTCTAAATCAATTTTTCTATCACCTTTTTCAATTCTTAATATTGCGTCCCTACCTAAATTTAAAATATTTGCAACCTGTTCTTGTGTAAGTCCAAAATATTTTCTTAGTTTTTTTAATCTTTCCCCTATTTTTTTATAATTTAATTTTCCCATACCTTTCACCTCATATACAAATTCAATTATATTATATGTAGAAAAGTTGAAAAAGTCAACATTTTTTTATGTGAAATAGCCAAAATTAAAAGAAATATAACTTATATTTAACTTTTAAGTTTTTTCTTATTTCATAATTCTTTTACAATTTAAATAAAATTTAAGTTTTTGTTTTTGGCAAACATATTTGAAAAATTCATCAAAAAATAAGTTTTGCAAATACAATTACAAAACCTTTTAATTATTGGTATATTCTTAATTAGTTCCTTTCTTATATTTAAATAAATAACTAGGTCTATGTCCCTCACCTGTTTTTATCTTATCTGTTTTTATAACTTTACTAGATATAATTCTTCTAAAAGCAGGATCTAATAATTTTTTATTAAGAATTACTTCATATACTTGTTGAAGCTCTCCTAAAGTAAAGTATTTAGGCATCATATTAAATACTATATCCGTATACTCTATTTTATTTTTTAATCTTTCTATTCCTGATAATATTACTAAAGGATGATCAAATGCTAATTTATCATTTTCTATTACTTCAAATTTATAACGATCTGTAGTTAAATCTTTTAAAGTCTTCTTAATTTTAAAAGTGATTATTTCTTCTCCAATTAAAGTTACATTAACAACGTTGTCTTCTTCATAATATTCAATATTAAACCAAGAAGCATTACTATTTAATTTATCATTTAATCTATTTTTATCAATAAGTGCCATGTATGAAGTAGATACTATACGCATTCTAGGATCCCTATTTACACTACCAAAAGTATATAATTGTTCCAAATAAATATTATGTATATTGGTTTCATTAGCAAGTATTCTTACTGGAGCATCTTCCAAATCTTCATCTATTTTAATGAAACCTCCAGGAAGACACCATTTGTCTTTAAACGGATAATCATCTCTTTTAACAAGTAATACACTAAATTTTTTCTTACTCAATTTACGGTAATTATTAACATCTTCATCAGATACACTAAAAATTATAATATCCGTTGTCATTGATAATTTTTCAAACACCGATGAATCATAATTCTTTAAAAATTCTTCTTCACTATTATATTTACTCATGTAATACACCCTCTTATGAAATAATTATATCATTTATTTAATCTTTTGCAAACTTCTCATATACTTTTTTTGTATAATCATACTCTTTCATTCTAAGACACTTAATTTTTCTTTTTTTAACTGAAGTTTCAATCATTTGAACATTGTCATATATATTGTTTTCACCATCAATAGTTACAATTAAATCTTTAGTTCTAATCGCAGGAATAATTTTTATTATTCTCTTTTCTGGAATAATTACAGAATTTTGTAAAGTCCTATAACTTTTACTATTCAAAGGAGCAATTGGAGTAATTTGTAATGTATGTAAATCACTATAAACAATACTTCCTTTAAAACTTAAATTATATGCAGTAGATCCCAAAGATGTAGATATAAGAACTCCGTCTCCTACAAAACGTTCTAATAAATCACTATTTATTTTAATATCTAAATGAGCCGTATTTAAATTTTTATCTCTTATTACTATTTCATTTAATGAATAAAAATGTGATGTACTATTATTCGCATGTACTTTTGTTTCTTGAATAGATATATTTTCTGTTTTGTAAGCATTAATTTTTAAATTATCTAAAAACATGTCTATATCACTTGGATATATTTCTCCAGTAAAACCTAAAGTACCTGTATTTATTCCTAAATAATAAACATTACTACTAAAGTTACATTCTTTAACCATCTTTAAGAAGGTTCCGTCTCCTCCAATAGCTATAGCCAAATCATAATCATCTTCACTAATAATATAACCATATTTTTCTAATTTTTTACATAGTTCTTCTAATATAACATTAGAGTAATCTGTATTACTAGTAAATAATTTTATTTTCTTTATCATTTTATAATACTCATTAACATATTGATAATTAATGAAATAACTAGTTCTTTATTTTCTTTTCTGCTTTGTTTAGTTACTTCAATACTACCATTATAAAATTTATCATTATCTTTATCATAGATACTTACAAAAACAACATTATCACTGCCATGTAAATTACGTTTATCTATTCTATTTAATTTACCAGTAATACCTACTCCATAATTAGAATTAGCAAAAGCACTTATATTTTTACTCATTTCTTCTGCTGTTTTTATACTATAAACAGAATACTTATCAATTATATTAGCATCTACTCCCATTTTTATCTTATATTCATTAGAATAGGTTACTGCACTAAATTTAAGTACTTCACTAGCTCCCTCAATATTGGTAATAGCGTTTGCGACTCCTCCACCAGTACAAGACTCCATTGTAGATATAGTTTTATCTTTTTCTGTTAATATTTTTATTATTTCTCTTAATTTATTTTCCATTTTAATTCTCCTTTTCAATAACAATAATAGATGTACTATCAGGAAGTGATACAACATTCATATTTTCATCATACATATTTATCTTAGGAAATAAATTTTCTTCATATCCTTTTTGAAGATATGACTTACTTTCAATTATTTTAGAATTAGGTAAATTTTCTTTAATAAAGTTTATATATTCTTCTAAAGTAAAGTATCCAAATTGCTCTTGTACTTCTAATGGATAAGACTCTTCACCCCACGTATAAGTATATAAAAATTCCATTGCATCATTTATTAACATTTTGACAGTATTATCATTTATTTTCTCATAAGTAATTTTTCTTCCTTTAAAGTCATTTATATATCTATCTAATTTTTTTATATCTTCTTCATCATTAAATTCAATTATTCTATAACTATTAACAGGAGTACTCATAATCCCATCTCTAATTATTATTCTGCCCCCTACTTTTAATACAGAATATGCTTCTTGTAATGCTACCTTTATTGTTTCCTTATTAAATTTCTTTCCATTATACGGAATATAAGAATATAATTCATGAATAATAGATGAATAAATAATAGTATCTAAACTATCTTTCTCAAAATACTTTGATAAATTTAAGGCATCACCTTTAATAATATTCCAGATATGACCTTCTCTTAATTTTTTCTTCGCTAGTTCATTAATAACATTTTCTGACAAATCAATTCCTTTTATATCTAAATCAGGCATTTTCTTTTCAATTAAATCAAGTAAAGCTCCTCCACCAGGTCCAACATCTAATACACTATTTCCTACAATATAATCAAGTATAATTGCCTTTTCTTTTAAAGAATTATTCATTGTATTTAAATAATCTATTTCATTATAAAATCTATCGTAGGCATCTTTTCTAAATCCGAATAAATCATATAACATATAAGTAGCTTTTTGATATAAACTATTACTAGTACATGCTACTTCACAAAATTCAATTAACTTTTTAGCTTGAATTGAAAATTTAAAATTAAATACTAATGATTTATTTATTCTTTTGATATTGAAGTCAATATGTGGATTAGGATTAATATTATGGTTAACTATATCTTCTAAGCTAATATCTTTTAAAAAGTTTTCTATTATTCTCTTCTTATAAATATTTATTTCTCTTTTGTCTTTATAATCAAGGTACATGCTATGCATAAAAAATTCAAAAGATAAGTATTCTACTCCTTCGGGTTTGTTTTCAAATATATATAATAATATTTTAATTTGATCACTAATACAAAATTCTTTTAAAGCACTTTCATAATACCATAGTTCAAATTCTTCAAAAAACATTTTTAATTTACGGGTAAAATGAGATTCAAGACTATCTATATACTCTATATCATTTTCTGATAAACCGCCATTCAATTCTTCTAACTTTAACCTAGGATTAATATTTCCATCTATTTCGTTATCCATTATATATTCAATAATTGTATTTACTCTACTTTCTACTTTATTATATAAATCTTTAGATACCGCTTCAATTATACATCTATTTAATATTTGTAAAACTTTTCTTAATTTATCTTTTGATATTTTATTATCTCTAACTAGTTCATATAAAAGGATGTTTTTTTCAAGATTTACTTCTCCTTTAATATATTGCCCAATAAGTCCATGTGTTCTAATTAAAGTACTAACAACTATATTATTATTCGTCTCATTATATATTTCTGAAGATCCTATATTATGACAAAACAAATCATATTTATTATCTGACCATCTTTTACGATCTTTTTTACTTCCCGTTTTAGCTACTTCACTCCATTTTAAAGTTTCTTCTACTAAAAATAAAACTTCGTTATCTAAACACTCTTTATTATTTATATCATTTAATATTTCTAATGTTCTTTTAACATAATTTAATACTGAATGTTTATTTATTTGTTTAATACTTTTTACATTCAAAACATTATAGTTTTTTTCTTTAGTATTATATAAATAATTTAACCATAATTCTTCTTTATTATTTTTATAATCATTTGTCATCTTTAAAGATTCAAGCATTATTTCACTTCCTAACTATATAACTTCATTTTGTATATATAATCAATTATATCTTTATTTAAGTAGTTTGTTAATAGTTTTTTATTAATTTACCATATTGTTTCTATATCAAATTTATCTTTTATTATTTCTTTTGCTTTATTAAATCTATCTAAATAAGTTCCCCCAATAGATATATATTCAATTCCTTGTTCATTAAATAATTCTTTTATTTGATTACTATATTTAATTCTATCAGTTGCTATTTTTTCGTTTCTAGTACCATCTTGGCCCCAATCTACATCAGGTTCTAAAAATAGAATTAAATCAAACTCATTTATTTTAGTTATTGCATCTGCTAAATCATTACATTCCTTAATATCTTCTTTATCGTTTAATAGAAAGTTTCCATAAAATTTAGTAGTAATAGCATCAGTATCAATAAATAAAAGTTTATTACAAGTTTTTAAAGCATTTATTTCTTCTGTCTTTTGTCTTAACATATTCTCATATAAATCATATTTATTCATAAATTCTTCTCCACCGGCAATTTTACAAGTGTCTCTTCCTATTTCTCTTACAAAATTAGTATTATATGCTATTGCTAAATTTTCTACTAATGTTGATTTACCTGTACTTTCTCCTCCTACTATTAGAATCTTTTTAGCATAATAAGGACGGCATATCGGAGGGATATATTGCCAATTTTTATATACATCAAATCTAATTTCTGTAGAACTTATTGGTACTTCACTTCTATCAAAATAGATAACTTCACTTTCAGGTGAATAAAGGCTTTCAAATCTATTAGTTCCTAAATAATCAGATCCACAAAATACAGCATCTATTTTTTTACCTATAGCATTTTTTATATCATTTGCACCTTTCTCCCAATAATAATCAGTATTATATTCTTCTTTACTTACAGCTTTATCTTCTATTAAAATTATTTTTACATTATTTAGATGTTTAACATTATTATATATCCATCTATATCTTAATTCCTTGGAAGTAGATTCCCTTCCTTTACACCAACTTATCATAACATACAACTCTTCACACATAGAAGCTGCTCTTATAATATCATGTAAATGTCCAATATGTAATGGGTCAAATGACCCACCATACATTCCTACTTTATATTTCATATTATCTTACCTCTCTTAATGCTTCTTTTTCCCATTTTATGCACATTATAATAGCATTACCTAAATATACTACCCACATTAATAAAGTTGCAAAGTTATCATTACCAATTGTAAAATTACACCACCACATATATACACTAAAGATATCTACTAATATCCAAATCCACCATTGTTCAGAATACATTTTTACTGACACTATCATGGCTACTACTGAAGATACTGTGGTAAAACTATCTACAAAAGGCATTGCATCATTAAGGTATTTTAAAACAAATCCATATAATATTGTTCCTACTATCATAATTAATAACCATTTTATTCTTGTTATATTATTCATATGTAACTTCTTTACTTCATGTTTTTCTTTATCCATATGTTTATTCCATATATAAAATCCTACAAACTGCATTGGTATATAGTATAATGCATTAAGCATTGTCTCCCCATATAAATTAGCATTATATGATATTATTGCATATAGTACACAGTTAACTAACCCAAATATATATGCTGATAATTTACCTTTTCCTGTTAATACAACACATGCTACTCCAGTTGTGGCACTAACAATACCCATAATAGTATCTTGCCAATAAATACTTAAACTAGTAATTATTGCACATGCTACAAATAACCATAATACTTCTATTTTTTTCCAACCACTTATTTCTTCTTTAATAAAACGCTTTAAATTCATAACTATACTCCTTACTTTATTTTAAACTATATAAATTATTAGTTTTTACATAATGGTAAACTTTATTACTTAAATGTTCTTTCCATTTATCTACATTATTTCTTATTTTAGTAGATGATATATTACCAAAACTTTTATCTATAACTATTAGATTTTTAGCCTCTAAAGTTATTTTTATATTGTTTCTTCCTAATACTATTATTCCGTATTTTATTATTTCATCAAAATGTTTCCATTTATAAAGAGTATTTGCATTATCAGCTCCAATTACTAGATAAAATTCATCTTCTGGATTTTCTTTTTTTAAAGCTCTTAATATTTCATAAGTATATTTTAATTTATTATGTTTTTTATCAATTATAATATTTTTATTTTTAATTAAATCTAACATATCTAATCTTATTTTTAAGTCTGTTATATTTTGTTTATCCCAATAATTACCTGTTGCAATAACTAAAACTTTATCAACTATCTTTTTGTCTGCTAAATAATTCATTATATTAGTGTGACCTTTATGAACAGGATCAAAGCTTCCTACAAATACTCCTATTTTCATTTTATTCCTCCTCTTTTTTGTAAGTCGGTATATTAAATTTATGTAAATTATTTTTATGTAGTTTTTCTATTTTTTCTCTAGTATCTTTATCTAATAA
>CALVSD010000035.1 GCA_944358805.1 uncultured Bacilli bacterium
GAATTTATAGAATTTTTTTGATATAATAAATTTGAATTTTCACCCTTAAATAGAGTGCTTTTTTATTTTAAAAATCCTTTTATTATTTCTTTTTCGGCTTCTTTTTCTGTAAGACCTAATGTCATTAGTTTTATCAATTGTTCTCCTGCTATTTTACCAATTGCAGCTTCATGAATTAAATTAGCATCAACATTATTGGCAACTATTTCAGGAATAGCTATTACTTTACCGTTATCTTTTAATATAGCATCACACTCTACATGAGCATAACATTTATTATTGCCATATATTACAGATTTAAATTTTTGTTTCGAGTTATCTGTAGCAAAGCTTCTAGAACTAACATGACAACTAGAATTTTCACCATTTAATTTAACATCAAATATAGTGTCTGCTTTTGAATTATTATCAGTCATTATCTTTTCTATTATTTCTAATTTAGTATCATCGTCCAATATTGCTTTTGTTACTCTTCTAGTTTTATTAACTCCTTTTATTTGAACACTTTTCATATCCATATAGCTTCCCTTTTTCATATATATTTCTGTAACAGGATTTAAATTTTTTTCTACATGTTTATGACCTTCAGCATAATGTGTTTCAATATAATGAACAGTAGATCCCTCTTCTAAGTAAAATCTATGTATTCCATCATGTTCACTTTTAACATTTCCTTCATTTTTTATTGCGCATCCAGCTACTATATAAACATTACTATTTTTACCTATATAAAAATCATTATAAACTATATCAGTAAGACCGCTTTCGGTAATTAATACTGGAATATATATATACTCAAAATTAGTATTATTTTTAACTATAATATCTATACCACTATTGTCATCTTTACTTATAATATTAACATTATCAGTTATCTTTCTTTCAATGCTCTTTGAATTACTTCTAATATTATACGCATAATTTGAATTGATTTCAGGAGTAACATTTTTTAATAAATTCTTTTCTATACTATTCATGATTACACTCCTTTTTTATACATTTATTACAACACAATATATTTTTTATAGTAAAATAACTTTCACATGATTTAATTTGTCCAGATTCTAACAATATAATTTCATCTGCAATTTTAAATAACTTTTGCTGATGAGATATTATTAAAAGACTAGATTTTTCTTTCTTTTTAGCAAATAAACTTATTAAATTATTAAAACTCCATAAATCTATCCCTGCTTCTGGTTCGTCTAAAATTATTAATTTAGATTCTCTAGAAATAACTGAAGCAATTTCAATTCTCTTAAGTTCTCCCCCAGATAATTTTCCATCAAGTTCTCTATTTATGTATTCAGAATGATTTAATCCTACTTCCTTTAAAACATTAGTTATAAATTTCATATCATCTTTTTTATTTGAAGATATATCAATAATATCTTTAACAGTTAATCCTTTAAACTTAACCGGTTGTTGAAAAGCATATGACATTCCTAAATTACTTCTTTTATCAATACTTAAATTAGTTATATCTTCACCATTAAAAATAATTTTTCCACTTGTTGGTTTTAATATCCCCATTATAATTTTAGATAAAGTCGATTTACCACTTCCATTAGGGCCAGTCATTATTATTATTTTTTTTGTATCTATCTTTAAATTTATATCTTTCAATATTTTTTTACCATCTATTTCATAATTTACATTAATTAATTCTAACATTTCATCACCTTTTCTATTTTATATGATCTATACCTTGAAGAATTATTTGTTCAATATGAGGATCTCTTAAACTATAATATTTTTCCAATCCTTTTCGCGTACATTTGACTAAATTATTATCTCTTAATATTTTCAATTGATGAGATACTGTCGTTCTATTTATGTTTAACTTATTAGATATATCAGATACTCTAATTTCAGTATTAAGAAGAGCACACACTATTTTTAATCTAGTATTATCCGATAATATTTTAAAAATATTAGATAGTTCCTCTATTCTATTTAATTCTATTTTTTGTTTTTTATTATTAATTTTTTGATAATTAGGACAATTTTTACCACAAATCATAACATCCTCCTATGTGCATATGAATGCACATAAATATAATAACACATGTTAGAAATTTAGTAAATAATAAAATTATTAATTTATGTAAAAATTGTACTGCAAACAACAAATATGCAAACAATAATATAGTCAATTAAAAAGACCAAGATTTAAGGTCTTGGTCTAATCTAAATATTTTAATTTATTACTATGAATATTATTTAATTTTATTCGTTAATTACGTTTAAACTTTTTATTTATATAGTTAAATATTGTATAAAATCAATTCTGTTATCCTATTAAAACATAAATAATTGTACTCCAATCAAAATTTTAGATTTTTTCACATATTGTAAACAAATAATTCAATCTGATTGAAAAAGCAACAATTAATTGGAAAAGTTAACACTGCTAATTAAATTTTAATATAAACTTACTAAAATAACTAAAAATTGCAATAAAGTAATACTTTATTCATGGTTTAAAATATATTTTAAATCATTTTTTTGCTTGAACCAATTTTATAATTTTGTGTAATAAGTAAAGATCTTAAAGCACTCAAATCAAATCTATAAGAATGTAATGATGATAAATTTTGAGAATCTTCTAAAATTTTATACATTTCTAATTCTTCTTCAGATATGTCTTTTTTAAATAATAATTTTTCTAACATTTTATATCCTAATAGTGTTGAAGTAGAAAATACTTTAATTCCGTTAGAAATTACTGGAATCGTTAACATTCGTGGTAAATCTTCATAAATTGCAGCACGAGCATCTTCAAGCAATTCTAAATTGAAAGTTCTACAATTTTTATTAAAACGATCTAAAGTTAAATTTCTACCTTTATATAAATCAAGTGTTTGTCCTACAAGTTCTAAAACATATGAGCAAATAGCTTTAACACATTCAACATAAGCTTCTGTAATCATATAGATTGTTTCTAAAGAAGGCATCTCATTTTTTATACCTTTTTTTTCTCTAGTATTAGAAACTAACAAATACAACTGTTTTAAACGCACTTTGTGTCTTTCGCCAACAGTAACATTTTGCATTAAATTAGGATATAAACTTTTGCAACTATTGTAATTTACATACAACTTTTGAATTGTTTCTTGTAATCGTTGTTGATAGTGAGATAATAAATTATTAGCATCAACAACTCCTTGCTCAACATCAATAGAATTTACTTTTTCATTCGTAAAATCTCTCCAGCAATCTTGAAGTGTCAAACTTAAACCATTTGTATCTACAGGCATCTCCTGATTAACCAGATTTTTTGCTTGAATAAGTTGTTGAATCATTTTATTTAATATTTCTTCTTTTCTTACCTTTTTTAAATCAAATTCTTTCAATTGTTGAGAATCTATTTCTCTGTTCACAATTCTTTCATTGTAATTTAATTGCGTCAAAATTGTACTTAATTCTTTTAACTCCTCAAACAATTCGAAAAAACAAGAATATTTTTCAGGAAAGACCTCACCAATAATTGTAGTCCATTCAGACCTCACTATACTTTCATGAATAAAATTTAAATTCTTCAATCCCTTTTCACTAATGTTTTTCATAATACAATACCTCCCGCTTATTAAAATTTAACTAACTAAAAAAACTTAGATATTTTAAACTCTATATACTTTGTAACCATTATATCATTTCAATTAACAAAAGTAAAGTAAAGTTAATTATAAATATACCAATCTATACATGTATATTTATAATTAAACTTATATTGCGCAATTTACCAACTTAAAAAAATCCTTTTTTTTCTAATATTATACAAAACTAAGTTTTTATTTATAATTCTAATAGCAACAATCTAAATATTACTATTTCGTAATTTTAAATAATTTTCCCTTTTTCTTATCTTGTTATATTCATTCTTTTACATCCACCAGTTTATCATATTTTTTCTAAAACATTTTGCATCATATTCATATTAAAAGACTAAGATTAATGCATATAATTCATCTTAGTCTTCATTTATGTATAGATAATTAACGTTACATGTTTTTTTATTTTATAAAACTAGGATTTTCCTCTTCATCACAATATTTTAAAATATCATCTTTTGTAAGGATTAATCTAGCAAAAAGCACTCTTTTATGTTCTATTGATTTTTCCCAACGGATTTGATTGTAGCTTGTGCTGAAGATAATCTTGCTATAGGAACTCTAAACGGTGAGCATGATACATAATCAAGCCCTACTTTCTTACAAAATTCTATAGAACTAGGATCTCCTCCATGTTCTCCACAAATTCCAAGTTTAATATCTTTTCTTGTTTGTCTTCCAAGTTTAGCAGCCATTTCTACTAGTTTACCTACTCCATGTTGATCTAGTTTTGCAAATGGATCGTTTTCAAATATACCTTTATCATAATAATCATTTAAGAATTTACCAGCATCATCTCTTGAGAATCCGTATGTCATTTGAGTTAAATCATTTGTACCAAATGAGAAGAATTCTGCATATTCTGCTATTTCATCTGCTAGAAGTGCTGCCCTTGGTATTTCAATCATTGTACCAATTTTATATTTCAATTTTGTATTTCTTTCTTTAAGTATTTTTTCAGCTGTCTCTACAACAATATTTCTTACATATTTAAGTTCGTTTACGTCTCCTATTAAAGGTATCATTATTTCTGGTTCTACGTTTATTCCTTTTTCTTTTACGTTTAAAGCAGCTTCTATTACCGCTCTAGTTTGCATTTCAGCAATTTCTGGATAAGTTATAGATAATCTACATCCTCTATGTCCCATCATTGGGTTAAATTCTTTAAGTGAATCTATTCTTGCTTTTAAAGCTTCAAAAGTCATTACTAATTCTTTAGCAAGTTGACTAATTTCTTCATCAGTATGTGGTAAAAATTCATGTAAAGGTGGATCTAAATATCTTATTGTCATTGGTTTTCCTTCTAAAACAGTATACATTTCCTCAAAATCTTTTCTTTGCATAGGTAATATTTTAGCAAGCGCTGCTTCTCTTTGTTCTTTTGTTTCAGCTGTAATCATTTGTCTTACTGCAAAAATTCTATCTGTTTCAAAGAACATGTGCTCAGTACGACATAATCCTATTCCTTCTGCGCCAAATTTAATTGCTTGAATTGCATCTCTAGGATTATCAGCATTAGCTCTAACGCCCATTGTTCTAGTTTCATCAACCCATGTCATAAACTTTTCAAAGTCACCACTGATTTCTGGATCTACTGTTTTAACTAGTCCATCATATACATATCCTGTAGAGCCATCAAGTGAAATAGTATCTCCTTCTTTATATACCTTTCCTTCACTTGTTATAAGTGTTTTTGCTTCTTCGTCTATCTTTAATTCGCCACATCCACTTACACAACATCTTCCCATACCTCTTGCTACTACTGCTGCATGAGAAGTCATTCCTCCACGAATAGTTAATATTCCTTTAGCGTCATTCATACCTTGAATATCTTCTGGAGATGTTTCTAATCTAACTAGTATTGCATCTTCACCATTATTAGCAGCTTCAGTTACATCCTCAGCATTAAAATATATTTTACCTGCTGCTGCGCCTGGAGAAGCAGCTAATCCTTTAGCTATTTTTTTTGCTTGTTTTAAACTTACATTATCAAATGTTTTATGTAACAATTGATCAAGTGCTTTAGGTTCTACTTTCATAATTGCTTCTTCTTTAGAAATCATTTTTTCATTTACCATATCAACAGCAATTTTTATAGCCGCCTGAGCTGTTCTTTTACCATTTCTCGTTTGTAACATAAATAATTTACCATTTTCAATAGTAAACTCCATGTCTTGCATATCTTTATAATGATTTTCTAATATTTTACATATTTTAGAAAATTCATTATAAACTTTTGGCATTTTATCTTTTAAAGTTTCTATACTTTCTGGGGTTCTAACTCCTGCTACTACATCTTCTCCTTGAGCATTAATTAAATATTCTCCATATAATTTATTTTCTCCAGTTGCAGGATTTCTTGTAAATGCTACACCTGTTCCACAATCATTTCCACGATTTCCATATACCATTTCTTGAACATTAACAGCAGTTCCCCAAGAAGACGGAATATCATTCATTCTTCTATAAATAATTGCTCTTTCATTATTCCAAGACCTAAATACTGCAGTTACTGCTTCAATTAATTGTGTTTTAGGATCCTGAGGAAATTCTTCTTTCGATAATTCTTTATAAATATTTTTAAATTTCATAGCAATTTCATACATATCATCTTCATTTAAATCTGTATCAAATTTAACATTTTTCTTTTCTTTAAATTCGTCTAACACTCTTTCAAAAGAGCTCTTAGAATATCCTTTTACAACGTCTGCAAACATCATGATAAATCTTCTATAAGAGTCATATGCAAATCTTTTATTTTGTGTTGCTTCAGCAAAGTTTCTAGCAACTTCATCATTAAGTCCTAAATTTAAAACTGTATCCATCATACCAGGCATTGATGCTCTTGCACCACTTCTTACTGATACAAGAAGAGGATTTTTTAAGTCTCCCATTTTTTTACCTGATACTTTTTCTAACTCTTCTAATTTTTCAAATATTTGCTTCTTTACTTCTTCACTTATAACTTTACCATCATCATAGTATTTATTACAAGCCTCAGTAGTAACTGTAAATCCATTTGGAACAGGAAGTCCAATAGATTTCATTTCTGCAAGATTAGCGCCTTTACCACCTAATAAATCTCGCATATCTTTGTTTCCTTCATTAAAGGAATAAACGTATTTTTCCATTCTATCACCCAGTTTTATAATAACAAAAATAAACTTATATTGCAATAAATACAATATAAGTTTACAAATATTTTATTTTAATATTATTGTTTTTGGAGACTATACAATATTAACAATAACTGTTTTTGAATTTCAAAAACATCTTCATATATAAATGACAAAAATTCTTCATTACTCATTTGAGAATTTATATTATAGTTTTTAACAGTTACATTTGTATCCAATCCATAATAAATTTTTATTCTTTTTAACAATTCTGCAATAAACATTATTTCAGAACTCAACTTGTCTTTTTTATCGTTTATATCCAAATTATCAAATGCCTTTTTTAAATTTAAGCTAATCACTATTATCTTCCACCCTTTGCAACACCCTTATTGTTTTCTTGATTTAATTGTAAAGTCATTTGAGAAATTTCTTGTTGTCTCGCTGTTTCAAAAGCTTTTCTTTTTTCTTCTTGATTTTTTTGAAATAATTGATATGGTGTTAATTCTCCTTCTTTATATATTAACACTTGATGCCAATTAACTTCATTCCCCATTAATTCTTGATACATCAAATTAATACCAGGTATCATCTTCCCGTTTCTTGTAAATTTGTTACCATAATATTCTCCTAAATTGGCTGGAATTGGCATTTTAAACGTTATATTTAAATCTTTCTGTACGTTCCACAAATCATTTAGTACTGTTTCTGGAAACTTCATATTATCTAAACTGCTTCCCATAGTTTTAAAATCCCAACGGAACTCTTTTAGTTTATATAAAAATTTTTCATATAATTCTATATATTTTTCTAATTCTGTTTTTTTTGCTTCAATAGCGACAATATCATCTCTATTTATAGTTTTTAATTGATAAATTCTGTTATTAATTTCTGAGTGAATATTAGATATAAAGTATTCGATCAATCCATTTGATTGTGTACTTCTCATTACCGCCTTTCCAAAATCTTCAGCATTAGTAATATTAGGATTACTCATAAGTGATTTAAAATATTCCTTATACGGAAGATCAACTTCTCTTCTTTCTTTCACTTGTGCCTCAAAAGATTTTAATTCTTCATTACTAAATTGTTCTATATTTCGTCTATCCGGATGTAAAGAAGGTTGTTTTTGGCGATCTTCCCTATTCTGTTTAATTTGTGCTTCTAATGTTCTCAATTCTTCATCACTATATTGTTCTATATTTCGTCTATCCGGATGTAACGAAGGTTGCTTTTGGCGATCTTCCCTATTCTGTTTAATTTGTGCTTCTAATGTTCTTAATTCCCCATCACTATATTGTTCTATATTTCGTCTGTCTGGATGCCCCATTCCCATTCTTTGCATTTCTTCAAGTTCTCTACGTTTTTGTGCTTCCATTATTTCAATATCTTTATGAACTCTATATATTTCATCTTTTTCTGACATTTTTATCACTCCTTATTATAAGTATAACACTTGAAACTATATTTATCAACGAATTTATACAATATATGATATATAAATTTGGTATTACTATTAATATGAATCCATTAATATGAAAAAACACAATAAATCATTCAAAATATTAATTGAAAAACAACCTAAATTCATATTAATAAAAAATTAAATAGGTTAAAAATTTAATTTATAAGAAACACTGTATAATTCACAACTTCCAAATTAATAATTTTACGACTTATTGGATTTCAATCATTGATAACTACACAATAATTAATTTTTTGAGCAACATTTAACATAATTTTGCTTTTTTATTACATAGATTTTTTATGAATTTAGTAAAAAAAATTTAAAAACAAGTGTTGCTCCAAAAAATGAATATTATTTATTTGTCCAATATTTAATTACATATTTTTTATAAAATAACAATTCCTACTGTATAATTTTTTAACTTTAGGTGTTTATGTTGAATATAAAATAGAATTTTAAGAAATTTAAAATTTTTTTACTATTTGCCTAATGCTATAAAAAAATAATAATAGATTTGTAAAGTTTGATAAGTTATTTTTTTAGTTTCAAAAAAAGTACAGAATCAACAGTTTCTCTGTTTTAAAAATGTACTTTTTATATTAAAACTTATTATTTATTTCTTCCCTCAATTTTCTTTCACACTTACGACACATTGATTCATATGTTACATCATTTTCTCCATCTATAGCAATTTGGCTGCCATCAAAAATAGGTTCCCCATTTACAAATCTTACATTCCTAGTAGCTTTGTTACCACATTTACATACTGTTTTTAATTCTTCAAAAGCATCTGCTAATTCAAACAAGGCCTTACTTCCTGGAAATAAATGTCCTTTAAAATCTACTCTAAGTCCATAACATATAACAGGAATATTAAGTAAATCCACTATATCTGCAAATTCTTTTATATGTCTTTCCTTGAAAAATTGCACTTCATCTACTAATATACAATGAAGAGAATGATAAGACTTATAATATTCAATCATTTTATATATATCATCATTTTCTCTAATTAGATAATCTACTTTTACTGGTTCTGCTCCTCTTGGAACAATAGTATCTTCCCCTTTAGTGTCTTTCCTTGGTTTAATAATTAAAACATTCATACCTTTTTCTTTATAATTATACATTGTTTTAATTAAATCTCTTGTTTTACCACAACTCATTGCACCATATTTAAAATATAACTTTGCCATAACTACTCCTTTTTGGCTCTAGGATGAGCCATTTCATATATTTTTTTTATTTGTTCATTAGTAACATGTGTATATATACTTGTCGTATTTAATGATTCATGTCCAAGCAAATCTTTTACGCTTACTAAATCTGCCCCATTGTTTAACATATCTGTTGCAAATGTATGTCTAAAAACATGGGGAGTAATCTTTCCTTCTACTCCTGCTTTAACTTTTACTTTATTAATTATATCTCTTACATATTTACTAGATATGTGACCATTGTTTCTACCGATAAATAAATATCCTGTATCATTTTTATATAGCTTCTTTCTTCCATCTTTAATAAATTTATTTAAAGTTTCTCTACAAGTATTATTAAATATAACTATTCTCTCTTTATTACCTTTTCCTAAAATTTTTATTTCATTATTATAAAAATTTATATCAGTTAATTTTATATTAATAAGTTCACTAACACGTATTCCTGTAGAATATAATAGTTCTAATATTAATCTATCTCTTTCTAATATAGGATTATCTCCACTACATACTTCCATTATATTACTCATATCTTTTTCTTTTATAAATTTAGGTAAAACCAATCCTCTTTTAGGATTACTAACATCATTAAAATAATTATAATTAACAATCTCTTCTTTAACTAAGTAATTATAAAAGCTTCTAAGCGAACTTAATTTTCTACTAATACTACTTTTAGATAATTTTATATCATTATATAAATGTGATAAATATGAACTTATGTCTTCAAGAATAATATTGATACCTTTATTAGTAAAATTGTTAAAATCTTCTATATCGGTTAAATAAGCGTTAATTGTATTGATAGAATATTTTTTATTTGTCTTTAAGTATAAATAAAACTTATCTATATAAAAATTTATTTCTTTTTGCATTTTGTTTTTTTTCCTAATTCCAACAATTCAAAATAAGCTTCTCTAACCTTAGTATAAGATATTTTTCCTGCGCGATAAAAATAAGCATGTATTGCCATCGAAAACTCTCTTTCACCAAAGCAAATCTTACCGGTTTTTTTAAATCTTTTCATAAAATCTAAATTAACATGTTTAACATTAGACATCATTAAAAATTTAGGATTTGACCATAACAATTCCTTATAAGTTTCAATAACGTTTTCCTCATCATAATTATCATCTTTATATCTAATAGGAATAATTCCTTCCTTATTTTTTACTTTTTTCATTAAGTATATACTATCTATTTCTACAGAAGTACCATATAATTCATTTAATACTTCTTCCATATCTTTTGAATTATAAAAACATAAAGTAAACTTATCTATGTCCTTAATATTTTCGCTTCTTTTCAATATAAATTTTGATGAGTTTTTTTCAACACCATATAATATATATTCAGACATAAAATCACTTCCTTGCTATCAACTTATTTATCTTATTATTTAGCAGAGAAAATCTTTCTTCATATTCGGTCATAATATTATCTACATTTTCTCTATGCAAATCATTAGTAATATATTCAATATTATATCCATGTGCTTTTAAACTATCTATTGAATAATTAAATAAATCTATATTATCTGTTTTCATTTCAATTATATTATCTTTTTTAAATACTTTATCATATTTTTCTAAAAATATAGGACTAGTTAATCTCCTTTTAGAATGCCTATCTTTTGGCCATGGATCAGAGAAATTTAAATATATTCTATCTATTTCTTTATTAAATACTTCATCTATTCTAGTAG
Organism: uncultured Bacilli bacterium; assembly: GCA_944358805.1. GTDB lineage: Bacteria > Bacillota_I > Bacilli_A > RF39 > UBA660 > CALVVX01. The sequence goes on from CALVSD010000035.1 coordinate 11,121, forward strand.
CATCCATTCTAATAAATTTTAAATTAGGTATATCTAACTGTTCTACTTTTTCGATAGCTCTAACGATAACACTATCAAATTTTTCTATTCCTATATAATTTATATTTGGGTTATTTATAGCATTTTCTATTATGAATTTACCTTTACCCATTCCTATTTCTATATATATAGGATTATTATTATTAAATACTTTATTCCAATTATTAATATTATCAAATGGATTATCTATATTATATCTACTTGATAATATTTTTTCTTTAGCACCTTTTACATTTCTAAGTCTCATAAAACACTCCCTTAAGTTTATTTTAACACAATCTGGGTATTTTGCATATATTAAAATGAAAAGAATAACGGGAGTGTGAATTTATGAACAATAATGATAGAGATATGTATTATGGTAATTATGGATATGTAAGTAATCCTTTTCAAAATGGAATGATGCCAATGATGCAAGGCGGAATGATACCTAATGGGATAATGCCGATGATGCAAAACCCAAATATGAATTATGGAATGCCTTATAACAATCAAAATATGACATCTTGTAATCAAAATAATAGTTCTAATAATACTGATATTGACACTAAATTAAATACCATGGAAAGACAAATTAAAAGATTAAATGAAAGAGTTACTAGATTAGAAGCAACTTATAATAACAACACTACAAATATTTATAATGATCCAGATAGTTCTATGTATATGATGTAAAAATACCACCTTATGATGGTATTTTTTTACACTCCAGTATTTTTATTAATACTTTTTAAATATAGTTTTCTTGTGAAATCAAAAGGTATTACCGTAAATGCAATTAAGAGCATTATTATAAATTCATTTAGTGTAAGTCCTCTTGTTCTAAATATATCTCCCCCATAATATATAAGGTATATTTGAACAATGGCTACAAAAAATATTACTGATAAGAATACTTTATTTTTATGTAATAATGTAAAAAGATTCAACCTGTGAGTTCTTGCATTAAAACTATTAAAGATACTTATAAATATAAATAAACCAAAGAATGCAGTAAGTAAATATTCATAGTTAGGACTATATCTAAAGAAACTTCTAATAAAATGGGATTTTAAGAAAATAAAACATAATATAGATGAATAAATACCTGTTACTAATATTTCATTTAACATATAGTTATTGATAATATTTTCATCTTTCTTTTTAGGATATTCTTTCATGTATTCTAGTTTAGGACTTTCATATGAGAAAGCTAGGCCTGCTAATGTATCCATTACCATATTAATCCATAACATTTGAATTACGGTAACGGGATAAGGAATTCCAATAAATGGTCCAATAATAGAAACACTAACAGCACATAAGTTTACAGTTAACTGAAATATAATAAACTTTCTAATACTTTTAAAGATTGTTCTTCCATATAATATTGCTTTAGTAATTGATAAAAAGTTATTATCTATAATTACAATATCTGATGCTTCTTTCGCTACTTCGGTACCACTTCCCATAGCAAAGCCGACATCAGCTTTTTTTAAAGCAGGAGCATCATTTACTCCATCTCCGGTCATACCTACAACAAGATTTAATTCTTGGGCTAGACGCACTAACCTACTTTTATCACTAGGAAGAGCTCTTGATACTATTTTAAGTCTAGGAAGTATTTGCTTTACTTTATCATCACTCATTAAGTTAAGTTCATCAGAAGTTATTACTAAATCATTATCACTATTAATTAATCCAATTTCACTTCCAATAGAAAGAGCAGTATTTTTACTATCTCCTGTTATCATTACTGTTTGAATACCAGCATCTTTTACTAACTTAATAGCGTCCTTACTTTCGCATCTTATTTCATCTTTTATAAATAATATACCTATTAAAACGATATTATTTAAACTATCTCTATTTACTGTACTATCAGAGTTAGCAATTGCAATTGCTCTTATTCCGTTTTTAGTCATATTATCTATTTTAGATAGTATTTTATCTTTTTCTTTTAATAATATTTTATTACCATATTTGTCATAACATAAATCAGTATATTTAAGTATCTTTTCGGGAGCTCCTTTTACTAATTTAATATTCTTATTATCTTTTGAAATTATTGTTATAGAATATTTATTTTTACTATTAAATGGTAATTTATATAGTTCTTTAATATCATTATTTCTTTTAATTTTTATAAATTCTAAGAGAGACTTGTCAGTTATATTTCCCCCGATTACTTTATTTTCTACTGAGTCATAAATACTATCATTATTATAGACAAGGTTGTCTACTACTAGTTCTTTATATTTAGGATAATTATTTAATTCTATACTATTATTAATTTCAAGGTTGTCCCCACTGATCATATTAATTACTTCAAGTTTTCCTTTAGTAAGAGTTCCTGTTTTATCCGTAAATAAGATATTTAAACTACCTGCAGTTTCTATTCCTACTAGTTTTCTTACTAAAACATTATTTTTTAGCATTCTTTTCATATTAGAAGATAATACTAAAGTAATCATCATAGGAAGACCTTCGGGAACTGCTACTACAATTACTGTAACACTTAAAGTTAGTGCTTCAAGGAGGTAACCAAATAAAAGAGGAATATTAGTTACAGTATCTATAATTTTAGT
>CALVSD010000036.1 GCA_944358805.1 uncultured Bacilli bacterium
GATGATACTTCATCAGATATAGAAAGCATTTGTTTAAACTGTGGACTTGAAGAAAAAGTTCCAGACTTTATTTATGATGAAATGGGATCTAGAGTTAAACATAAAGAATTAAAAACTAATCAAAAAGTATCAACAATTTATTGTAATAGATGCGGTAAATTTAAAACTGTATCAAAATATTGGCTAAATCATGAATAATTTTTAAAAAATTAAAATGGGCACAGGATAATTGTGCCCTTTTTTCTGTATTTAATATTTTTGTTTAAAATCGAACTTTCCTTATAAACGATAAAGACAATGCCAATTAAGCATTGTCTTATGTTATATAATTATTTCAATTTTAACATGTATAATTTTCTTAAAAATCCATTTGATAAAGTTGTTTCTTTTACAAATTCTAATCCAACTTTTTCAAGAGTTTTACAACTACCAATATTATCTGGATGAGCCATAGAAATTATATAATCAAATCCTAAATCTTTTGCAAGTTGTAATTCCATAGTTTGTAATTTAGTAGTAATTCCATTTCCTCTATACTCTGGTAAAACTAAATTACCACCTAATTCACAAACCTTAAATTTTGTTAATCCAAATTCTTCTTTAAAATCTGCTAACATATCTTGTGAAACATATAGTTGCGCCATTCCAACAAGTTTTTCTCCATCGTAAGCACCATATAAAGGTGCATAATTTACTTCATCAAACATACTATCTAATTCCCATTGCTCGTATGGAATAAAATGTGCTTGATCAGGCAATCCCTTTAAAACAACATCAATAAGATTAAATAATTGTTTCTTATCTTTTTCTTCTATTTTTTTATAAATTAAATTCATAATTTTTTCCTCCTTAGTAATTTTTTATATGTCTTACCTCAATGCTTGGTATTGTTATTTCATAAGGTAATTCAAAAACATATTTAACTATTTTAGCAACATCTTCGGGTGTTAATCCATTTTCCATAATTTCCTTAGGTAACTCATTATTAGCTCTTATATAAAAGTCTGTTTGAATTAAGCCAGGGCACACATCAGTTATTTTTATATTATTTCTTGCTAAATCATCTTGAATTGCTTTTCTAAACGCATTGGTACTTTGTTTTGTTGCATTATATATTGGAAATGGTGGTTCACACATAACACCACTTTGTGAGTTAATATTAATTATTTGTCCATATCCTTGTTTTTTCATTATAGGAAAAATTCCTTTTATCATTGCTATAGTACCAAATACATTTGTATCAATAACCTTTTTAATTCTTTCTATACTGTTCATTTCATCAAATATAGGTTGTTCTAACTTTGACATATCCCCAGAAATCCACATCCCTGCGCAATTAATTAAACAGTCAATATTTTCATAATTATTTTTAATATCATTTAATAATATTTTTATATCATTTTCATTTGCTAAATTACATACATAAAATTGTCCATTTAAATCTTTAGCAACTTGTTCTAAATTATTGTTATCTTCATCTATAAGTATTAAATTATTTGCTTTTAAAAGATTTGCTACTGCTTTTCCAACACCATTAGCAGCGCCTGTAATAATTATATTTTTCATATTCATTCCTCCTTAATTTAATTCAATTACTTCTAAATCATCCGGAATTATTACATTATTATTAAAGTAGAATCTAGCCTCATTTGTATATAATTCTTTTCTATTACTTAAATGTGTATCTTCTGTATGATATAAAATTAGATTTTTAATATTCAAATCTTTAAAATTTTCACATACTGATTTAACTGTTGAGTGCTTTTTTTCATATGGTTTAAAAATATCTTGTTCACTGTCTAAACAAAATGCCTCGTGCATTACATAATCACTATCTTTAATTCTATCATAAAGTTTAGGATTACAAGTTTCATCTCCTAAGAAAATCAATTTTTTGTTATTATTTAAGACAGTTTCAAATCCAAATAATTTATTTTTACTTGCTTTCACATCAAAGAAAGTATAATTTTGATTAGTAATTTTCTTTGTTTCATTATCTTGTAAAACAATTACATTCAAATATCTCTCTATTTCCTCCACATAAACATCTGGAAATAAATTAGGATAAATATTCTTAATTGCATTTGCCACTTCATCGTTACAATATACATTTAATTTTTCGTTATATTTTCCTAAACGAACCATTCCTGTTATTCTCTTCAATAGCCAAAATAATCCTAAGATATGATCTGTATGGCTATGTGAAATAAAAATATTATGTATTTTATTTAAGTTTATATTTAATTTTTCAAAATTTTGTACTATATGAGCACTACCACCAGTATCAATTAAAAAATATTCATCATCATTTTGCAATAAAAAGCAAGTGTTATAACAATTATAGACAAATCCATGTCCTGTACCTAACATAATGATTTTCTGCATAATTTCAATCTCCTAACTTATATTTCATTTTCTTTTAAGTATTCAATTATTTCAATAAAGTTCTTATCATCTTCATACTTACTTCTATCAAATTCGATCCATGCATTAGATATATTTTTTTCACTATCTAGCACTTTTCTAACACTAGGATTATTAATAATTGGATTTTTAGGCTGATTATTTAAATCAAAGCAACCTTCTTGATCATACAATTTCATTTGAATATCACATTCTAATTTATCGCAGTGATAGGCAAATATTGCTTCTTCTGTTTTTCTCTCATTATATTCATCTAATAATGCTGATATTTCATCTTTTCCAAGAAAATCTTTTAATATATATTCTGTTGCTTCTTTGCCCTTAATTAGTTTTTCTTCTCTTGATGTTTCAAAGAATGCTAAATCACCAATTTGTATTTCTTCTAGTTCATGAATTGCTAACATATAAATAACTTTCATAATATCTAATTTATATCCAAATTGATAATAAATGGATAGTGCTAACATTTGAACTCCATATATGTGCTCTGCAACACTTTCAATTCTTTCTCTTTTGGCATTCCAAACAACAGGACCCGTTCTAATAGTATCTTTTAATTTAGTGCATAACTTATAATACTTAATTGCAGTTTCAATTTTATTATTCATAACTAAATATTCACTTCCTTATTGAATTAATAATACATGGCCAAAGGATGAATTACATATACCTTGTTTTTACCATTATATAATTTTAACAAAACCTGATTCACAAATTTATATATTTCTGAAAAATCGTTTTTATTTTCTATTAGTTCACTATCTTCACTTATTATATTTGTTACATAACCTATAATCTCAATTTTTCCTCCATATTTAAAAGCAACATTTTTAGGATTATCTCTAAAATTATTATCATTGAGAACTATTAAGCATTCCTTTGTCATTATAAATCTAGTATAAGGTAGAGTATTTTTTGCAACGTCTATTGTTTCAACCAAATTTTTTCTTTCTTCTTCAGCAGATTTTATTTTTTCCTCTAGTTCCTTTAGTTTAAACTTTACCTGCATATCTTGTTTTTGCTGATTTGTTAAAGAATCTTTAAATTTTTTTATTTCATTTTTTTGTTGTTTAATTGAGAAAGTATATGCTCCTTTTTCAGAAAAGAGTTTTTCAAAGTAATCAAAGTCAAAAAAAGTAACATTTTCATTTAAAGATATAATATCTCCAATTGTAAAATCATCAGTTTTTATAATATTCTCTTTTTTAAAATAATTATATACTTTATCAAATGCATAATCACTCATAACTTTTTCTTCAAGTGATTTTACCAATTTAGTAGCAATTTGCTTTTCTGTTTCTCCAGTAGTTATATCTTCTTGAATTTCTGCACCAATACCAGCTAATTTTGCTCCTATATCTGAATTAATTGTTTTCTTATTTTCAAGAGTTTTACTTTCTTCATTACTAATTTCAATCTCGTTAGATGATGAAATTGAAATTCCTGCAGTAATTTGTGCTAGATATGATTCAATTCCATCTTTATCATAATAAATGAACCTTCTCATGCATTAACCTCCTTCATAATAGTTGAAATTTCCTAATAAAATTATATCAAAATTAAGCATAAATATCTATACTACCACTTGAAATAATCATCATATCTGCTATAATTTAATTATCAGTTGATTTAATCAACCTTGGGAGTCATATATTTCGTATACGTATATAGTTAAGGCTCCATTTGAATACAACTTACGAACTTTTTACAATTCGTAAGTTTTTATTTTGTAAAAATATATTAAATTATTTAATTTAATACCAATACTATAATAATTAATATAAATATACCCTAATAACATACAAAACCCATTTATAAGAATAAATATAAACGGCGAAAACGTCATAGATATACCATTGATAAATCCATAAACTAACTGCATTATAAATGAACCTAAAGCAGTTCCAAACAATACAAAATACATATTATATTTATTAACGGCCACATCTAAAGTAAAATCACAAAAACTATTTGAAATAATAAATATAACTACAGGAATTCTTTTATTCATATAATTACCTTCACCATACTTAATAACTTTTATAGATTATTTTTTATTTCAGGAAATAATTCATACAAATTATATCCTAATAAATTATCAAAAAATTCTTTCAATTTATACGTTTCTTTTATATGATACTGTGTATTTGAGTACGTACCTCTTCTAATCATAATATCAATTAATCTTTTATCAATTGTATATACTTTACCACCTTGTGGACACATTAAGTCACATAAATTTATAATTTTCTCTTCAATAGAATATTCATGATTTTTTATAAAGTTTGTTAAAAAAGGATTTGCATTAATATCTGGAATACCACCAGCAGTGCATAAAATATCATTATTTAAATATGAATGTGTTAAACAAATATTACAATAATCTTCATCATATCCTTTTTCTTTAAGATAGCTATATCCTCTCATAACATGTCCTTGTGATTCTCCATTATATTTACCAATATCGTGTAAATATCCAAGTGTAATAGTTTTATCTATATCGACATTATATCCTCTTTCATTTAATGCTTTAGCAATTTTACCTCCACTATCACCAACACAAAGGCAATGACCTATCCACATATCACTTTCAGTTTTACCTCTATGTGATTCCAATAATTCTCTTGCTTCTTTACTTGTCATTTTCATAATCATACACCTTTACTTTCTATTTATTAATTAAACAAATACCCAAAATAACTAATACTATTCCTAATATCTGCTTTATTGACGGTTTCTTCTTTTTATCTTTATAAAATAATGAAATTATAACAACAACTATTATTGATGTAGGCCTAACATAAGAGCTTAAAGTTACAGAATTACTAGATAAATAGTTACTCAAATATAATGAAGCAAAGCCAAATAGCTGTTGAAGCAATACCCATTTTATTATGTTTTTATGTTCTTTATGATATTGGAAATTATATCTTTTTGAAAATATAATTGTTAGCATTAAGTTTAATGTTAATATAAAAACTGCATTTGACCAATATTGCAATATAAAATGTGTCGTATAACTCATTAAAAGAGATGTAATAATCCTTACTATTAAATCCTTTTGTAAATTTTTAATTTTTATTTTAGAATCTGCTATCATAAAAACACCGGCAACAGTTAATAATATTGACAAAATTGATATTATTCTTAAATTTTCTATTCCTAATATTACATCTATAATAAAAGCTACAATAATACCCGATATCAAATATGCAGAATCCTCATAAGGATTTAAATATTTTAAACATCCCACTATCGTATGTTGCTTTTTATATCTTAAAAACATTGCTGCAATAAGTAAAATTATAGAAATAAATCTTAATTCAAATTTTAGTTGTCCTGTATATAATTCTACAATTACCATTATTAAAGAAAAAGGAATCATAGTAAAACACATATAATAAAAATAGTCTTTCCGACTTATTCCTATATTTACTAGATGTTTATCTAAGTATTGTCCAATTGCTCCAAATGTTCCTGCTAAAACTACAATATATATAAGTAACATTTTATTTTTCACCTATTATTTCGTATTCTCTTATTTCACAGTTCTTTAACCTTCTATTTAAGAATTTACCATCTTTTATTCCCTCAAAATATCCATTAAATGCTTTGGATACACCACTGTGGACAACTATTAAAACTCTGTTATAATTTTTTTCTTTTAATTCATCTAAAAAATTATAGACTCTATCAAAAAACAATTTAATATTTTCTGATGTCCCATATTTTATTGTAGTATTATAATTCCAATATTCTTCCCTATTTGTTACATTCAAAGGTTTACCAGATAAATCCCCACAATCTCGCTCTTTCAACCTATCATCATAAATAACTTTTTGATTTTTTATATTTATTATATTGGCTGTTTGTTTAGCCCTATTTAATGGAGAACATATAATTATATCAAAGTTAATATCTATAATTTCATCTCTTAATTGTTCAGCTTGTTTTATACCTAAATCTGTCAAATTTTCATCATCCGCATTGTATTGTTTTAAAGCATTATGTGGAACTTGTCCATGTCTTGTTATATATACTTTCATACTCTATCCTCCTAGTTTTTTAAATAAATCTATAAAAACTTTATCTACATCAATATAATTTATCATAGTTATTTTATGATTATTAGTAGTTAATTCATAAGAAGTATCATCCTTAATATTAGGACAACTTATCACTTTACTTGAAAACCAATTTTTATTTATCATATATGCTATAACAGATATATCCCAAATAACTCGTCTTTCTTGTATTCCATGATATCCATCATTATAAAATCTCTTAATTAAGTAATTACATAATTCACTTTTATTTTTTAAATAATGATTTAATTCATATATTGATGTTCTTAAATTAGAGGCAACATTTTGGCAAGGTATAATCGTTAATTTTACTTTTGAATTAAACACTATTCTCACTGCTTCTACATCTTGCTTAAAATTAAATTCAAAATTATTTTCTTGTAATAAACTATGTCCTCCAAGCCATATTACTTCTATTTTATCAATTATTTTAGGGTCTTTTTTTATAGCAAGTGCCACATTAGTAATAGCCCCTATTGCCATAATATAAGTTTTTTGATTTTTAGATGCTATTTCTATTATTTTATCAACTGCATCATTTGAATTATTATATCCATTAGAAATATAGTTATCTGCCCCTTTAAACACTTTATTTATAATATCAAAATTTAAATAATTACATATTTTTATTATTTCATTATAACTTAGCTCTTGCCCTTCTTTAACGGTTACATTTCTTACCTTATGAGAATATGGAGCAACTGTTATTGCTTCAACATTAAATCTATCTTGACTTTTGATCATATAAGAAAGAGCAAATTGATCATCACATTCATTATATGTATCAGTGTCTAAAATTACATTTACTTTTTCTTTTCTATAATTAGTTACATAATTATAAATATCATTCCAATTATTTACTTTTGTAAACCTTTTTTCATTCTTATTATATTCTGTACTATATAATAATGATTTAATACCTGCTTCAAAGCATTTAAGGCAAACATTAGTAGAATCATCAATCATAATATCAATATTTTTTTCTATACAAACATCTGCTTTTTCTTGATGTTTATATGCATTGGTTAAAATCAATTCATCGTATTTAATATCATATTTTTTTAACCATTCAATAGTCATATCATATGGATTTGAATATTCACCATTATCCCTACCTGTAATAATGTAAATTTCATTACCATAATTCCTTAATTTATCAATATATTCTTTTGCTTTGTCTTTTACCCTTAATTTCTTTACAATTTTTTCTATATTATTTTTATAAAAACTTATTTCCTCATCTTCAGTCCAGTCAAACATACCTTTTCGTATATACTGTGCATTATCATTTACAATTCCTGTGTTTCTTAATTCTTTATCATGTTTTAAATATTCTTCTAATAAAGCTTCATTAAAATTAGAAATAACATTATCTATATCAATACCTATCTTCATTACTACCTCCAATATTTTACCTAATAAAATTATACAATAAAAAGAAAAAAAATACTATATTCCATCAAAAAACACATAATTAAGTTAATATTATAAAAAAATAACTATTAATAAAAACTTATTAATAGTTAAGAACATTATCTTTATTGTTTAACAATGTATATAATTTGATAACAAATATAATGTATACGATATAAAAAATTAACAAAATAACGATAATATAAATCATTTCTACTTTAAGCAATATAAAACTAACTAAAGTGGCTAAAATACATCTCACTATTTTCCTTGACAAATTAAATTTTAACATTACTATTTGCTGGTTCTCTATACAACAATTGTTTAACAATTCGTTTTTTAAAACATTCATAATTGGATCTCTTGACCATAAAATCATACAAAATCCTAATCCCATAATTAGTATTCCAACAATTTCTAATGATATTAAATTACCAACAATTAAAAGAAATATTGCAATTATTAAATTAATATTTAATATAATTATAAATTTATTTTTTATTTTTCGGTATATTCTACTAAAAAATATATTTGATAATACTCTGGATATTCGAGATAAAGCAATAATAATTGACAAATATATTGCAGTTTTGTTCATTGACAAAAAGTCTTGTAAGGTATATTGAATAAATAATTTCCCATTTTCTTGTGCTGTTTCTAAAGTCCCATATAATAGTCCATATAATACTACAATCAAAAATAAAATTTTTGTCCATTTAAATTTACCTGTATTTTTTGAAATAATCTCTTCTTGAATCTCTGTTTCATACAAACAACTTGAAAGAATTATATTAATAAAACATATAATACTACAAATTATCATTGGCAAACTATTGTTAATGTTAAATATAAAGCCAACGATTAAAGAAATAATCATTGTTGCTATAGCATATATCATACTACTTTTACTTTGAATTTCGATAAATGAATCTTCTTCATTTAAATATTTTAAATTTCTTTTTAAAATAACACTATCCATTCCTTTAAAAAGAAATGACATATTATATAAAATTTCTCCAATTGCAATTGTTATAAATGACGTTCCAAATGTTATTATAATTGCCGATAAAAATAACATTATTAATCCTAAACGAACAGACTTCACGTTACCTATTTTTTTTATTATCTTTAAAACAATATTTTGAGATAATATTACAACTAAAATGGAAAGTGCTGATAATAAACTAACTTGAGATGCAGAGAACAACTTTACTGTTGTTAAAATCATTGTGTTAATAGCACTAAAAAATAACAAATCACTAGATAATCCAGATAAATACGGATATATCTTATTACTTAACTTGATCTTTTGTGTAACATCATCCATCACAGAACCTCCTATTATGGATTTAATAATTCGTAAAAACTAATATGCATATGTCATATTTCAGATTCTCTAATTTTATATAAAATTACTATATCCCCATATTTTAATAAACCATAAAAAATTGTACTATATTTTAATAAAAAATTCCATCTTTTTACAAAAATATTATCAATAAAATAAAAATGTTCTCTAAAAAAATACTTATGTCACTTCTAAAAAAATATTAAACAATAAATGCATACTATATGTTATACTCATAACAAGAAAAATAATAAGTATTAACATAAAATCTTGCATTTTTTCACCTTAGTCATACAAACTTTTAATAATTAAGTAACAATAAACAGGAGCAAATAATGTAACTACTGCTAACAATATTTTGAAATAGATAATATCTGTTGTAAAAGATACAATTAGCATTAAAATATATCCAATTATTCTTCCTAATCCTATAGATATTGAAGTATAGCCAACATATTCTTCACAATATTTTTCTATTTTACATTCTTTAACTAAATCACCTTTTCTAGTATTATATACAACATCAAAAATACAAAATGTAACTACATAACAAAAATTATACAAAACCAAAGTCCACTTACTAATATTAATTAATAATCCTACAACTCCAAGCACTATTATAAATGAACATGATAACAATATTAATATCGCATTTTTTTTGTTATAAAATTTATTATATATTATTAAAGAAATTACTGAGCACACAGAAAAAATCGTAGTTAAAATTCCTAAATTAAAAGATGTTTTAAAAGTCATAATAGTTATAATAATTATTAGAGTACTAATTGAGCTTTCTACAATTCCATATGCAATACCCGATAAATTATATCTTTGTATTTTTCTTAAATTATTTTCTTTTATATACTCTATAAACGTTTTAAAATTATATTTTTCTTTTATACAACTTTTATCGTTAATTTTAATAAGCATAGTTATTATAATTTGAATAACAGATAGTATAAATACATATATTGCTATTTTACTAAATGAATATAATTCAATAGAAGTTCCTAAAATTAAGGGCGATACAACATTTACAATTTTTCCTAATATCTTTTTAATAGACATATACTTTTTCCTGTTATTATTGCTAGTTACATTTATATATATAACTTCATGAGCACCCCAATATAATATTTCCGAAAAAGCATATATTATAGCAATTAAAATATAATTAGAAACTATCTTTTCTGATAATATTACTATAAACAAAACAAATAAAGCTCTAGATATAATTCCTAATGACATAATGTTTTTACTTTTATTAGGATATTTTTTTATTTTTTTTCCTATATATACATTACCAATACTAAGTAAAAAATAAATTATTATATAGTATATTGATATAGTAGTTATATTTTCTTTTGTTATCTGTAAAAAATACGCTACTAAAAATGTTTCTATAAATACAGCTGTTAACGTGTAAATTAAATCACTTATAATTAACAACCATGCACTCTTTCCTATTTCATTTTTCATAATTACTCCTAATATATATTAAATTATATATTCTATATCTATATTAACTTTATTTATTTTATCAAACAAAGATTTGCAGTTCTTTACATAAATATCAAATCCATTAATATTTGAATTTTTAAATCTTTTATAAGATTCTTCAAAAAAATTGAGGATAATTGTAAAAATAATCATATAATTGAAATTATCGGGACGTTTATTAAAATAAATTCCATCAAAATACCCTTTAATAAATGCAGCTTCTTTTTCATTTTTATCAAACAAACTCCATGTTATTTGATATCTAAAATTTAATACATCATAACTTACTTGCATTGATTCTATATCCGTTATACATAATTCTTTACTCTCATCAATCATAATGTTTGCTCTTTTAATATCCCCGTGTATTAGTACTTGATCAATATTTTTAAATAAATCACTAAATTTAATTAATTTTTTCCTTAAATCATATATATCATCAATACAAAAATATTTTAATAATACATTTTTGTAAGGTTCATTTTCTAACAATATATTTAAATTCATTATTGCCTTATTAATTATATCATCAACATTTGTATTTTTAAATACACAATTATTATAATCCTTATACGTTTTTAATTTTAATAATTTTTGTCCAATTATTGCACCAATATTTCTTATATCATCTAAATTATAATCATCAGTATTTGTATATATTTTCAGATTTTCCCCTTCTACAAAATTGTACACTATATAGCTTCTATTTAACTTATCAATATTACCAAAATCTATAATGTTTAATGATTTTATTTTTAATTTTTTATATATGTAAATAATATCTTCAATCTTAGTAATATTTAAAATTCTATTAAATACTTTTAAAAAAAATTTATTTTTCCCTCTTATAATTTTATATAATAACGCTCCTGAATATCCATCGTTTACTTCTTCTATAATATCTGTTTTATTTATAAATGGTACTATATACACATCAAAATTTTCTTGCATATATTAATCCTCCTTTAAATCATTTTGTTTAATATTATAGGTTCATTTCATAAACAAAACCTTTTTCTTGAATACTATTTTCACATATATTAGGTTCTTCATTATTTATTATTTTTTCATATACTTTTTTACATCCTAATTTTTCATAAAATTTATAATTACATGATTCATCAGTTAATATATATACTTTTTCCATGTCATCATCTCTTGCTTTATTAAATGTATCAATTAATAATTCTTTTCCAACATTATTGCCTCTGTAACTTTTATTTACAATTAAAATAGATATCTCTCCATCATATTGTTTTTCAAGATTTTTAGGCAAATAGCTATAGTTACAATTATATTGATATATTGCCTTCTTATTCTTTATTAAGGGACTAAGTATCAAAACTTTACTTAATGTTTTATAAAATTTTTTTCTAAAGATATACTTTTTAGATTCCCATTTTGAATATCCACATACTCCTATAATTTTATTATTATCTTTTTTTAAAACTATTTTTTCTGACTCGCTTAAAATTTCAAACCAATAAATCCAAGCACATGTCCTACCTTTTGCGCCAGAATTTTTCTTACCCAAATCCCACTCATTGTATAACATTTCTATAATTTCTTTATGATGTTTAAACTTCATTGTATCCTCCAAAAAAACTTTTAATTATAAATTTTAACTTTACATAAACAAAAAAGAAGATTTTTTCTTCTTTATAATTATATTAAGTTTTTATGTTTCTTCAAGAAATGTGATAAAGCAATATCGTATTCTTTATCATTTTCTAATCCATCAAAATATTCTTTATCACCTATTTTTACATATTTACGTATAACAAAATGGTTTGATTCTTCAATTTCAACTAAATAAACAAAAGTATTTGAATCAACATCAATCCTATCTATTTCTATATATTTTTTATCCCCTATTAAAACAACATCATAATCTACCATTTTTTACCACCTTTGTTTCATGTAATGACTCTACTAATTTCAAAATGCCTTCAGCCTTTAAATTCATTGCGTCCATCGCTTTTTCTAAACTAGGATTACCATTACTGTCTATATAATTATCCGCTATTAAATATTCATCTAAATCACTTACTGTTTCTAATTTAGTCGAAATATATTCTTTAAATTCTGTATCTTTAGAAGCTGATAATAATTTTAAATTATTTATTACCCATTCTATATTAGTTCTAGAAACCCCAGATGAAGAAACTACTTGATTGTTTAAATTACTTCCCATATCATTACATAAACTATAAAATGCATAATCAAATAAGTCTTTATTTTCCAAACCTATTAGGTCTTCCGCAATTTTCGCATGATCAAATTTTAATACTCCATTTTCATTACTAGTATTCTGACTTAAAATGCTAATTTCTATATCCCCAATTTCTCTTGATAAATCAGGATCATTTTCCAAAGCTAAAACTCCGATACTTCGAGATAAATTATTCATATTAGTTGGATTATTAATATGATCCATAACAGCTTTAAACCCAACATAACCTCCTACTATTAAAACAGAGCATACTAATATACTTATTATTATTTTTTTTATATCTTTAACCCTTACTTTACCTTGTCTTTTCACTTCTACTCTTGGTTGAGCAACACTTTCTTTCCTACTATTAGCAATTAATTCTTCATATCTTTTACATTTTCTTTTAAGAAATATAGCTTCAATATCTTTAAAATCTTCTCCATTTACATTCATTGTCATATCTTACCACCTAATCATAGTATAGTATAAATATATTCTTTAGTCAACTTATTGTGTAAAGTTCAGTAAAAAAGAGTAAATTTTTTTCGCAATAAATTTGATATAATTACTAAATAATAAAAAGGTGGTATGTAGTAATGAACAGAAAGCAAAGAAGAGAATTAAGAAAAAATAAAGATTTGATAAAGGA
>CALVSD010000037.1 GCA_944358805.1 uncultured Bacilli bacterium
ACAAGAAACTATTGCTTCAGAATGTATGATTTCTCAAGCAACTTATAGTGGCTATGAAAATGGAAAATATTTAATAAACTCACTTACATTATATACTATTTGTTTAAATCATAATTTATCATTTTACGATATTTTAAAATGAAAAGAAGTTATATAAATTAATAACTTCTTTTTTTACTCTATTTCTAAAAAATTATTATAATCCGCATAAGCAGATAAAGAAAATCTAATAGTTTCTCTTATTTCTTCATCATTATAACCGCATGCTTTAAGTACATAAGACGGCTTTGCATTACTACATGCTGAACCTGTACTTGCAGAAATTATAGAAGAAGCATTTTTTAAAAATAACTGATTATTATAACCTTTAATTCTAATGCTTATTAACCCAGGTATTTTATTTTTTATATCATTGTTAAAAATTATTTTATCTCCAAATACTTTTTTCATTCTTGCTTTAAATTGTTTTTCATATTGATTTAATAATTCAATATTTCTACTTAAATCTCGTTGTGCTATTTCAGCAGCTTTTCCCATTCCTACTATTTGATGAACTGCAAGTGTTCCACTTCTTAATCCAAATTCTTGTTCACCACCATGAATTAAAGGAGTTATTTTAGGATAAAAGTTATTTTCATCTTTTCTGATAAACAAAATTCCGATACCTTTAGGCCCATAAAATTTATGTGCAGAAAGTGAAAGAAAATCAATATCCTTCATATCTTGTAAATCAATTAAGCCTTTACCTGCATATTGTGTTGCATCTGTATGAAAAGCAACACCATGGTCATGGCATAATTTTGATAAGCTCTTTATGTCATTTATTGTTCCTAGTTCATTATTCGCCCACATAATTGAAACTAATATTGTATTTTCTTTTATAGCAGATTCAAGAACAGATTGAGATACAGAACCATCTTTATTTACAGGCAAATAAGTTACTTCATAGCCATTTTCTTCCAAAAACAACGCTGTATTTTTTATACAAGAATGTTCAATAGAACTAATTATAATATGATTTCCTTTTTCTTTATTTGCATGACAATAACCTTTTAAAACAAAATTATTACTTTCTGTTGAACCACTTGTAAATATAACTTCATCTGGTTTACAGTTTATAAATGAAGCTACTCTACTTCTTGCAACAGATATTGCTTCATTTGATTTTAAAGCTTGTTCATAATATTTACTATTCGGATTACCATAAAATTCAGAAATATAAGGACACATTTCATTATAAACATCAGGTAATACCTTAGTAGTAGCAGAATTATCTAAATATAACATACTTTCACCCACTTATTTTATATCAATTCAAAGATTGAATCTAATACTTTATCATAATTACCTTTTAACTGATACTCATCATATAAAGCATTTATCCCTCTTGAAATGTGTGCATTAAATAATTCAGGAAATAATTCAGTGTCATCTACTTCCTTATTTAATTGTTCAATTAATAATGCTCTATATAATTCATCATAATCCCCAGTAATAGTAATTCTTTGATAAGAACCACCACCATGATCATTATTTTTTTCATTATATACTTTACGAGGATCCTCTTTACTTTTTAAAGATAAACCTAAAGCAATTCTTATTACTGATGCTTTTGTAGATAATTTTAGTAATTTTTGTAATTCAATAATCTTTTGCTCAACTTCTAAAGAAGTGGTTAATCTACCATTCATAATTAAAAATATGCCTCCTTAATTTCAGTTTTTCCTTCTTTTTCATCATTTATTAAAGTATAAGTTTTGCTTAAATGCTTATTAACAATTTTGAATAAGTCTCCAACTATTTCTTCATCGGTTGAAAGAATTAATACTTGTTCTGAAATAGTACATAATACTTTTTCTACAAACAATGCCCTATTAACTTTATCTAATCTAGCTAAAGGAGTATCAAATGTAAATACATTATTTCTATCAGATAATTTAAAAATAGACCATATTATAGCAGATATTAATAATTGTTTTTCACCTGCTGAAAGTATAGTAATGTCTTTTTGAATCCCTTTATTATCAAATAATGTAAGTTCAAAAGTATTTTTATCAATTTCTATTTTCGTAACATAGTTTTCTTTTTTGTTTATTTCTTCGAATTTTTTAACTGCTAAATCTGCTATTTTGTTTAAATAACTAGTAGTTTGTTTTTTCTTATATTCATCTGATATTTTTAATAATTTCCTTGCTATATAAAAACTATTCTCTTCTTTTTTCTCAGAATCTAATTTTTTTTCTAATGTTTCTAATTCTATAAATGATGAATTAACATCTGCTGTAGCTCTTTTTATATCTTTTTCAATATCTTTTATTTTAGATTTCAATTCTTCTAATGAAATTTCTAGAGTCTTTATTTCTTTTAATAAACCTTGTAAATCTTTTGCATTTGCATTTTCATTTTTTCCAATTATTTGTTTATATACCCTAGTATTATTTAAATCATTTCTACTGCTTTTTAGAATAGTTTTTAATTTCTCAATAGTTAAAGAATTATATCTTTCTATAAAATCGTCTATCAATCTATTTAATTTAGGAGTTGAATGATATTTTATGTTTGTTTTTTCATCACCCGATAAAGCATCTAATTCATCCCTAATATTTTTTACTGCTTTTTCTCCTAATAATTTACTAATTTCATCTACATATTGTAATAATATTTTGGGTTGCTCTTTTTTTATTTCTTCCTTAATATTCAAGATTCTTTTTGCATTAAGATAAAAGACAACATCGTCCTCCAAAAAATTTTTTATAATTGCCATATTTTCTTTTCTAGAATTTTCTAACATTTCTAGAGAACTTCTCATAGCAAATTTATCTTTTTCATCTAATCCACCATAATTTTCAAATTTCTTAAGCAAATTTCTTAACTTGAATTTTTGCTCTGCTTCAGTTTTAATATATTTATCATAGACATCATTTAAATTTTTCAAATTCTTTTGAGCTTCTTGGTATTTATTTCTATATTCTATTAAATTTATTTCATCAGCAGAGAAAACCTTTCTGCTTTTTTCTTTTTCAATATAAAAATTAACATCATCTTCCATTTTATCAAAAATATTCAAGTTAAAGTTTACATTGATTATCTCTCTTAAATATTCTGAAATTTTATTATCATCAATAATTTGTGCAATTTTTTCTCCATCAAAAAGCATTGTATCTATGACTGCAGGTGGCATTATTTCTTTTAATTTTGTTTGAATTTGTTCAATTTCTTCATCATCTAAAAATGATTTATTCTTTTTAACTCTCAATGTTTCAGATATATTATCATCAACTTTTTTCCATGATCTAGAAAAAGTGTAAGTATTTTGTATATAGTTTTCTACTAAAATAAATTCAATTTCAATTCCATAATAGGATATTTTTTTCTTTGATTCTATGTAGTTAAATATTTTATTTAAAGAATTATAATACAAATTACTATTTGTTTTTAATCCATAGGCATAAGTTCCAAATAACCCTGTTTTAATTGAATTTAGCAATGTTGTTTTCCCTGCACCATTTTTTCCGCCAATCAAAATTATGTTTTTATTTTTGCTAACATCAATGTCAAAAACATTTTCTTCATTTCTATATGGTCCTATATTATGCAGTTTAATCTTTGTTATTTTCACAATTAATACCTCCTTAACTTTTTCTAAATATGAATATAATCTTGATTTAATAATCTTGAGAGTTCTTTTTGTAGATTATCCCTTCGTGTTAATCCATAACTATTTTTTTCCAAATATAATATTTTCTTTACCAATTCAAAATCAATATTATTATTTATACAAATATCTTTTAAAATCTCTAACTCATTTTCACTTAACAACTTTATATCATCAGAAATAAAATTTAAATCAATATTCATTACTTCTTTATAGATTTTACAAACATCATCATTCCAATAACCTTGTTCTAGCCATAATTTACTAATTGCTATTAATTCTTCTTTTGTAATAAGTTCGTGTTCGATTCCAAATTCATCTTTTATTTGTTTTTGAACTTTTAATAATCTTCTTAACATTTCTTTTCTTTCGTTATAAGTAAATGGACCAAGTCCTAATTGTCCATACCCATCGTTTGTTTTACATATTATTTTAGGATCATCATCACTTGATAAATCAATTTTATTATCTTTAATATATTTTATAGCTTTATTTTTACTCTGAAAAATATTCCATTCTTCACCAAAATTGTCTTTACCAGTATTAATATCTATTTCTATTTTTTCTCTATCCCCTTTTTTAGGAATAATTAAAATATCATCTTTTTGCTTTATAGCAGAAAAATATATTTGTCCAGATGCTCTTCTTTTCATTCGTAAAGAACGATCATCTCTAATACTATATAACCAATTTCTATATTCAAGTAATGGGACTAACCAGTTAGTTCCACTTTGGATAAAACCACTAAGAGCTTTATCTTCGGCAACAACAGTACAAACCCAACATCCAAATCTACTATTACCACAACTTCCTGCATTTTTTGTCTCTTCATCTACTACTAAAGGACATTCAGAATTAGATGAACTGTCTGCATATAGTTTGAATAATTCTTGATTATTTCCTCCCCAAGGACATGGATAATTTAATAAAACATCCCAAACATCATCTATAGTAAATTCAATAATAGGTGCAAATGTAAATGCATTATTTAATGTTGTATGTCTCATCAAATCGCTAGTTTTCACAGTATGTGAATTTAAAACTCTATCTCTCGAATTACTCTCACCTTTTCTAACGCCTAACACCATTATTGCCTCTCCATTTGAAGCAACTATTTCTTTAATAAATCTATTTGCAGGTTCTATCTTCATTCTATCAGTACACCATCTAAATGTTTGATTAGGACATGGATATCCTCTTCCAATTAAATTAGCCCAAAATGTATTATCAAATTGTGGTTGAACTTTGTATGTACTAATTGGTAATTTATTTTTTTTACCATATTGCTCCATCTTATACAATGTTGAATCAATTTCATTAATTATTAGTGGAGTTTCTACAAGTGTATCCGAACTTATAATATATACATGCTTTTTCAATTCTTCTTGGGATAATTCTGATAATGCAGTTAATACAACAGTACAGGTAGCAGTTGAATCTTTACCACCACTATAACCAATTATCCAAGGTCTATCGTCCTGTAAATAAACTCTTTTGGTACGGTCTATTGCATCTCTAAATTTTTTCCCTTTTTCGTCTAATATCTTTGTAAGTTTCATAATTACACTTCCTTTTTATAAGCCTTCTTCCTCTAAAATATCATTTACAGTTTTTTGACCTAAATTGCTTTTTTCAAAAAATTTATCAAGTATGTCTTTTATATTATCTACTTGCTTATCAAATTCAACATCTGATAACATATCATATAATATATCAATTCCACCCATTGCATAATCATCAAAAAGTTCCCTTTTATATAACTTTTTTGGGTTAGCAATTGAATTTTCCTCAAATGCTAATTTCATAGCATTTTCTGCGTCAACATCAATTTCTTCAGTTAAAGTTACTATTTGGTATAAAAAATCAATTTTATCTGATCTTGATTGTAAAACATTTCTTGGTATATTAGCAGTAATATTACTATCATTATCGGCTACATCTTTTTGATTATTAATAAATCCCAAAACTCCAGACATCATATATATATCAACTAATAAAAATCCATACTTGTTAGATAACTCTTGATATTTTTCAGCTTTTTTTCCCTTAATAACTATATCTGTTTGAAAAGTTAACATATTACTGCACCTCTCTTTCAACTAAAGATATACTTGATGTTGTTCCATTTTTATCAATGTTATACATTAAACCAATTCTACCTTTTAAAGCATCTTCTACTACTCCATCCCATTGACTATCAGCGGAAAATAAAATAATTTGATCAGTCAATGTAGGTATTAGTGAAGTTACATTTTGTCGATGGCTTAAATCTAATTTAGCAAATGGAGCGTCCATTACTAATGTAAACCTATCATCATCAGATATTCCCAAAGAATCGTTCTTTTCTTTAGATATAAATTCTTTAGCAATTGAAATAATTGAACCAACAAAAGCAAAACTTGTAACTATTTTTTCACCTTCAGATAAAGTTGTTGTTTTATATTCATCTGCAACATTAAAATTATAATCATCTTCAATAAAAATTGTTTTATCAGAATTTAACATTTTTGATAATAATTCACTAGTTTTATCTTGTAAATCATTTTTAACTTCTTTCTCTTTTTTATTTAACCTAGTAGTCATTTCATTAATTAACTTCTCGCAAATATCAACTTTAAATTGAACTGCATCATTAATATTGCTTGATACTGTGATTCTACTTCTCTCGTCTTCTCTATTTCTTTGTGTTTGTTTTAATACATCAATTTGATTTTTACAACTACCAATCGCTTGATTTTTTGAAGCAATTAAATTTCTTAATTGTATATATTCATCATTGTATTTTGATAAGTCTCTATCTCCAACATCTGCTATCAGTTTTTCATTATCATTTATTTTATTAGTATATATATCCTTTTGATTAATTAAATTATTATATTCATCGTACATTCTATTAAAATTTTCATAATATTTTGAATTATTATCAATTGCATGATTCATATTTACTTCAAGACCCTTCAAAAGAATACTATAACTTTCTGGAGGTAAATAACTTCTTAATTTTTCCAATTTTGCAATAGCTGTAGGATTATTATTTAAATTACATCCACAAATACATTCGCCTGATTTTAAAATATGATTTATAGCATTAGCATTTATTCCTTCGATAGCTTTATCACTTAAATCACTTTTTTTAATTTTTTCTCTTAATATATCAAAAGTAGAGCCTAAAAAATAACTTACACTCGCAGTACCAAATGTTTTAAAAATATCAGTTTTCTTTCTTTCAATATCAGATTCTATTCTTTCCATCATCTTAGCATATTCAATTCTTTTGTTTTGCAATTCTTTTAATCCTGCATTAGACTTTAATATTTCATTAACTTTTGATTGTTTTTTTTCTAATTCTATCAATTCATTTTCGTATTTTTCTTTATTGAGACTTTCTTCTTCAATTCTTTCATCTATTAATTTCAATTCTTCATTAATTTGAGATAATCTAGAAGAACTATCAGATACAAATTCAGTTTCAAATTCTTTTTTTGCTTTTGATAAATGATATTTTGCATTTTCTAATACATCTAGACCTAATAAATTTTTCACAGCATTAGACAAATCTTTTTTTCCAATTCTTTGATTATCAACTAAATCTTGCATTCTTTCTCCATCAAATAGGAAATAAGTTGATAAATCACTAGGAAAAATTTCTCTAATAGCATTTTGTGTTGTTTTCCTAGTTTCTCCAGTTTCCGAATCAGATATTGTGAAGATTCTATCTTCATCTAACTTTTGAATATTCCCATTTGAATTTCTTATATAATCAATAAAACTTCTACATGTATAAATTTTGTTTAAGTGTTCAAATTCTAAACTTACTTCTACTCTTTCTTTCTCTCCAATTCCAATTTTAGAAATAATCTCTTTTGTAATAAGTTCTTCAGGATGTTCTAATTTTACCTGACCATATAGACACCAATTAAAAGCTTGTAATAATGTTGTTTTCCCTGCACCATTATTTCCAATAATAACAGTTACATTTTTGCTTTTATCAGTTGAAAAAGATATTTCAGTATCACCTTTAAATTGCCTAAAATTATGCAATTTCATCTTTCTGAATATCATTCTTTTTCACCTCGCGTTCTATAATATTTTTTATCAACTTTATCATTTCAGAATCTTTTTTCTCTTTTGTATTAAAATTCTTTTTTTCATTAAAAATGATTTCCAACAAAACTCTCGTTGAAATTTCATTTATTAATTCACTTCTACTCTTCATCACTTAAACCTCCTATATTATATTTATCTCTAGCATCAGTTATCTTTTCCTTTTCTATTTTGAAGGTATCTAATAATTCATCAATAATTTCTTCATTTTGAATAATATTTTCTGATAATGAAGAAAATTCGTAAACTCTTTTTAATTCTGTTTCTACCAAACTATTACCAACATATTCATCATTATTAGGAATTGTAATAAAATCATGAATATAAGCATACTCTTTATCTTTATATAATCTTAATACTCTTCCTCTTCGTTGAATGAATTCTTTAGGATCTGTACTACTAGCTAAAATAAAAGCATGTTGAATTGCAGGAATATTTACTCCTTCATCTAAGCATTTAATTGCAACTATTGCCTGTAAATCTTTACCATCACTAAACATATCAATTATTTCTTGTCTTTCGTCTGGTGTTTCTTCAGATGTGAATTTTGTATTTTTTATTCCAAATTCATTCCATAGTATTTGACATACTTTTCGTATTTGTCTTTCTTCCGAACCATCATATTCATCAGTAGTTTTTGTTGCACCACAATATACTAAAATATAATTTTTATTAGTATATTGACCCATTATTTTTCTCAAAGCAACTAATTTATTACTTGCTCCTGCTACTAATCTCGATCTTTTAATTAAAAGATTTTTTGCAATATCATTTAAAATAACTTTCCCATTTATTTCTTTTATATTTTGTGCTATTTTTAAAGATAATTGATTATATTCTTCTTGTTCCATATCTGTCAAACGGACAATATGAGGATAATAATAATACTTTGTCAAAAAGCCTTCATTAATTGCTCTCTCTAAATCAAAAGAAAATACTTCTCCACCAAAATAATCAAAGATAAATTCAGTATTTTCTTCATCTCTAAATCTTCTAGGGGTTGCAGATAGCCCTAATCTATACTTGAATTTATCATCTAAACATCTCTTCATTGAACTTGTTCCTGCGTTATGTGCCTCATCTACTACTAATAAGATATTTCCATCGATATTTGTTAAAAACTCTTGCATTTCTGGCATAGAAAATGTTGAATTAGTCGTTACAATAGTAAAGTTATTAATTGTTCCATAATTAAACAACTTTACTTTTCTATATAGTTTTTCTCTCCAATTTGTGTATTTTGAATAACAAATAATTGGACTTAAATTAAATTGTTTTACATCTTCAACCCATTGTTCTACTAAATGTTGATATGGGCAAACAATCACAATAACCATTTTGTGTAATCTTTCCCATAACTTTGTTA
Source organism: uncultured Bacilli bacterium (assembly GCA_944358805.1). GTDB lineage: Bacteria > Bacillota_I > Bacilli_A > RF39 > UBA660 > CALVVX01. The sequence goes on from CALVSD010000037.1 coordinate 9,126, forward strand.
CGCCATATAATCCTGTTAAAGTTTTTCCAGTTCCTGTTGCCATAGAAAGTAAACCATTGAAATTGTTGTTTGCCCAATTATCAATTGCTTCTAATTGATACTCTCTCGGTTTAAACCAATCTGGCACTTGTGGAAATTCTGGTTTATCTTCTAATTCATTATCTAAAAAATTATTTTTCTCAAGTTCAGATTCTTTAATATATGTAGTTTTTTTATACTCAAGCAACTTATTCCTTAATGCTTCTGGAAATGGTTGAACATTTAGTCTGTTAGTTCTATTTTCCCATAAGTCATTAAAACTTTCTTCATATTCCTTTACATATTCATTTCCTTCTTCATCCCAAGATTTAAACACAACAAATGACTCAAAATTAGTATATTGTCCATTGCTAGTTTCATTCATAGAACCTGTAAACATTATTTTATTATTCATTGCATCTTCTACAATTCCAAATTTCTCATGATATGCTCCATAATCTTCCATAAGAGCTATTTTAATATCTAGTCTTTCATCTGCAATTAATGTGGCAATGTAATTTAACTTTTCTTTAACATTTTCTGATTCTATATTATTAAATTCCCTAATCATTGCATCTAATACAACATCAGACTTCATTTTATATCCTAAATTAATTGTATTAATATCATCTTCACTTAATTTAGGTGATGCAATAATTTCAACTCGTCCACCATTTTCTATTAAATTTGACAATCCTTGAGATGCATTTATTAATGAAGATATAGTAAAATATCCAACTGCTCTTTTATACTTAATTGCGACAGATAATACTGGATTATAAAAATCTTTAACCATATTATCATTGCTACTTCTATATGATCTTTTCAATCCCAAATTTGAAAGTAACATAGTTGTCCACCTACCTCTAACCACTTATAATAATTATAGCATAATTTGTCGTTTTTTTTTGGGAAAATAGAAATTTTAACAAAAAAAAAAAAAAAAAAAAAACAATAATAATTGTTCTTTTATATTAAACTAATCATTAAAAAAATTAATCATCAATTATTTCAAGACTTAGTATATCATCTATATTTATTTTTTCTAGATTATAAAAATATATAATCTTATTTACATTATCAATTTTTTTTACATTTGCAAAAACTGACTTATATATTCCTCCATTTTTTTTATTATCGGGAACAAAATATGTAATATTTACCTTTGGTTTTAGATTAATTTGGTTGAATAAAAATATTATTTTTTGATTTAAAATATTCTTTGTATCTTCATCTAATTCTATTTTTCTATCAGTTAATCTTGCAGTTTCTTTTATTTCCTCATCATAACCTGTTAACGCTGAAAACGGAGCAAATTGAGATGCTCTATTATATAAAGTCATAGGTTCTCTAGTTGAAGATACATGATGTGGTAAATTTATTATGTCGTCATAATTACTCATGATGCCCTCCTATTTGTTGATTTCTATCTTTTGATGTTGCACCTTCTAAAAGATTCATTCCTTTTAATATAGCATTTTTTCCATACTTATTTTTGATTTGCAACATAACTTTTTGTATTTCTTTATCATTTTTTTCAGATTCTTTTTTTAATTTTTGCATTTTATCTTTTTCTTCATAATTTGTAAATAAATCAATTTGTTCCGCAATTTTTTTATTTGATACATCTTTTTCATTAACTAATTTATTAACAGATAGGTTTAATTTTCTAACTAATAAAATCGGATTAGAAATTCTAATAAATAATTTTTCAAAATTCTCCATAATTACTTTGGAAGATGATGTTAAGTGATCTAAATTAATTGTTCCGTGTGAATGTTTTGGAACTTTTCTACCATATGAATCGGTTGTTATTTCACCAAAATACTTATTTGCAATGTTAGTATTAGTTAAATTCTCTATATCATATTCTACTGTCATTACTAATTGTTCAGTAAGTAATTTTTTATCTACTAAATCTAAAGCAAGATTGTCTGCCATTTCTCTCACAATTAATTTTGCTTTTTTATTATCATATGGGCAATGCAAAACTTGACCTGAACTTAAGCTTGTTGTTAAAGGTTTATAACTTTTTGCAATAGAAATGGTGCAAGGTTCCCATCCCCAAGAATGATCTATCAAAAGTTCTGCATTTACTCCGAATAATTTGTATAACAAATCTTCATTATAATGAGAACATCTTGCAACATCTCCCATTGTATACATATTGTTTTTTTCTAATTTATTGGCTATTCCTTTTCCTACACGCCAAAAATCAGTAATTGGTTTATGATTCCATAATCTTTTTCGAAAACTCATTTCATCTAGACAAGCAATTCTTACTCCGAATTCATTTGGTTTACTTTTTTTTGCAACTATATCCATTGCCACTTTAGCCAAAAACATATTAGTTCCTATTCCTGCAGTAGCAGTGATACCAGTTGTTTCGTAAACATCTTTAATAATTTTCGTAACTAATTGACTTGGAGAACATTTGTAAAGAGAAATGTAATTTGTAATGTCAATAAACACTTCATCTATTGAATATACGAGTATGTCCTCTGGAGCAATATATTTCAAATATATATTATAAATCTTTGTACTATATTTTATGTAATAAGCCATTCGTGGTGGTGCAATTATTAAGTCTAATTCTAGATTTTTATTATTCTTTAATTCATTATCCAAATATGATTTACCATTAAATTTTTTATAATTATTTAATTTTTTTCTATTATAATTTATTTCTTTTATTTTTTGTTTTACTTCAAATAATCTTGCTCTTCCACCAATACCATATTGTTTTAATGAAGGACTTACTGCCAAGCAAACCGTTTTTTCAGTTCGTGATTCATCTGCAACAACTAAATTAGTATTCAAAGGATCTAATTTTCTTTCAACACACTCTACTGATGCATAAAAGCTTTTCAAATCAATACACATATATATTCTTTTCACAAATATCACCAAATACAATTATACTACGAACATTTGTTCTTTAAAATACCTTACAAATAATTTCCAACATTTTACACTATATTAATTTTAAAAAATATTCATTGCTCTTCCCATTTCTCTTAACAAATTACAATCATATATTTTATTAAAATCTTCATAATTGAATCTAGTAATTCTTCTATAATAAGTATAACTATCTTTTTCATTTTTATAAGCAAACATATTTATATCTTTAACTATTTTTGAAAATAAAATATTTATTTCTTTCATTAACTTAATAAATGAGTAAGCATGAACTGTTATTTCCTCATCTTTAACCAAAAAAGTAAAATCAAACAATGATGTAGAACCACTTCCTGATGAGCGATGTTTTACATCATGCATTTTATGTTCATATTTGTTCCTTATTTTTCTAATATCGTCTAAAAAATCATAATTATTTTTTAAAATGTCAATGTAATACCTTTCCAAATAATTAATTTCATTCTTAAATTCTAATAAGCCATTTTTATAATTTAACTTTAATAAATTGGTTTTCTTATCATATTCATATGGAATAATTCTTGGAACATTTTGAATAATATTCAACACATCCATTTTACCTGATTCTAAATCATCAATTATATCAATTCCACATAATTTAATTAGGGTTTGATTCATTTCATAAAGTGTTTTTAAATATCCAAACAAAGCATTAGCTATAGTTATATTCATTATTACATCTCCTATTCAATGACATAATAATTATATCATATGTATAAGATTATCTCTCAAATTCTTCATAGTTATCATAGATATCTTCTGGTAAATTAAATCTATATATACTATTTTCAATAGCATTTTTAAAATAACCAAACTTATTTTTAATATCATTACCATCTTCGTCTTTAAATTTATTTGATATAACTCTTGGAACAATATAATGTATCATAGTCATAAGATCTCTATATGAATTATCTTCTAATAATTTTTCAAATAAATCATCATAATAGTATATTTGACTATCAAATTCATCAATATAATTTTCATATAGCAATTCTAATGTAAGTCTATTATGTTCTTCTTCAATAAAAAAAGATGATTTCGTTTTATCATCTTTATCAATTATTTCTTTAGTATTTATTATATTAGTATTTGTTTGTGTATCCTTTTGGGCATTCCCATTGTCGGTATCCCCTTTTTGGTAATACGGTGATAAATTATAAGGAGTTTCATAAATAGAATAATCATAGTAAAATCTTCCATACTCTCCTTGCTTTCTAGTTCTTACCAAATATTTATTTTTCTCTAGTTCTTGTAATATAGTCCTAATCGCTTTAATAT
>CALVSD010000038.1 GCA_944358805.1 uncultured Bacilli bacterium
TTTATTATATGTAATGTAATTGCTAAAATTTAGTATAAGTGATATAATTTTTTATGAGGTTTTTTATATGAAATTAAAAAAAATATTTGTAGAATATAGATTATTATGTTATTTTATAATATCTTCAATTATTAATGCAACTATGTTAAGATGTTTTACAGTTTTTAATTATTTTGCCATAAGACCATTTATAGCAGACTTAGCTATAATATTTTTGTTAAGTTCTATATCTTTACTAATAAAAGAAAAAAATAAAAATAAGTATTTTATAATTTTGACAATTATATCTGTTATTATGTTTGTTGTAAATTCTATGTATTATACTTTTTATAAATCATTTGCATCAGTTTCATTACTTTCAACATCCGTTTTTGTAGTAGATGTAGGAGATGCAATAGTAGAAAATGTTGTACAATTAAAAGATTTAGTTTTTATATGGCAAATCATTGGATTAATATTAATAATAAAATATGAGAAAAAGAATAATATAAAAGATAAAACTTATAAAATTAATAAAAAATTATCAAAGAAATTTTTCCTTGGTTTTATTGCATGTTTATTATTAGTAATTCTTATTTCTAAGCCGACGGATTATGCCCGCTTTACTAAAGAATGGAATAAAAAAGGTATGGTTATTAATTTTGGTATATATACATTCCAAATAAATGATATTATTCAAAGTTTAAGACCACAATTAAATAATATATTTGGTCATGATGTAGCTTATAAAAAGATTGTAGATTTTTATGATGAATATGGATATGAAAAAAAAGATAATGAATTTACTAATATTTTTGAAGGTAAAAATCTTATAGTTATTCACGCGGAAAGTTTACAAACTATTGCTATGGGACTAAGTTTCAATGGAAAAGAAGTAACTCCAAATTTAAATAAGTTGTCTAGTGAAGGAATATTCTTTAATAATTTTTATTCTCAAGTAGGAGTGGGAACAAGTAGTGATGCAGAGTTTACTTTTTCAACATCATTAATGCCTTCTTCTAATGGAACTGTATTTGTAAATTATTATGATAGAGAATATATTACTATCCAAAAACTATTAAAAGAAAAAGGATATTATGTTTTTAGTATGCATGGTAATGATGGCGATTTTTGGAACAGAGAAGTAATGCACAAAAATATGGGATATGACATGTTTTTTAGTAAAGAAAACTATGTTATAGATGAAACTATAGGTTTGGGTCTTTCAGATAAATCATTTTTTAGACAATCAATTCAAATAATAAAAAATATTAAAGATAGTTATGATGGACCTTTTTATGCTAATTTAATAACATTAACTAATCATACTCCATTTAGTGATGTGGCATTGTTAGATGAATTTGATACCACTTTAAAAGTTAATATTAATGGACAACTTGTAGAAAGGGACTATATTAATGGCTCAGTTTTAGGTAATTATTTTAGATCAGTTCATTATGAAGATGCTGCAATTGGTGAGTTTATAAAAGAATTGGATCAAGAAGGACTCCTTGAAAATACTGTTATAGTGATATACGGAGATCATGATGCTAGAATTGATGAAGAATATTATAATTATTTTTATAATTATGATCCTTATACTGATACAGTTTTAAATAGTAATGATTATGGATATAAATTATATAATGAATATACTTATGAATTAGATAGAAAAGTCCCTTTTATAATATGGACTAAAGATAAAGAATTTAATATTGAAGTAGATACACCAATGGGAATGATTGATGCAATGCCTACATTAGGAAATATGTTTGGATTTTACAGTAAGTATCAAATGGGACATGATATATTTTCTTTGGAAGAAAATATGGTAGTATTTACTGATGGCTCGTATCTTACTGATAAAATATATTATAATGCTCAAAAAGAAGAACAATTTCCAATAACAAAAGATGCTATAAATGAAGAGTATATCACTAAAAGAAGTGAGATGGCGGATAAAATGATAGAAATATCTAACTACATAATTTCATATGATTTAATTAAGGAAATGACTACTGGAAGAAATTAGGAGGGGAATTGATGGATAAAGATGAAGTGAAAAAAGAAAGAAAAAAAACAATAAAAGATAATATGAAAAAAAGCAACAAATTATTTGACTTTTTTCATATTATAAGTAAAAATAATAAAAATTTATATAACATTAAGGAAGTTATTATTATAATGTTTTTTTCTTTGGGAATTGGATTTTTTACTTGTTTTTTAATAATAACTATTTTTAATGATGGAAGAAGTTATTTTACTATAAATAAAGATTTAAATAAATTTATTGATGCATATTATACGATTGTAGATAATTACTATGGTGAAGTAGATAAAGATGAATTACTAAATAGTGCTATTAATGCAATGGTAAATAGTGTTGGAGATAATTTTACTAACTATAGTGATAGTGAAACAGCAACTTCATTTTTAGAGACAGTAGAGGGCATATATGAAGGAATAGGATGCACTATATCCAAAAATGAAAATGGTGAAACTATAATAGTTGAAATAGCAAAAAATGGTCCTTCAGAAAAAGCAGGTTTAATGATTAATGATATAATTTTAGAAATTGATGATATAGAAACAAAGGATAAAACTGTTACAGAATTATCAAATTATATTAAAAATAAACAAGAAAAGAATGTCAGTATGAAAATTATTAGGAATAATGAAGAAATGAATATACAAGTAACAAAAAGTACTATAGAGATACAAAGTGTAACTAGTAATATTATAGAAAAAAATAATAAAAAGATAGGATATTTAAACATATCAATATTTTCTTCTGTTACTGATAGTCAATTTAATAGTAATTTAGATTATTTACAAAAAAACAACATAGATGGCTTGATAATAGATGTTAGAAATAATGGCGGTGGATATTTGAGTAGTGTAACAAATATAGCTAATCGAATATTAAAAAAAGATAAAATAATTTATCAATTAGAAAGTGATAATAAAATTGAAAAGAAAAAAGATACGACTAAAGAAAGTTTAGAAATACCAATTGCAGTTTTAACTAACGAAGGTAGTGCGTCTGCTTCCGAAATTTTAGCCGCTGCCATTAAAGAAAGTTATGGAGGCTATATAGTGGGAACTAATACCTATGGAAAAGGAACGGTTCAGCAAACTGCATATCTTAGTGATGGTAGTATGTTAAAATACACTGTTCAAAATTGGCTTACCCCAAATGGTGTATGGATAAATGATGTAGGGTTAGAACCAACTAATTTTGTTGAATTATCAGAAGAATATATAGTAAATCCTATTATTGAAAACGATAATCAACTACAAACAGCTTTAGATATTTTAACTAAATAAATATTATTAAAATATCTTTTTTTTTATTAATAATAACAAAAACGGAATGATTTTAATCAAAAATGTAACCAGCCTAGTTACAAAGAGGAAAAATATGGTATAATTGTGAGGTAGAGGAAGTGAACAAAATGTTGAAATTCATAATTTATGAAGACGACGAAGAATATACTGAGGGATATAGTGAAGTAATAAATAAGTTAATGATGAATCATAATTATGATTATAGAATTGTAAAATTTTCTAAATATTCTAAAAAGTTAAAAGAAGAAATAGAAAATACTATCGATGAAAAAATATATATTTTAGATGTTGAAATGCCAGATGTATCAGGATTACAATTAGCATCTAAAATAAGAGAAAACGATTGGAAAAGTATTATTATGTTTTCTACTAATTATTCACAATATAAAAATGATGTGTTTTGTATGAGATTATATGCATTAAATTATATAGTAAAAAATTATAATTATAAAAATGACTTAATGGATACATTAAGTGATGCATTAAAAGCTTTAGGAAAAAATGATTTGTTAATATATACATTTAATTACATAGTATATAGGATTCCTATCAAAGACATTATTTATATTGAAAAAGCATCATTAGGTAAAAAGAATTATATAGTGACTTTAGATGGAGGGGAATATGAAATAGCGGGTTCAATGAAAGATATGCAAGAAAGATTAGGAAATAGATTTTTTAGATCACATAAATCTTGTTTGGTTAATTTAGATAATATAAAAAGTATCAATTACAGTGAAAATATTATTACTTTTATAAATGATGAAGAAATTGATATGTTGTCAGTGCGTTGTAAGAAAGGTCTTAAATTAGCATGCAAGAAATAATGGAGTTTATATTAAGTTCAATGATAATGGTAATAACACCAATAATATTTGGTGTTTTAACCTTGGATAATAGTATAAGAAAAGATAAAAGTAAAGTGGTAGTAGTATTTCTTATTTCTTGTATAGTTTACTCGTTATGTTATTTGTATTTTGATGGGGGAATAAAAACATTAATAGGCTTTTTCTTACATATATTTATGTTTAATCAAATATTTAAAACTAGTTTTTTTAAATCAATTTTTATAACGTTAATTTATATTAGTTTATTAATAGTAACAGAGATAATTATTATATTTTTTATGACAAATATAACGAACATGACAAAGATTTATTTTTATGAAAATTTTGCAGGAAGTTTTTTGGGAAATATTTCCATCAGTTTATTTGTAATATTATTCTTGATTATATTTAGAATTGGCTTGAGTAAACTAATCAATTCTAAATTAGAAAGAAGTCATTCTACAGTAATTTTGTATTTTTCAACAATTTTTTCTATAGTAATAATTTTTTTTAACGTGGTTTCAGTTTATAAAGATGACAACAATATATGCTCTTATTTATTAATAATTGCTGTATTTTTATTAGTAATAAGTAGTTTAATAAAAGAAAAATTAGTAATAAACGATAAAATTCAAGAATATAATGGACTTTTAGGATTTATGAAAAGTTATGAAAAAGAAATAGAAGAAAATAAAATACAAAATCATGAAATAAAAAATCAGTTTATTACTGTTCAATCTATGGTGAGAGATAATACATCTAAAAGTAAAATAATTAAATATTTAGATAACATTATAAAAGAAAAAAGTAATATAGATGATTCTAGATATACTGATTTACAATATCTTCCGTTAAATGGAATAAAAGGATTCATTTGTAATAAATTAAATAAGGCTGTAGAACAAAATTTAAATGTTAGTGTTGTAATAGAAAAGGGAGTAGAAACATCAACTATAAGTAATTTAAATACCCGTGATTTTAAAAAATTAGGAATATTGCTTGGTGTATATTTGGATAATGCTATAGAAGCTAGTTCTTTATCTAAAGAAAAATATTTAGGATTGGAAATATATTTGAATGAAAATGGTGTTATTATAATAATAACAAATACGTTTGAAAATTTTATAAGAACTTCTGAAGATAATAAAACTATATCTACAAAAGGAAAAGGAAGAGGACACGGACTTCTTTTAGTAAATAAAGTTTTATCTGGTAGCAAAATGTTTTCGGTTCGTTCTGAAGTTATAAAGAAAGTTTACATTCAAAAGATATTAGTAAAAAAATAAAATGAAAGATATTGTTCTCTCATTTTATTTTTCAATTAAATGTTTAGGCATTTTTGGTTCATCAACAAACAATAACCAACATCCTTGTGTCCCTATAGTAGCTGCTACAGTTCCAAGAACAGTTAAAACACTAGCTAAGTATTTCATAATTACCTCCTTTTTACCATTTTTTATGTTTAATTACTTAAACCTAAATTATAATTTTTATAGTTGGCATATGGTAATTTAAATATTTTGTAGACAAGTGGATGTATCATAATTACCGAATATATCATTCCAACTAATAAATAATTTGATAAAATGTTATTGTTATATAATAATATTAATATCGTAAAAATACTAGCAGATATAAAACTTATGATTTTATATCTTTTTCTTTTTTTAGCTTTAATTATAGGCCTTTTGTATGTGTCTGCAGGAGCATATTTAAATATACAAATTAAACAAATTAAACAAATAATAGCTTTGGTAGTAAATGTAAAATTTATATAATTACAGATATATACGCCTCCTATAAACATTATTAATGATGTAATAAGACAATATATACTTTTAGTTGCATGTAATCCAAATGCAGTAGATCTTATTATATTGTAAAATATTGTTAAAATAATTACTTCTTTTAATATATGCAAACCTGCTGCTAGCGAAAATATAATAATCATTTTTGTTATAGTTAAATATATACTTTCTAATCCGTATTCAACTTCTTCTAATTGCATTTCTGTTATATTACTATTATTAGTTTTTATAAATTCAATAATATGTTTTAACAAAAACTTTTTCATATCTTTCACCTACGATAAAAATTATACTTGAAACATTTTAATTCGCCTTAAATAATATGCTTTCGTTATTTAAAATAAAAAAACTATTTAAAGATTAAGTTACTGTTAACAATTAAAATTAATAAATGTGTTAAATTTATCACTATAATTGGCAAGTAAATTTTTATTGTTATTTAATTTAAAAAATGTTACAATATATTCAGAAGGTGAAAAAATGGCTTTATTTATAACTTTAATAGTAGGATTGTTTACTTTTTTAGGAAGTTTAATAATCTTTTTTGTAAAAAACAATAAAAAAATTGTTGATTTTTCTATAAGTATAGGTTTTGGAGCTCTTATAGCTTTAATTATTTTAGAACTAATTCCTGAAACATTAGAATTAATTCAAACTAAGTTTATGGTCATGGGTTCTATTGTAGTTACTTTATTATTATTATTTGTTGGAATAGGTATCTTAAAAATATTGGATAAATTTATACCACATCATGAAGGAAAGTCAAAAGATACATTGGTTCATATAGGCATTATGACGTCTATAGCTTTAGTTGTTCATAATTTATTAGAAGGAATGGCAATTTACACTTCATTCAATTCATCAATGACTTTTGGTAGTATGCTTGGATTTGGAGTGGCTCTTCACAATATTCCATTAGGTATGAGTATCACATCTATGTTTTATAAAAATAGTAAAGATAATGTTAAAGCAGTTGTTATTAGTTTATTAGTTTCTTTATCAACTTTTTTAGGAGGTTTAATAGCAATTGTTTTTTCTGAAATAATACTTGTAGAGTTTTATAGAGGTGCAATATTATCTATTACTTTAGGTATGTTAATATATATTGTATTATTTGAATTGTTACCTCATATATTAGAAAATAAAAACAAAAAAAATATCTGTTTTGGAATAATTTTAGGAATAGTTTTAATAACTTTAAGTTCTATGTTGGGTTAAGAGGTTTTTTATGAATAAAATAGATAAAAAATTAATTGGTATAATAGTAGCACTAATAGTATTACTATTTATTCATAGTTTAGTAAAAAGTGTAGATATTTATTATTTTATTTTTTCGTTTAGTTTATTTTTACTTTTTGTAAGTTCTTTATCCCATATAAATATAGAAAATATAATAATTGATAAATCTAAAAAAGTTTCAAGTAAATTATTTTATGGAGTTATATGTAATATAATTTTAATAAATGCATTTTATATAATAATAATTAATGGGGTTGTTCATATTCTTAATAGTAGTAATTATTTTTCTCAACTTACATCTATTTTAAAAACTATGGGGTTTACTATTTTTGTAGTACCAATACTTAACATTTTGTGTCAATATTTAAAAATAAATAAAATGTCACAACTATCATGCAAAGTAAAAAAAATATTTTATTTAATGTGGATTGCTTTAACTCTAAGCTTGGTAATAATAGATAATATATTTCATGTGATAAATTATTCTTTAGTAATATTTATATATATTTCTCAATTGGTATCTTTTGTGATAATACTAATCTGTTGTTTTATCAGAATAAGAAATAAAAATATATTTACATTAAATTCCCAAGAAGGTTTTAATAAACTAAGGTTAAAAGTTTTATTAAAGAAAATAAAAAAAATATTATCTAATAATTTTGTTACATCATTAAGAAAAATGATATATTTAAGTTATTATTATTTATCAATAGTAATTGTTTCATATTTATTGTTATTTAAATTTAATTATGATTTTCAAGAAACATGTTTTGTCATAGCAGATATTTATTTTTATAACTTTTTATTTATTTTAATTACTATTGGATTAATTATATATTTTTTTAAAGACAAGATAGCAGAAGTTATTAATAATATAAAAAATAAAGAAGATGATATACATATAGATGTGTTCTTTCTTAAATTAGTAAAAAATATTATTCCCATAACTATTTTAATGTGTGTTTTATCCGGACCTATATTAAGATTTTTATTTAATAGTGATAATTATTCTATATTTATGTTCTTTGTTTGGGTTTTGCCATTTTTAATTTTGTATTTAGTTAGTGAAAAATTTTTAGAAGTTTCTTTAAAGAAAAAAATGGTATATTTATATTTATGTTTTGGAATTTTTATGAAACTAGTTTTAATAGTTCCACTTATAAATGCTTTTTATCGAATGGGGTATAGTTTTATATATGGTGATATATTATCGACTATTATTGGTTTATTTTCCTCATTTATTATTTCTATTATTTATTTCAATAAAAAATATAAAATTAATTTTACTAAGAATTTTGAAAAATTATTAAACATCATATATGATAATATAGTATTGTCCCTAATCTTGATTGTTACTAGTGTTATAGTCCCTTTAGTAGTTTCTACAAGATTACAAGCAATTTATGTATTATTAATATATATTATAGTGTATATTGTATTCAATTTTGTAAAAAAAATATTTAATAACTTATGGAGAGTGAAGTAGATGAAAAATAAAAAAGTAATTATTTTCTTTGTATTAATGGCATTTTTAATATTATTGTTCACTAGTAAATATTCGTTTTTATATCCTTTTAATGATTGGCAAGATGCTAATTCATTTTTAACCGTAGCTAGGAGTATACTTTCTGGGAAAACAATGTTTAAAGATATAATTGAACAAAAGGGACCAATTTTGTATATTATTTATGCAGTAGGTTACATTTTTACTATAGGTAAGTTATCCGGAATATTTATATTAGAAGTTATATCGCTTAGTGTTGTTTTTATTTATTCTTATAAAATAGTTAACTTATTTATAAAAACAAAATATGATTTTTTACTTATACCTATATATGGCGTTTTTATTTGTACAAGTTATGCATTTGTTCATGGGGGGAGTGCAGAAGAATTTTGTTTACCATTTTTGAGCATAAGTTTATATTATTTATTATATCATTTTAAGAAAAAAGAACTAAATTACAAACAGATTTTCATTAATGGTTTTTTTTCTATGATTGTTGCTTTAATTAAATTTAATTTATTAGGATTTTGGTTTGGCTTTATGGCTATAATTTTCTTTGATTTAATTAGTAAAAAGCAAATAAAAAAAGCTTTAATTAGTTGTATTGTCTTTTTGTCGGGAATGTTTTTAATTTTTGGTATATGTATTACATATTTTATTTTTAATAATGCACTTGATGATTTTATATATTCATATTTTATAATCAATGCCGGTTCATATACTAATGATAGTAGTAATATTTTTACTAGATTATTTAAATGTTTTTATGAAGGATTTCTTAACCTTGGAAGAAATGTAGGATTCTTAATATTATCACCAATATTAATATATTCAGTCATAAAAATATTTAAAGAAAAGAAAATGAAAATTGTTGTATTTTCAATGTTTATATTGTTATTTTTAGGAATATATATAGGACTTAGAGCTTATAAATATTATACAATTCCACTTTTAATATTTTATGTTTTTGTATTTGTATACTTTAATATTAAATATAAAGAAAAAATTAACAATATTAAAGTAACTAAGTCAAAAATTTTAATTTATGTTCTATTTATAGGTATATTATCATATGCTTTTGCTAACTATAGAAGTTATATTTTAACAGATAAAGAAGACTACGCTCAATTTAGAATATCAAAAATTATTAGTGAACAATCAACAAATCCCACAATTCTTAATTATGGTTCGTTAGATTATGGCTTTTATAATATTTTGGATGTAATTCCTAATTGTAAATATTTTCATAGAATGAATATTCCATATAATAAGCTATCTGACAATTATGATGTTCAAAAAGATTTTATTAAAGAAAAGAAAGTCGATTATGTAATAGTAGGCATAAGAGAAAATAATAAAGAAGTAGAAGAAGATTTAGATTTTATATTAGAAAATTATGACTTAATTTATGAAGATGATCAAATTTATGAAAAGTATGATGTTCATTTTTATTTATTAAAAGTAAAGGAATAGTATTGTTATATATATTTTTTTATAGTATAATTTTAATGAAAGGTGGAATAAAATGGAATACTACCAATATATAATTATAATTTTAATATTAGTAATTGTGGCTTTAGCCATTATAAAGAGTAATAAAAAAGATTTTAAGTTAGAATTAAATAAACTTGTAGAGTGTCTTGGAGGATTAGATAATATATTAGAAACAGAAGTTGAAATGTCTAGATTTAAAGTGACATTAAAAGATGTTTCTAAAGCAAATAAAGAAGGAATTATAAAATTAGGAGCTAAAGGTGTAGTAGAAATTGATGATCAATTAAAGATTATCTTAGGTAATAATGCGAAACAATTAAAAAAATATATAGATGAAATAAAAATATAATATTGAGGCAGATATTATATTTTTTTCAAAATAATATAAATTTCTACAAAAATCGACAAAAATCGACAAAATTAAATAATATAATATTGACATGAAAAGGAGATTTATGTTTTATGATTTTAGTAGAAGAATTATTTTTTAACCTAACTTTGGTAATGTTTCCAATACTTATTTATTTTGTATACAAATGTTATAATCAAATTTTTATTAATAAATATAATTTTTTAATGTTAGAAATTGCACTGTTTACATCGGTTTATATGTGTTTTAAATATGGCGAGGTTGGTGAATATAATACTATATTATTATTTTGTAACATTCCAATTTTAATAGCATACATAAAAAAAGAAGGAATAATAGGAATATTATTATCTCTAATAGTGGTATTATATGCTTATATTAATTTAGAAAGTAATATATATATATTATTGTTAAAATACTTTATTTATTATATTGTTTATTATAGATATAAAAAAGATATGAATATTCAATATTTTCTTAGTATAGTTTTTGTGGTACAAGGGTTCTTTCTTTCGTTTGAATATTTCTTTGTAGGAAATCTAATAAATTCTTGGATTATTATTAAATTATTAATAATAATATTGTTAATATATTTTGTAATAATTTTATCAATATATTTATTAAAACTAGCGGATACTATTACTACTTTATATAGTGAGATTAAAACATTAGAAAAAGAAAATAAAATAAAAGAATCATTATTTAAAATTACTCATGAAGTAAAAAATCCGATTGCTGTTTGTAAAGGGTATTTAGATATGTTAGATTTAAATAATCAAGATAAGATTAATAGATATATACCTATTATAAGAGAAGAAATAGAAAGATGTTTAAATATAATGACTGATTTTATGCAGTTTAGTAAAATTAAATTAAATAAAGAACTTGTTGATATTAATCTATTATTAGATGATATATATGATAATTTTAAACTTATTAATAAATTTAAAAATATTACTTTAGAATATTATGAAAGTGAGGAAGAAATTTATATTGAAGGGGATTATAATAGATTAAAACAAGTTTTAATAAATTTAATAAAAAATAGTGCTGAATCTATAACTAAGAAAGGGAAAATAGTAATTAAAACCAAAAGTGATACAACTAATTTTGAAATATTTGTTATAGATGACGGGTGTGGAATGAGCAAAGAAACTTTAAATAAAATTAAAGATATATTTTATACAACTAAGGAAAAAGGTAGTGGAATAGGAGTTTCATTATCTAATGAGATAATAAAAGCTCATGGTGGTAATTTGGATTATTCTTCTGAATTAGGAAAGGGAACAAGTGTTAAAATAACTTTACCTATATTAAAAAAAGTATATTAAATTATACTTTTTTTTGATATACTATATTTGGTGGTTTGAATGATATATGACGTTTTTTACAAGAACTTACCATACATTGATTTACATGGCTATGATAGAGAAAGTGCAAGAGTGAAAACTGAAGATTTTATAATAGAGAATATTTTATTAAAAAATAAAAAGATACTTATAATTCATGGTATAGGACAGGGAATAGTTAAGGAAAGTGTTTACAAAGTTTTAAAAAGAAATAAAAGTGTTGTAAGTTATGAAATTGATATTTATAATCCAGGTTGCACTATTGTTGAAATAAGATTGAAATAACAATTGAAATAAGATTGAAATAACAATTGAAATAAGATTTGACTAATTTTTTTTTATGTGTTATAATAACGACATTTAAAAAGGGAGGAAAGATTATGGGTTATGCAGGAAGTAAAGGAAACAGGAAAGGTGTTACTATAAAAACATTTATGGTAAATGAAATAGTAGAAGATGAAAGAAGAAAAAAGCATTTGCAAAAATTGAACGATAGAAAAAAAGCAAGTTCGCAAGAGTTAAGAGAAAAGGATGCCATGTTAGCTAAGGCTGCACAATTTGTTGAAGAAGGAATTCCTTTTGAAATGGCTCCTGAAGAGTTAAAAAAACATCACTTTTTTAAAGTTGGTTATGATGTTGCGCTTAGAAGACAAAGTGCGTTAGCACACCAACAATCACAACTGAAAGGAAAAACAAGATAATGAATTACGGAAATAATAAATATATACATCAAGGAAAATTTGCTCAAGGTGCAAAACAATATTGGGCTGATAAAATAGCTAGAGAACAAAGATTTTAAAAAAATTTACAAAGTTTATCTAAACAGCAAAGAACATCCAAAGAAAGAGCAGAAAAAGATATAATGCTGGAAACAGGAATATTTTTTGCATTTCTTGGTGCTAACGAAGATATAATAGAGTGTTTACCTGAAGAAATAAAAAAACATAGATTTTTTAACGTAGGTATAGAAGTAGGTAAAAGAAGATTGAGAATTCTTGGATCTAATTGCTATTTGTATGGAATGGCTCCTGAAGAATTTTTAGATATTATTAAAAATAATGATGAATTTAAATTAGGATATTCCGAAGCAGAAAAAAAACATTCTAGTTTGGATATAAATAAAAGAAGAATTTTGAAAAAAGCTAATCTAATTAATGATTAGTTTTTTTATTAATATAATTAATTTTTAATTATTATATTCCTAAAGATTAAAATATAT
>CALVSD010000039.1 GCA_944358805.1 uncultured Bacilli bacterium
AATAAAGTAGATAATTTAGATGATTTATTTCAAGTAGGGTGTTTAGGACTTGTAAAAGCAATAGATAATTTTGATACGTCTTATGATGTTAAATTATCAACATATGCTTGTCCTATGATAATTGGAGAAATTAAAAGATATTTAAGAGATAATTCTTCCCTTAGAATATCTAGAAGCATTAAAGATATAGCGTATAAAACGCTAAGATTAAAAGAAGAAATGATGGATTCTAATGGCAATGAACCTAGTAACTCTGAAGTCGCTAATATATTAGGAGTAACAGAATTCGAAGTAACTCAAGCATTAGATTCTTTAAGAGAACCAGTTAGTATGTATGAACCAATATATAATGATGGGGGAGATACAATCTATTTATTTGATCAAGTAGCAAATAAAAAAGAAGATTATGACCTAGATTATAAATTAGCAGTAGATAAAGCTTTTAACAATTTAAAAGAAAGAGAAAGACAAGTATTAAATGAAAGATTTATAATTGGTAAAACCCAAATGGAGTTAGCAAATGAACTTGGAATATCACAAGCTCAAATATCTAGAATAGAAAAAAACAGTATAGCTAAAATAAAAAAATTAATAAAATAAAAATATTATAATATATTATATTAGGTGATAGTATGCATTTATCAGAATTACAGACAAAAGAAGTAATAAACATAACTTCCGGAAGAAGAGTAGGAATGATTATAGATGTAATAGTGGATTCTGATGGCAGGATAAGAAGTTTTATACTAGAAGAGCGAAGAAGAAGTAGAAAGTTTTTAAGTCCTAGGGAAGAACTAGAATTATCATGGAATCAAATAATAAAAATAGGGGACGATATTATTTTAGTAGATACTAGAAACAAATAAATGGTATATAAAAATACTATTTTTTTTATATAAAAAATGATATAATTTATACTAGGAGTGTGGAAGTATGTTAAAGATAATTATTTGTGAAGACCATCAAGCATGTTTAGAAAAAGCTATATCTGCTACTCATAAAGCATTAGGTAATTATGATATAGATTATAAAATATGTAAATATTTAAGTTTTTGTAAAGAGTTTGAAGAAGACATTGCAGATAAACTAAATAAAAAAATTTATATATTAGACATAGAACTTCCTGAAATATCAGGACTTCAAATTGCTGATAAAATAAGACAAGATGATTGGGATAGTATAATAATATTTGTAACATCACATCCAGAATGTAGAAACGATATATTTTATTCAAGATTACTAGCTTTTGATTACATATCAAAATATATGAGTTATGAAAAACGATTACAAGAAAGTATTGAAAAAGCTTCAAAAATAGTAGGTAAAAAAAGAATATTTATTTATAAATATAATAGAATTATTTATAGACTTAGTTATGAAGAAATACTATATTTTGAAAGAATTGCAGGTACTACTAAATGGTTACTTCATGTTGAAGAAGGTAATGTTTATGAAATAGGTGGTACAATTAATGATATATTAGAAAACTTAGACGAGACATTTATATTAACTCATAAATCATGTATAATTAATACAGATAAAATTAAATCTATAGATTATAATACTGGCATGATAACTCTTAAAAATGGAGAAAAAATAGATAAAATGTCTGTTAGACAAAGAAAAGAAATCGAA
This sequence comes from uncultured Bacilli bacterium, assembly GCA_944358805.1. Lineage (GTDB taxonomy): Bacteria > Bacillota_I > Bacilli_A > RF39 > UBA660 > CALVVX01. Next base: position 1,636 of record CALVSD010000039.1, read on the forward strand.
AAAAAGATTTTTGAAATAAGGTGAGTGTATGAATGATAAAGGGTTTACATTAATTGAAGTAATAGCAGTTATAGCTATAATGGGCTTACTTGCTATAATTATTACACCAAATGTCATAAAAGTATTAGAACAAGGACAACAAAAGAGTTATGATATTATGATTAATAATATAGTTATTGCGTCTAAAAATTTTTATGAGGAGTGTAAGTATGGTGATATAAAAGAAGATGATGGTTCTAAAATGATATGTGAAAAAGAAGTAAACATAACATTAGGAGAACTTGTCAATTTAGGATTTTTAACAGGAACAAATAAAGAAGTATGTAATAATAATGAATGTACAACTAAAAAAGTTATCATAAATCCTAAAAATAATATAGATATTAGTAATTGTAATGTTACTATTAAAGTAGATAATAATAATGGAAAAGTTATTTATGAAGTTATTGGAAACGACGACAATAAAAACTGTCCAAATAATAAGTTAGGGAGTATAAACTGATGAAATTAGTAGGAAACAATTGGGATAAAGTTTTAGAAGAAGAATATAAAAAAGATTATTTTAAAAAATTAGTATTATTTATAAATAAAATATATAAAGAAAAAGAAATATTTCCCCCTAAAAATAGAATATTAAGGGCATTGGAACTTACAGATTATGATAATGTCAAAGTAGTAATATTAGGTCAGGATCCATATCATGGAATAGGGGAAGCAAATGGATTATCTTTTTCGGTATCGCTTGGAATAAAATTACCCCCATCATTAAAAAACATATATAAAGAATTAAATAATGATTTGAATATTCCGATTGCTAGTGTTGGAACATTAGAATGTTGGGCTAAAGAAGGTGTACTTTTATTAAATAGTGTTTTAACAGTAGAAAAAGACAAACCGGCATCTCATAAAAGTATTGGATGGGAGATTTTTACTGACGCTATAATAAAAAAGATAAATGAAAAACAAACTCCAGTAGTATTTATTTTATGGGGAAATTTTGCAAGAAGTAAAAAAGTGTTTATTACAAATCCAATTCATTATATTATAGAGTCACCACATCCATCACCATTTTCTGCAAATAGTGGATTTTTTGGAAGTAAACCATTTTCTAAAACAAATGAATTCTTAAAAAATAATAATATTAAAGAAATTGATTGGACAATAAAAAAAGACGAGTAAACTCGTCTTTTATAATTTAAAATCATCAAAATCATTATCATTCATATCTTTACGATCAAAAAATAATTTTTCATCATATTTGTTAATTAATGCAACAATATTAGATGGGAAAGTTTTTACTGTTCTGTTATACTTAGAAATATTGTCGTTATAATATTCTCTAAGTACAACAAGTTTATTATCAATTTCATTAATCTCTGTCTCTATATTATTTAATTCATCATTTTTATTAAATTCTTTATTATTATTTTTAATATTTATAAATTCATTAAAAGCAAGTATTAATTTTCTATCTAAATCAAAATTACTAATTTTTCTCGATCTTAGTTTAATGATTTCATCAAATATATCACTTTTAATTTCTTCTTTACTTTTAATTGTAGATACTACTTTATTAATTAAATCATATTTATGTCTTAAATTAGTATCTATATTAGCTTCAGCTTCATTAATTCTAATTATAAAGTCTTGAAACTTATTATAAAGATAAGTATAACCTGCAAATATAATACAAATAATAATTATTATTGTTAATAATATTAATACTAGTAAATCCATTTTATCACTTCCTAGTATAATTATAACAAAACTTAATTATTTATTCAATGATGATTATCTAAAATCTTTTATAAAATTAATTGGTTCTTCAAAAGTAACAAAATCAAGATAAATCATTAAAATTAAATACCATTCTCCTGTTTCTGGATTAGATACTACTATATGATCTCTTCCTGCTTGTTCAATAATTCCTGAGAATACTCGATCTTGCCATTCTACTGAACCAGGAACAGTAATATGAAATTTTGCTTTTTTACCTCTGTTTAAACGAAGTACATTTTCTATATAAGACTGTTCTGCACTACTTATAGGAATTGTTTGTGTTTGTTCATAACTAGGTACACTTTGTTGATTTGGTACTGTGTTTCCATTTAATCCTTGTCCTGGAAACATTGGATTTGGATAATAATTTCCGTTCATTTGATCATTCTTCCTTTCTAACAATAAAATATATGTTTTATTATTGATAATATGTTTAATATTTGGTAATATAAAATACGGAGATGATAAAATATGGAAATTAAAGTAGGAGTGTCAAATAGACACGTACATTTAACAGATAAAGATGTTGAAGAATTATTTGGAGAAGGTTATAAATTAACAAAAAGAAGAGATTTATCTCAAAAAGGTCAATATGCTTGTGAAGAAGTAGTAACACTAAAAACACATAAAAATATGATTGAAAGAGTAAGAGTTTTAGGACCAACTAGAAAATATACACAAGTAGAATTGTCTAAAACTGATAGTGAATTTTTAGGATTAAACCCTCCAGTTAGAGATTCAGGAGACTTAGAAAATTCTGAAAATATTACTATAATAAATGGTGAAAAATCAATATATAGAGAAAATTCATGTATAATTGCCGCAAGACATATCCATGCTAATTATGAAGAGTTAAAAAATTACAATACTAATGATGTAGTATCTGTAAAAACTAAAGATGGATATGTGATAGATAATGTTCATATAAAGAAAGATGATACCTATTCATTAGAATTACACATAGATAAAGATGATGCTAAAGAATATAGTTTAGAAAATGGTGATATTGTAATTTTAGAATAGAGGTGATAATTATTGAATACAATAACCATAATAAAAAATGCTAAAAGTGAATTTGTATATAAAATAATCACTTCCATTTTTATTCGTGGTTTATTATTAATTATCCCAATATTTTGGACAAATGCGATTAATCATTTAACTGAAGGTACTTATAATAAAGCATATTTCTTAGTAATAATTGCACTAATTTTATCATTACTTCATTATTTTTGGGAATATTTAAATCAAAAGACTTGGTATATGTTTTATAATAAAATATATTCAGGATATATAACTTTAATAGGAGAAGGTAATAAATATAGTATAAAAAAATTATCACTAGGAGAATATAACAATATATCTAATGAAGATATAGATATTATATGTACTTTTTTAGGTAATTTAGTAACAAGAATTATTCAAATATTAGAATTTGTAGTAATATATTTTTATTTCTTATCCATAGATATTTATATATTCTTAATAACAATAATTGTATCAATAGTATTAGTGGCAATCTTTTTAATGACAGGAAGTGGGGTACAGAAATTAAATCAAGAAAGAAAAGATTCTTTAGACAAAAAAATAATAGTAGTAAATGATGTGTATAATACAATTAAAGAAAATAAAAGTAATTATGATGTTTTAAAAAAGAGATTTTATGCTAGAAGTAATGAATATCTTAGAAATAATTCTAATTTTAATGTTATAGCACAACTTATAATATATGTTGTTTTAAGTATAATTGAAATAAGTAGATATTTTCTTATATTATATGCAATATATTTAGTGTATATAGGAAAAATGGAAATAGGGACTATATTACTTATATATACATACTATTCTCAAATACTATCTAATTTTGAAGTAATGGGAACTATTAATGTAAATTATAGAAGCTTTTTAGTAAGTGTAAGTAGATTAAATAGAATTAATATTAATGAGATTAAAGAGTGAATATTTATTCGCTCTTTTTGTATAAAATATATTATTTAATATATTTGTAAAATTTGATATAATGTGTATAATGAGGTAAAACTAAAATGAAGAATATAAAAACATTAAAGTATCCTTTAAGATGGTTATTTCAAATTTTATTTATTTCATATATTATTATATTTGTAATAAACGTTTTTAATGGAAATATTATTTGGGATAATCCAAATGATAATTATACTTTATATTTTGTTTTAATATGTTTTATTGAATTTATATCTATTATTTATTTGTTAAGGAACAAAACTTATTATATAGTAGATAAAATAGGGGATAAATACATAATAAATAAGTCTCAATTGACTTGTAAAGAATATGAAAATGAATCACAAAGATTTATTGTAGATCACTATAGATATGATAATAAAACCATTGATTTATTAAATACTATAGATATTTTGTTTTCATTACCATCAAATAAAATGATACAAAAACAAATAAAAAATAAAGTTTTGACTTATCCCAAATATCAAATAAAAACAGTTTCAAAGATTTTTAGTATTCTTGGTATGAAATATTATAAATTGGAATTAAAAAACGGAAAGAAAAAATATCTGTTTGTATTTAATAATTTATAGAAGAAAACGTATTGAAAATTAATAATAATTATGATATATTATAATTGTAGATAGTAAGTAAATGCTTAACTAATTTACAAGTAGGAGGTAATAAAGTATGAAATTAAATAAAGAAAAATTAACTATTTGTAAATTAGGGGGGGGGGTATAAACTTACTTATTTGTTAACAAATGTTAAATATAAATTAAAAACTATAGTAGAATTCTAGGAAACTAGAAAGTTTTACTATAGTTTTTTTGTGTCTAAGTAAAGGAGTGAAGATAAAATGAAAAAGACAATTATGTTAACAGCAATATTATTTATATTAATAATATCATCAACATTAGCATTCTTTATATGGAATAGTAAAGCTAATCAAGATATAGATGTAGCACTAAGTTTAAATGGATTAGATGCTTATATTAACTATAATAAAGGAACGGATGTGCTTACAGGAACACTTTTGCCTAGTGCAGATTATAAAGGAGGTATTTCAACAGAAATAGAATTATGGAAGTCTCCAATTGCAGAAACAATGAATATATATGGACATATATATTTAGATATAACTACAATAGGAACTAATTTAGCAAATGAATCTGCCTTAAAATGGGCAATAGTATCAGAAGATGAACTATTAAATTTTGGTGACTTTGTAGGACAAAAAACTGGTGATACAGTAAGTTTAAAAATTAATATACCGCTTAGAGTAGAAAAGCAATTATTTAAAATATACATATGGTTAGATGAATCTATGGATATAAATCAAAATATAGAAGGAGAAACTTTATCAACCAAAGTAAGAGCAGAAGCAACAGAAATAACAACAATATATTCTAATTATTGTAAATATAATAATATAACAAGTTTTAGTGAATGCTTAATTAGAAGTGATTCATACACTGATTATGATACAGCATTATTAAATATTGATAGTAAGACAAGTAAATTAGATTTAACTAATTTAGATACTATAGAGCCAACCAACTATTATGAACCACTAATAACTGAATATAAATATGACATTAATTCTAATAGTTATATGACATACACTACAAATACAACATTTACTTATGTAGAAGAATCAAGTGTAATTTATAATGGAGATAATGGAACCCCTCAAAATATATCTTTTAACAATACAACATATAAATATACTTTTAAAAATGCCAAAACAGGAGGAATAGAAGATATAATAACAACAGAAGAAGATATAAAAAATGGTAAATATAAGTATACTTGTTTAACTACTACAAGTACTGGTAATTGTGATGCTTTATATTTAATATATGAATATAGATATGCCAACGATAGATATGAATTTAATAAAGGATACAAATATTCAAATAAGAATATAGGGGGTACCTCAGTTAGAACTGGTTTGTTTAAAACAGTAGATGATTATAGTAAAGATACCAATAATGATGGAGAAATAGATAGTAATTTTACCTATTTTTATAGAGGAGATGTTGAAAATAATTGGGTAGAATATGCTGGAAGTTTATGGAGAATAGTAAGAATAAATGGAAATGGTAGTATCAGAATGATATATTCAGGATCAGCAGAAGAAGGAGCATCTCATACAGGGCAATATGCTTCAATAAAAAACTCAAAAGAAAGTTATAACTCTACATATTCAGCAGTATCACAAAATACCAATAAAGCTTATTTTCAAGGAACGACATATTTAGGATATATGTATAATCCAGAAATGGTACTTGTAACAACACCGTCAGTAAGTTTGAGTATGACAAATAATTTGGGTAACTATCATTCACAAGGCATTGATTTAGAAACAAAATATTATTTTTTCAATTCATTTAATTTAAATAGTAATTGTAGTTTAGAAGATGAAACATGTACAATGACTTGTAATAATTATAATAGTAGCACAGGAGTAGGAGATAATTGTATTTATACTACATATCAAGATTTAGCAAGTAATCCTAATAATTATGATGTAAACGGAATTGGTTCGACCTCTACTATTTACACTTATACAAATGAATATAAATATGTATGTTTTACTGGCCCTACTACAGGAACTAATGGAAGCACTGTTACTGTAAAGTGCCCTATCGTATCAGAAATTTTGGGAGTAATAAAAAGTAATGAAGATATAAATAAAACAAATACCAAAGTTAGATATCATGGATTATTTTCAGAGAGTTTAGAAAGTGCAACATTAAATGTATCAGATAGTAATATAAAATATGAAGTAGATAATTGGTATGAAAAAAATATATTAAATAAGACTGACTCTAGAGGAAATTTATTATCTGATTATTTAAGTGATGAAATATTTTGTAATGATAGGACAGTAACTAGAGGAAATGGATATAATTTTGACGTGGTAGGTGTTTATAATATATTTGGTCCATATTATAGAAATGCAAGTAAGAAAAGTCCCAATTTATTATGCAATAATAATGATAAATTTACAGTAAACGTGGATAAAGGTAATGGTAATTTAAATTATCCTATTGCATTATTAACAATAGATGAAGCAGCCTTGGCAGGTGGGAAAAATTCTGAGTTTAATTATAACTATTATTTATGGATAGGTGAAAATTATTGGACTATGAGTCCTAGTTATTTTGATAATTATAACTTGGTTTCTACCGTTTTTTATGTTAACAGTTCGGGTAGTTTTAGCAGTGGTTATCCATCATGGGAATTTGGTATTCGCCCAGTTGTTAATTTATCCTCAGATGTTCTATATTCTTCGGGTACAGGAACAGAAGATGACCCTTATATAGTTAAATTGCCTTAAGAAAAAGTGATATGTTATATCGCTTTTTTTCATGGACTAATATCTCTTTTTATGCTAAAATTAAATACATAAGGAAGTGGAAAATAATGATATATTTAGATTATTCTGCTACAACACCTGTAGATAAAAGAGTATTAGATACGTTTAATAAAGTATGTTTAGAATATCCTGGTAATAGTAATTCCTTACATAGCTTAGGAGTTAAATCAAAAGAATTAGAAGAATATGTAACAACTAAAATTGCAGATATCTTAAAAGTAAAACCTATAGAAATTATATATACATCTTGTTCTAGTGAATCTAATAACACTGCTATAAAAGGAATTTGTTTAAAATATAAAAATAGAGGTAAACATATAATAACTACTTCATTAGAACATTCTTCTGTTATTGCTCCCTTAAATTATCTAACTAAACAAGGTTTTGAAGTAGATTTTGTTAATTTAAAAGAAGATGGCACAGTAGATTTAGAACATTTAAAGAGTTTAATGCGTGATGATACTATACTTGTAAGTATATCTTATGTAGATAGTGAACTTGGTATTGTTCAACCAATAAATGAAATAAGTAAAATAGTTAAGAAAAATCCTAAAACTTTTTTTCATGTTGATTGTACACAAGCAGTAGGTAAAGTAAATGTTGACTTAAGTAATATTGATTTAGCGAGTATTTCAGCACATAAAATATATGGACTTAAAGGAGTAGCTTTACTTATAAAAAAAGAAAATATTGTAATAGAACCGCTTATTCATGGTGGTAAATCTACTACTTTATATAGATCAGGAACACCAGCATTACCACTTTATGCATCAATGATGAAGGCATTAGAATTAATTGTACCTAATATTGATGAAAACACTAAATATATATCTAAATTAAATAAAAAAATAATAGATAAATTATCTACATATGAAAATGTTTATATAAATAGTACTGATAAATCAGTTGTAAATACTATTAATATAAGTATTAAAGGGATTAAACCCGAAACATTTCTTCATGCTTTAGAAGAATATGAAATATATGTGTCTACTAAAAGTGCATGTTCATCTGCTGATACTATGTCTAATTCTGTATATGCAGTAACAAAAGATAAAGAAAGAGCTAGTAATACTATTAGAATTAGTTTATCATATTTAACTACAGAAGAAGAAATAGATAAATTTTTAGAAGTATTTGATAAATGTTATAATCATTTATTATTAAGAGGTTAATATGAAATTAATTAAATTTAGTGCATTATGGTGTCCTTCATGTTTAATTATGAATGGAAGAATTAATAAAATAATAAATAAATATAATTTAGAATGTGTAGAATATGATTATGATGTTGATACAGATAAGGTAGATACTTATAAAGTAGGGGATATTTTACCCGTAATAATTATAGAAAATAATAATAAAGAAATAATTAGAATTATTGGTGAAAAATCAGATAAGGAATTAGATAAAATACTAGAGGGTGTTATTGATGAAAAAAATTAAATTAGTTATATTTAGTTTATTTATATCATTAATGTTTATATCTAACATAAAAGCAGAAGAAAACTTAGTAAACTTATATTTATTTTATTCTAACACTTGTTCTCATTGTGAAGCGGAAATGAAATTATTAGATGAGTTGCAAGAAGATTATGATAATTTAAGAATTTATAAATATGAAATATCAGAAGATAAAAATAGTTTACTTCTTAGTAAAGTATCTGAAATGTTTAATACAAATGTAACAGGAGTTCCCTTTACTATAATAGGAGAAAAGACTTTTTTTGGTTATAGTGAAGAAAATAGTAAAAAGAAATTTGTGGGTACTATTGAATATTATTCTTCTCATGGTTATGTTGATAAAGTAGGTGAATATTTAGGAAACGAGTTACCTACATATGAAATAAATAATAATGATATTACAGTAGATGAATATATAAAAGATTATGGAGAGTATAATTTTAACATTCCTATTATAGGTACTGTTAGTACAAAAGATTTAACTTTTCCTTTAATTGCTATTATAATGGGCTTTATTGATGGGGTTAATCCTTGTGCAATGTGGGTATTATTATTTTTAATTAGTATGTTAATTGGTATGCATGATAGAAAAAAGATGTTTATCTTAGGTGGAGCTTTTCTTTTAACGTCAGCGCTTATTTATTTTTTTATAATGCTTGCCTGGTTAAATATAGCAGTATTAGTTACTAAGATAACTATAATAAGATTAGTAATAGCCATAATAGCATTACTTGGAGGATTATATAATTTATATAGTGTATATAAGACAAAAGAAAATGGTTGTAATGTAACTACTAAAAAAGATAGAAAAAAGATTTTAGAAAGAATAAAAAAATTTACTAGTGAAAAAAGTTTAATGTTATCAGTAATTGGTGTAATAGCATTAGCAATATCAGTTAATTTAATAGAACTTGCATGTTCTGCAGGGCTTCCTGTTATGTTTACTCAAATTCTTGCTATTAATAACTTGACAAAAGTTGAGTATTTATGTTATATAATTTTATATATCGTATTTTTCTTAATTGATGACTTTATTATATTTTTATTAGCTATAACAAGTATGAAAGCAAGTGGAATATCCGCTAAATATGGTAAAGTATCTAAGATAATTGGAGCTATATTTTTAATTATAATAGGAGTACTTTTAATACTTAAACCTGAATGGTTAATGTTAAATTTTTAAGAGGTGATAAAATGAATTATGATATTATTGTAAGTAAGGAAAATCCACTTCCAATAGAATATTATGAAAATGTAAAATTTAAGAAAATATATAATTCTGAAGATAAGGAAATAATATTAGAGGAAAGAACATTAGAAAATTATTTAAAATTAAAAAGTGTATTAGGAAAAAGAAATATAAAGATAGATATAGTTAAAGGATTATATGAACAAGATCAACTTACAATTCAAGACTTTTTGGTAGAAGATAATAGTGAATATTTAACTGGGTTATCTTTTGATATAAAAATAGATGATGATCCTAGAATAGTTGATGCTATATTAAAAATTGTATTAGAGGATTATGGATTTATTTTAAGAAAGAAAGAAGGAAATATTTACACAATAAGACAAGTATCTATGTATGCTTCTAAAAAGATTAATCAATATGGAATTACTTTAGAAGAATATAGTAAATGGATAAATTTTGAACTTTTAGATTATGATAGATATCATAAAAGATTGGAAAATATTATATTTAATGCTAAAAATCCAGTAGCAATACATAATAGTATTGCTAGAACTAAATGTGGATTTGATGTAGAACATTATAGTATAGGAAATGGTCCTCATCATATTGTTGTAGTAGGAGGAACCCATGGCTGTGAAATAATTGGTGTTGATTTTGTTACAAGATTAATGGAAGAAATTTCTTTGGGAAGAGGAGAGTACAAAGATGTTGACTTAGATTATTTTACATTTGACTTTTTTCCCCTTCATAACCCTGAAGGATTTATTATTTCCACTTCTGCAATTAATCAAGTTGTTAGTAATAAACTTAATCCTGAAGAAAAAGAGAAAAAATGTAAGGAATTTTATTTAGCATTTAGGCAGGATGACATAAATAGTGTTAAGAATGAACATCAAGATGAACCAAAACTTCATCATCAAATGTTTAAAGATGTTACTTGGGAATGCATACCTCAAAAATATGAAAAATTAAGAGAAAATGTACGAGGGATGTATGAACATTATAAATTTCCTGCGGGCAGTATTGTCGATTGGAGAAGTAATGGTAGTGGCGTTGAACTAAATGCAAATACTCCTGATAATAAAAGATTTCCAAGAATTATGAATGGTGAAATAGAATATGGACCGCTTAGATATAATACAATTTGTCAAAGTTTCCCTGGGCCTTTAGGAATTCCGTCTGCAAATCCTATCCATTTTGAATTTGAACCTGAAAATGAAGGATTATTTGAATTTATTGCTAGATTATATGCTAAGGGAGAATATTATGGTATGTTTACATATCATGGAACTGCTGGCGCCATAGTATATAAACCATATAATTATACGGAGTCAGATCACTTATATGAAAAATTAGGTAAACTTAAAGAAAGAAATTATTCAGAAAGAATTAATAGTATGATAGCAAATACATATTCAGCAGAGACTACATACAAAACTTCAGGACTTAGTATGATAGATAATGTTGGACTTTCTGGATGTGGAGATTTACTTAGAAGTGTTTTCCCAGGCGTAATATTAGTAGAGTTGTCCAAAATGGGGGGGAACCCAATATCTCCTTATGGTGACATATTTGGAAATTATAGAAACGTTATAAAAGATAATTTAAGAGCTTTTTCATCATCTTTAAAGACTATTCAAAGTATGGAAAAGTTGATGTATGCTAG
>CALVSD010000040.1 GCA_944358805.1 uncultured Bacilli bacterium
TTCAAAGAACAATTTTATCTATTTTTTAATAGATATTTCTTTTAGTGCAAGTTTTCCATAAAACTTTTCACACTATCATTTTATTTAATACTTGTTTAATAGTTTCGGTTTGTTCTTCTGTTTTAGCACTTTTTAATAAATTGGTATAATATAATATTTTTTCTTCATTGTTAAGTAATTCTATATCAAAAATTTCATTATAGTTATTTGATATATTTAAACTGGTTGGAAAATCTTCTTGCATATTTAAAACCCTTAATATTATTATTTTTGTTTAACAGCCTTAAACATTTTTTTCCATAAACCATTTGAAGAATAATTAAGAATACCTACTTTATATATTCTAAGACCATATTTAAATAATATATATATAGTTCCAATTAATATAACTAAAGCAATTAATATATCAATTATTCCAATTTGTCCCAAGACTAAAAGTGCTGGAGCTAATAATGCAGATATAAATGGTACATAAGATAATATTCTTATTATAATAGATCCATCAAACATTGCAGCCATCATTGATAGATAGTAACCTACTAAAGATATAATGATTATTGGAGTTTGTACTTGTTGATAATCTTCCATATTAGTAGTCATTGAAGCAAGAATACCTGCTACTAATGAATAAGCAACAAATGTTAGAATCATCAAAATTAATGTAATTGGTATAATATATACTAAATTATCTATAAAACCCGTCTCTGATAAACTTTTAATAATAGAAGAAATATCAAGATCACCCGCTAAATTGTTTAAACTTCCACCACCTACAAATATTCTAATAATAAGTGCTACTGCAACATCTATAAATAGTATTCCTCCTTGAATTAATACAAATAAGTTACTTGCTATTAATTTAGAAAAGAAATGTACTTTAGGAGAAACGTTAGAGATGATTATTTCCATACCTCTAGTTGTCTTTTCTTCATTTATTTCTGCTCCTATCATTTGTACTAAAAACATTGTTAGCATATAGAAAGACAAAATCATAATTGGGAAAGCTACTCCCATTACTAAATCCATCATTTCATCTGTACTTTTACTATCATCTAAGCTTGTTTTTTCAATTGTTACAGGCATATCAATAGTAGCTAACATACTTTCTGATATATTATAATGTTTTAATGCAATGTTTGTCTTAACAGTATTTAAAGAAGTATTAATAATTTGTGAAATAATAGGATCCACATCTTTATTAACAATCATCTCGGCATTAATAAAGTTACTTTCATCTTCATTAATTACTAATAATATACTATCTTTTTCTTTTACTTCCTCTTTTGCTTTTTCTAAAGTATCTTCATATAAACTTATCTCTGTTTTACTCATATCTTCTACATATTTAGAGTATTCACTATAATAAGTTTCAATATCATCATAAACTTCTTTTTCTGTGTTATCAATAACCAGTATATCTGTTACTTTATTAAAGTCTCCTCCAAAAAATTTTATAACACTATCTGCATTTACTAATCCTACTATTAAAACAAATAAACATATATTAGCAATAACAAACCATTTAGTTTTTATTTTTTTATTTAGACTTATCTTAGTTAAATATTTTAATTTATTTTTCATAAGCTTCACCTACTTTTTCTATAAATATTTCATTTAAAGAAGCATCTTCTACCACAAACTTAGTTATATTATCGAATTTAGATATTTCCTTAAATAATTTAGGCACATAACTACTATCTTTAATTTTAATTACATATTCTTCTTTTTCTTTTAATACCTCAATAACTCCATCTAAAGATTCAATTTTCTTTGTATTAATATCCCCACATACAATAACATTTTTCTTCTTATATTCTTCTTTTATGTCTTTTAAGTATCCAGCTAATACACTTTTACCTTTTACTAAAACCACTAATTTTTCACAGAATAGTTCAACATGTTCCATTCTATGAGAAGAGAATATTATACTAGTTCCTTTTTCTTTAAATTCTAAGATAATGCTTTTAAATAATTCTACATTAATTGGGTCTAAGCCTGAAAATGGTTCATCTAATATAAGTAATTTAGGTTCATGAATAATTGCACAAATAAATTGTATTTTTTGTTGATTACCTTTAGATAATTCTTTTATTTTTTTATTTTTATATTCACTTACTCCAAATCTATCTAACCAATAATCTAATTTTTTTTCTATCTCTTCTTCTTTCATACCCTTTAATACTGCATAGAATTTAACTTGTTCTATAACAGTCATCTTTGTAAGTAGGCTTCGCTCTTCCGTTAGAAAACCTATTTTGTCGGTCATAGTATAATCTATCTTTTTTCCATCTAGCGTTATACTCCCTGTGTAATCATCAATTAAACACATAATCATTCTAAAAGTTGTAGTTTTACCTGCTCCATTAAGTCCTAATAACCCGAATATTTCTCCATTATTAACTTCGAAACTAAGATTATCTACAGCTTTTAAAGTTCCATAATTTTTACTAACATTTTCTACTTTTAACATAAACAATTCCTCCATATTAATTATATTATAGTCCATATTTTTATTCAAGAAAAAAATATAATAAAATTATCTTTTATACTAATATTAATTTTACTATTACTATAATAGCTATTATAACTCTATAGTAAGCAAATATTGAAAAATCATTTTTCTTGATATATTTAAGTAAAAACTTAATACTTAAAACTCCAACGATTGCAGAAGTAATAATTCCAACAATTACTGAAGCATTAAAACTAATGAATAAATCTTTAACCTTTAGAATAGCTGCTCCAAATATAATTGGTGTTGATAATAAAAATGTAAATTTAGCAGCAGCTTCTCTTGATACCCCCATAAGTCTTGCTGTAAGTATCGTTGTTCCACTTCTAGAAAAACCAGGAATAATTGCAAGTGCTTGTGACATACCAATTAAAAATGTTTGTTTAAACGTCATATGTTTGTAGTCTGTTTCAAGTTTATAATGTTTCTCTGCCCATTTATCTCCTAGGAAGATAAATACACCCATTACTGCTAATAATAGTGCAATTATTAATACATTACCTCTAACTACACTATCAATTATATCTTCACAAGCAAATCCTATTATAGCTCCTGGAATAGTGGCTGCTACCAAATACCAAAACATTTTTCCTTCAAAGTTTTCTTTTTTCTTAAACGTATAATTTATAGCACCTTTACATAATTTAAACCAGTCTTCCCAAAAAACAAACAATACTGCAATTAATGTACCAAAATGAAGTGCTACATCAAACGCCTTTTCAAAAGTAGGATCCATGGCTTGGAACCCAAATAAAAATCTAATTAAAATCAAATGAGCTGATGAACTAATTGGTAAAAATTCTCCAACTCCTTGTACAATTCCTAAAATAATACTTTCCAAAATACTCATAATTATTCTCCTATCTCACTTGATTATATCATTTTATTATAATTTTATCAAACAAAAAAAGAATTAAACAAATTTCTTTACACTTTGTTTATTAATGTTTCAATTCTTTCTTTAACATTTTCCCTTTTGTATTTTTATTATTTTTAATAACATTATTAATATATTTTTTAGCAGCACAAAAGTAAGTTACTTCTAGAATAGGAACATTTTTTTCTTGAAGGAAACTAATTATTTCTTCTTTTTCTTCACTACTAAGAGAATAATCTTTATAAGTGTAATTAATTCTAGCTAAAACTGGTGGAGTAGTAAACCTTGATACACCTAATTGTTTTCTATTTAACGGCTGAAAAAAGCTCTTTATAATGCAACGTTCTATTTTACTACACAATGGATCAACTTTATTCAAAAAAGTTTTATAATCATCTTCAGACATCAAAAAGAAATCTATTAAATCAAATTCTCTAACTTCTCCATTTTCTGATAAAATTGTTTTGTTTATTATACATTCTTTAAGTTCATCTATATTTAATGGTTTTGATTCAAACATTGTTATCCCTCCAGTTATGATATTATATAGAATAAACGATATAAAGTCAATTAATTATTTCCCTCCATCTACAATTAATATAGATCCATTTACATAACTTGCTTCGTCACTTGCTAAAAAATATACAACATTAGCTATTTCCATAGGTTCTGCAAATCTTTTTAAATTAATTTTATTTGTTTCTTCTTCTATATAATCTTTATCTAGTTCTTTATTCATATCAGTATTTATCCATCCCGGACATACACAGTTAACTCTTATGTATGGAGATAATTCTTTAGACAAATTTTTAGTTAATGATATTACTCCTGCTTTAGAAGCATCATAGTCCATACTATATGGGTAGTAAGTATCTATCCCATTAGTAGAACTAATATTAATAATATTTCCTTCTTTTTTCTCTAACATATATTTACTGGCATATTTACTAACTAAAAATGTTCCAATTAAGTTTGTATCTAATATTTTATGGAAATTATCTATGGTTTTATCTTCAAATATAGTATCAATAGCAATACCAGCATTATTAACTACTACATCAACACTATTAAACTTGTTAATTATTTCGTTAAGCATATTTTTTACTTCTATTTCATTACTGACATCTGCTTTAATTACAAGAACTTCTACTTTATAATTATTTTTAATATACTTTTCTAACTCTTGTGCTTCATCTTTACTATTATTGTAATTTATTACTATATTGTAATTGTTTTCTGCAAATTTTAATGCAATACTTCTTCCAAGTCCTCTACTTGCTCCTGTTACCAATACTGTTTTCATAATTCACCTCTTCATATATTTTATCATATATTTAATTATTTTTATATCCTTTTATTACATATCTAAATAACTTATAAATACTATACATGTTAATGATAGCAAGAAAAGCTACTAAAGAGTCAACTATATTCCAAATAATTGATGGTTTAATTATACCTCCTATAAATAATAAAGTAATTGTTATTATTTTAAATAAAACAATATATATTTTGGGACATTTCTTAACTAAAAACTTTAAACTAGATTCTCCATAATAATACCCTGATATAATTGTAGAATAAGCAAATAATATTGTTACTATAGCTAAAATATATTTGCCAATATTTCCTAAATGATAATTAAAGGCATAAGAAGTTATTTCAATACCATTAGGATTAATTATATTTAATGATTGATAATCACTAAGTAATATTATAAATGCTGTTATTGTACATATTACAAGTATTGTAAAATAAACTCCAAACATTTGAATAAAGCCTTCTTTTTTAGGTTTTTCGTTAGTAGTAGATGATGCAATTGCAGAAGTCCCTATTCCACTTTCACATGCAAATATTCCTCTTTGAATACCTATTATAATTGGGGTGATAAATCCTATAATTCCTGATTTAATATTAAAAGCTGAACTTATTATTAACGAAAATATATCCCCTATTTTATCTATATTATTATATATAATAATAAATCCTATAATAAAATATATAAGTCCCATTATTGGAACAATAATTGATGAAAATTTAGCAATACTTTTTACATCTTTAAATATAATATAACTACTTATAATAGACAATATTATTAAGACAAGATATTTATTTAAATATGCATTTGTAACATTTACAATTGTATTAGACTGTATTGTAATAAATCCTACTATATATGAAATAATAATTAGAAAAGCATAAAAATATGCAAGTTTGTGATTACCTAATCCCTTTTTTATATAATAAGAAGGACCCCCAATATAAACTTTATTATAATCTTTTTCTTGAAATAAAACTCCTAAAACGCTTTCAACAAAACTATTTATAGAAGTAATAATACCACTTATCCACATCCAAAAGATTGTTCCAGGTCCTCCTAGATAAATAGCAAGTGATACTCCAGCAATAGAACCTACACCAATTTGAGCAGCAAGTGTCATTGATACTGATTCAAACGTACTAATGTCACCATTTTTAGTCTTATTTTTAAACAAATACTTAATTATTTTAACTAGTCTTAATTGAATAAAATTTAATTTATAACTAAAATAAAAACCTCCTCCAAATAACATAATTATAGCAATAAACCAAATATATTTATTAATAATTAAATAAATATTATAATTCATAAATATACTTAATATTAAAATAGCAAATAACATAAATACTATATTATAAAAGGTATCTTTTTTCATCTTTTCACCTAATTAATTATAAGAAATATAACTAAAAAAAATACTTAATTAGGTGTTAGTTGTGTTTTTTTTGTATTTTTTACATATGTTATATTGAATATAAAAAAGGGGTGGATTATATGTGTAATAACAATGAAAATACTTGCGAAAATTGCATTGTAGATATTCTTAAAGTTATTTTACTACTACAACAAAGTGTTTGTCAAAATGATAGTTGTTTAGAAACATGTGATAAAGGATTCTTAGGTCAATCATGTAATGCTTACTGTAATACAAGACCAGTAACTTTATATACATGTAGTTCTAATGGAACAGCACTTACAATGCCTATTAGTAAAAGTCCTACAGAAGTAACTACTTCATCTGTATTTCGTTTAGAAAAATTAGATGGATGTTGTGCAACTTTCCGAGTACTTGCTAACAACACAGAATTGCAACCAACATATCCATTTGTAGCAACTAATTCATTTTTCACAATTAATTTAAATTGTGTATGTATAATTAGATGCTTAGATGATACTTACGTTGAATGCTTATAAAAAAAGATACCTATAATTAGGTATTTTTTTTATGATAAGGTTACTTTTACTTCTTTTTCATTGTATTCTCTACCACTTACATATTTTACTTTTAAAGTAACTTCATCTCCGGCTTTTTTATCATATAAGACATTTTGAATATCGCTTAGTGCTTCTACTTTTTCTCCTTCTATTTCTGTTATAATATTACCAATTTCTAATCCTGCAGCTTCTGCCCCACTTCCTTCAGTAATACCTGCTATATAGAAACCTGTAGGAACATTATATGATATACCATATCCTTCATTAGTCATATATCCTTCAATTCCTAAAGTAGCACCTTCACTTATTTCTTCTCCATTTATTAGATCAGTTATTAATTCATTTACATCAGAGATTGGAATCGCAAATCCCATTCCTTCAATACTTGCTTCACCATTGCTTCCATTTGATGAATATTTAGCAGAGTTGATTCCTACTACTTCTCCTTTACTGTTAAGAAGTGCTCCTCCACTGTTACCACCATTAATAGCAGCATCTATTTGAATCATTTCATTTGTATATTCTTCTATTGTTACTTTTCTATCTAAAGCACTGACAATACCAGTCGTAACAGATTGACCGTAACCTAAAGCATTACCAATAGCTATAACACCATTTCCTACCTTTAAATCGTCACTATTTCCGATTGTAGCAATCTTTATACTATTTAAAGTATCAGTATTAATATCTGATAATTTTATAGATATAACAGCAATATCTTTTCTTTCAGATACACCTTTAACTGAAGCGTCAACGCTTACATCATTAATAAATTGTACTGTAAGTTCACTTGCATCTTCTACAACATGATAGTTTGTAACTATTAATAATTCGGTATCTGATTTACCTACTATAATACCAGAACCAGCGCCTTCAGTATATTGATTTTGTCCGTATCCTGGTCCAAACCAACCATTACTTATTAATGTTTTATTAGTAATAGCAACAATCGCAGGCATTACATTTTCAACAACTTCAGATACATCTGTAATATAAACGCCATCAGGTGTATCATCACTTGTTTCTGTATATTGTAATTGCAATTTAGCCTTATTTACAAATGGATTACCATTATCAATAATATATAAAGCTAAAGGAATACTAATACAAGCTATAATTAATAATATGACTAAAATAATTTTTATAATTTTCTTTTTCATAACTTTTTTCTTTATGTTATTACTTTCTTTATTTATTTTATCTTTTGTATCATCTAAAGTATTTCCCTTTTTTATTTCTTTTTCTTCTGTTACGTTTTCATTTATCGTTTCTTTTGCATCTTCTTTTTTATTTTTGTTTTCTTTTTCTTCCATTTATACCACCTCAATATTTTTCCTTTCATTTAGTATTATATTTATGAAAGATTAAACGAAGATTAAATACAATAAAAAAACAAATTTATTTCTAAACTTGTTTAAACATAACTTTAAATGTTGTATAACCATCTTTACAATTAACAAATATTTTACCGTTATGATTTGCAACTATATTTTTGGCAATAGCAAGTCCAAGACCATATCTATTTTCATTTCTATTTCTTGATTCATCAGCGCGATAAAATCTATCAAATATCTTTTCTTGATCTTCTTTAGGAATTTCTTTCCCTCTATTTTTTACTTCTAAAGTGATATTATTTTTATTTTTATATAAGTTAACAAATATTTTAGAATTATCATTACTATGTTTAATTGCATTATCTAAGAGAATTCCTAATAACTGTTTAATTTTATCTGAATTACACTTATACATTATATCATCTTCAATATTAGTTTCTAATTCTAATTTATTTTCATAAACTAAACTTTCAAAAGTCAAACTAGTTTTCTCTATTATTTTAGATAGATTATTAATACTATAATTCTGTTTATCATTGATATTTTCTGATTTTGCTAAATCAAGTAAATCAATTACTAATTTATTCATTCGCTCTGCTTCAGTTTTAATATTGTTTAACCATTTCTTTTCTTTAGGATCTTCTTCCAATGCTTCGGCACTTGCCATTATTACAGAAAGTGGGGTTTTTAACTCATGGGAAGCATCTACTATAAATTGTTTTTGTTTATCAAATAAATTTATTACAGGTTTAGTTAACCATTTAGTTAAACGATTAGATATATATACGTTTAATGTTTCTAATAATATAAATATTAATAAAGACATTCTAAAATACTCCCCTAATTTATTATTAATAGCAATATTATCCAAAATTATTAAATTATTCTTACTAGTCAAAGAATAAGAATATCGATCAAAATATAAATTACCTATTTCATATTTTTTATTAGTATTTATAAAATTTAAAGCTAACTGCATGATTTCAACATTACTTAAACCATTATCTGTATAGCTTATGATGTTGGTTATATTATATAATTTATCAAAAGATATTACATATACATTAGCATTTATAAATATTGGTTTCATTGTATTACCATTAATAATAACGTTATCGTTTACTATATAATAATTATTATGTATATTTTCAATTTCTCTTAAATCTGTTTTTACGTCATTTAATTCTCTTTGATATAACTGCCCATTAAATATTATTAATAAGCTTAAAATAAATATCGTTAAAATTATCAATAAAATAGTAAATGTTTTATTTTTAAGTTTCTTCATTTGATACCTCTAATTTATATCCTAAACCTCTAATTGGTTTTATTTTAACGGAAGATCCTATTGCTTTTATTTTTCTTCTTATAAACGATATATAAGCTTCTAAATTATTAGATAATGCTGAAGTATCAAGTCCCCATACTTTATCATATAAAATATCTTTGGGTACTATTTGACTAGAATTGTTTATTAAATATTCTAGTAATAAGAATTCCTTACATACCAAGTCTATCGATTCATTAGTTGTTATGCATGTTAATGTTGATGTTTTTACATTTAATTTTATATCACCATATTCAATATATTCAGTA
Organism: uncultured Bacilli bacterium; assembly: GCA_944358805.1. GTDB lineage: Bacteria > Bacillota_I > Bacilli_A > RF39 > UBA660 > CALVVX01. The sequence continues at coordinate 9,576 of CALVSD010000040.1, forward strand.
TTTGGTTTATTACTTTTCTTTCTTAATTGAACATTTATCCTAGCAATTAACTCTTCTATATGGAAAGGTTTAGTTATATAATCATCTGCTCCAGCATCAAAACCAGTAAGTTTATCCTCTAACATTGTTTTGGCAGTTAACATTATAATTTTAGAATTAATATTTTTATTTCTTATCTCTTTTAATACTTCAAATCCATTAATTTTAGGTAGCATTACATCTAATATAATCAAATCATATATATTAGTAAGAGCATTATATAATCCTTCTTCACCATCTAATGATATATCTACAGTATAATGTTCTTTTTTTAATCTACTTGCAATTATATCAGCAAGTTTAAATTCATCTTCAATAATTAATATTCGCAATTATTATCACTTCTAATCTAAATTAGTTTTCCATAATCCGTGTAGATTACAATATGCATATACTATAGAGTTATTTATATATGGTAGTTCTACAATTGGTTCCATATTAGGTTTTAATTTTTTTAAACTTATTTCATGATCTTTTACAATGGCAATCCATTCTATATAATGTTTTTCTTCCATTGGATGAATGGTGCTGCCAACAGTTACCTTGATAGTATTGCCATTTTTTTCTACTACAGGTACGTGTTTTTCAACTGCTGCATCAACACTATTAGCAACAATTTCCTCCATCTCTTTACCACAGCATCTAATTCTTTTAATATCTCCATCAATTAATGTAATAATATTTCCGCATATTGGACATCTATAAAATTTCATATCATTTCCTCCTTCTAATCATATTAATAATAACATATTTTAAAAGAAATAAAAAGGTATTTACCTTTTTATTTCTTATTAAATTCTAATATTAATTTTTTAGCATAACTAGTATGTGCTTTTTCTGCCCACTCTTCTCTAGGCCCAAATGATAAATCATCTGTTACTATCCTAACTCTATCTTTATTATTTAATGTATAATCAATTGGAACATATTCATCATTTACAAAAACTCCTACCATTGTATTACCTATATCTGTACTTAATTTATATGCAAAATCTATTGGAGTAGATCCTTTTGGTAACTCTATTATATCTCCTTTTGTAGTGTAAACATAAATTCTGTCTGAAAATAGTTCTATTTTAACTTGACTAACAAATTCTTGATTATCACCAAACATAGAGTTTATTTCTGTAAGAGATTTAAAAAATTGAAATTTTGCCTTTAAGTCTTCTTGCATTAAATATCTAGCTTGTCCTTTTTTTTCTTCCCAATAAGCAGTTAGACCAAATGATGCGATTCTGTCCATTTCAAATGTTCTTATTTGTGTTTGAACTAGTCTATCTTCTGGGCCAAATACAGTAGTATGCAAGCTTCTATACATATTTGTTTTAGGATTACATATATAATCTTTGAATTTATCATTAATTGGATGATACTCTTTGTGAATCATACCTAATGTTAAATAACAATTATCTACCTCATCTACCATTATTTTTAACGCAAGCAAATCATGAATGTCTGATAATTTATGACCATCGTTTAGTCTTTTATAAATTCCATAAATATTTTTAGCTCTAACTTTAATTTCATTAGGAATAGTTTTATCGTTTAATAAAGTTTGAATTTTGAATAACATTTCCTGTAAACAATCTTTACTATCTTCTTCTATTTTAGCTTTCTTTTCATATATTTTTTTATACATATCGGGTTTTAAATATCTTAGAGATAAATCTTCTAATTCACTTTTTATACGATAGGCTCCAATATAATAAGCAAGAGGCACAAATATTTCCATTGTTTCTAAAGAATTTTCTTTTTGCTTAAATTCACTTTTAAACTCAAGTGTTCGCATATTATGAAGTCTATCCGCTAATTTAATAATTATTATTCTTACATCTTCAGTAATACTAGTAATAATTTTTCTAGTGTTTGCCATATTTTGATCTTGTTTGGAAGAAAAATTCATTTTAGATATTTTAGTTACTCCATTTACTAAATTAGCAATACTTTGATTAAAATCATGAGCTATATCTTCTTTGGTAATATTAGTGTCTTCTAAAGTATCATGCAATAGTCCAGCACATACTGTATCAACATCGGCATGCATATCTGCTAAAATGTAAGCAACGTTAAGTGGATGAGTTATATATGGATCCCCACTTTGTCTTACTTGTCCACTGTGTAGATCATTTGCATACTCATATGCTTTCTTTACGAACTCTACCTCAGTAGGATTATATTCTTTTACTTTTTTGATTAAATCTTCAATTACTATATTATTCATACAACACCTCCAAATAAATATAAAAAAGCGGTGACAAAATAGATAATTTCTCACCGTTAAAATATTTATGTCATTTAAGACATGGCGTGAACAACTACATTTTTGATTAACTTATTAAATTTACTTATTTCAAAAATTTTGTTATTCATACTCATCACCTCAAATAATAATTGTTACCATTTTATTATTAATTTAAATTAAAGTCAATATATTAAATTAAAAAAATCTATTTTTCTCTTTATAAGTATTAAATTGTAATTCTCCTTTATTAATATTTACTAATTGTTTTTTTAGAAAATCAGGTTTTATCGGTGCATTACATAATTCATCTAATTTAAACCATTTAAACACCAAATTTTCTTGTTCTTCTATCCCATCAAATTGATTATTTTTTAATATCCATTCATTATCTTTCACTAGAACTTTATGTCCAAAAATAAATTGATGATATTTATCTTTCCCAAATTCAAAGAAATATTCTGATACAGTTGATACATCACTAACATTAAAATTATTTAAGCCCAGTTCTTCCTCTAGTTCTCTTATAATAGTTTCTTTGGTTGTTTCTCCTACTCTTATCTTTCCACCTGGTAATGCCCAAAACTTATCTGGCATTCTTTTTTGAAATAAAATATTATCTTTATTTATAATAATTGCAACAGCACGACAATTTAATATGTAATCTTCTATTTTTATAATTATATCTTTATTTTTTATATATTTTTTCTCCTTAATTAAAAAGTTTTATTTACTCATCTAGTATAGCATAGTTTTACAACTTTATTATTTAATTTTTCAACAATTGTTATAATTTTCATATAAATTATGTATACTACTTTCTATATAAGAACAAAAGTCAAAATAAATTTTGACTAACTTACCTCATGGTAAGTTTTTTCTACTTCATAGGAATTTATATTCCTCCATAGACCAGTTTCGGATAGTCGCTACCCTACTTATATTAAATTGTCAAAATTTATGGTGTCATTAGTTCTCTTTCGTAAGTTTTAATA
>CALVSD010000041.1 GCA_944358805.1 uncultured Bacilli bacterium
TATTATATCATTTTATTTTATTTTTTTATATAGTTCTACAAAAATTATTTTTATTTATCTGGACGGAGATATTTGTTTTTCATATCAACTATTAGTTCATCTAATTTATCTATTTCTTTTTTTAGATGAGGAACATCAATAACTTTTTTTGCATTAGCCATTCTTGCAATTTGATTTATATTGTTTCCTATTTTACGAATACCTTTCATATCTTCATAAAATTGTTCTGGTGGTTTTTCTTTTGGCTTATAACCTACAATTAAATGTCTAATATAATCAGAGGCATTCATTCCAACTGCCTCTGAATTACATTTCATTATATAATCTTCTTCTTCGCTAAGCCATATTTGTTTTTTTATTCTACGACTTCGCATTTTACTACCTCCGGTTCTTCTTCTATTTCATCTTTTAAAACTATTTGTCTTTCTAATTCATTTATACGATTTATTTGTAAGCAACACATCAAAGTAGTCATTCCAAGACCTCCTATAATAAAACCTAAAATAAAAAATAATAATTGACTCATACTTAATCATCTTCCTTTCTTTCCTGTATAACCTTTCTAACAAGGGGATTGGGGATTTCCCCATAAGCGAATTTATACGGGAGTATAAATTCAGTGCTGGCTAGACATAAGATTTATTCCCCAAAAGTACATTCGCCACAATATGGACAAACATATTCACAGTCATTACAATTAACTTTTATAAAATAATCCGGATTAAAATCATTTATGTCATCATCAAAATCTTCTTCATTTTCATCATCAATTTCTTCAACAGCAACTTCAAAATCTTTATCAAAACTTAACTCAACTATGTCATTTTGAATTACAAATTTTGAAACAATTTCTGCTGCTTCAAATTGATTTTTAGCAGTAATTTCAAAAAAATCTTCTTCTTCATTTACTACTCTTACTTCATATTTCTTTTCTGTTTTTTCTTCAAGAAGTCCTACCATTTTTAATAATGCTTCTAGATCTAAATCTAGTTCATTGCACATTCTTATAAACGGAACGAAATAAAAACTAGGTTTTAATCCATTCTCAAATCTTGATATTTCTGCGTGGCTAATTCCTATTCTTTCAGCAAGGTTTCTTGTAGAAATACCCAATTCATTTCTCCTTATTTTAATAATATTTGCTAATTTTAAATAATCAAATTTCATAATATCTCACCTTTCTTTTTCATATCTTTTTTTATAATTAATTCCTTTTTTAGCACACAAAAAGTCATTGAAATCCTTTCCTATTAGTGGTGGATCATCAATGACTTCATACTTCTTTGGAAGAATAGTTTTGAGTGCCATAGTTGCTATTCTTCCTGCACTATCATTATCAAAATGTAGATATATTTTTTTTATACCTTGATTCTGATTTAGATAATAATTTAATGCAAGTGGTATTTTACTTTCATCTATTTTTTTAGCAGGTTGATACACACCCGCAAGAGATAAAAGATTATCATTATACCACTCTTTATTTTCCAATTTCTTTAAAGTTGCATACGATAATAAATCAATTGCACTTTCAAATAAATGAACTGAATCTATTTTTTCTATTGATTCTAATTTAAAAGAAAATGCCTTATGACTACCGTAAGCATCTTTCATATATCTACTACTATTTGTACCTCTAATTCCTGCATATCTCGGAATATTATTTTTATCATATCCAACAAAAACTACATTGTGATTTGGTAAATCTTCATAAATTAATCTATTATCTATACACTCATTTATTATGTCTTTATCAATTCCACGGCTATATAAATAACTAATTATCTTATCATTTGTTTCTGATTTTTTTGGCAAAATAAGTCTAATATTTTGAACTTTTTTTGGCTGTTGATACATAATTGGTGGCTTTTCATTAGAATAACCTAATATAGTTTCTACTGCCCGAATAAAAGTATAATCTCTTACTTTAATTAAATATTCTAATGCAGATTTTCCACCTATTCCTCTTGAAAACCAATACCACATTCCATTACTTATTTTTAAACTATCGTGTGTTCTAGTCATATAAGTTCCTCTACTAAAATATACTAATTCATCTGGCTCATAGTTTTTTAAATAAGTATATAAGTCCATTTCCTTTGCTTTTTGTATTTCTTCTGGTTGATAATATGCCATACTATTACCTACCTTTCTTTATCTTTTTTCTTTGATTGTTTTTCTCTATATTCATCTGCTAAATCAGATACCGTATCTCTAACACTATCTTCAAGTATTTGATTTATATTTAAGTCAGAATCCATCCATCCTTGATACAAAGTTTCTAATGAATTTTTCTCATTTTTTAATGCTTTAAGTTCATCTATATCAAATTGTTTCGATTCTGGATAAAAAAGATAAATAACTTCTTCTTTTACAGTTGTTTCATAAGATTTTTCCATTATCTCCTTTGTTGTTAAAGTAGATAACTCCTGTTTATAAGAAGTAAGTTCTTGTTCTAATTTTTCATACAATTCTTGTCTTATTTTTTCTTCCATAATATCAATCCTTCCTTAAAAATTATAAAGAGCAATAATAGTTTTTATCTAAAATAGCTCTAATTTTATTATAACTTTACCTTTCATAGTCTTTATTAGGAATGTGACTATTACTAATATCTTCACTACCATCATCAACGATTTCTTTATCTTTTTTATTAAGATTTAACTTAATATTAAGTTCATCTAATCGTTTAGATTTAGTCTTTAATTCTTCCTCTTGAGGGAATGGTCTCTTGATTTCTATTTTAGCATTTTCATAATTCTTTTTGGTATCTTCTAAATTACTTTCTGTACTAGATATTTTATTTTCAATACTATTTAAAATATTACCTATACGTGTTATATTTCCACTTGGATCACTTCCCAATTCAACTTTATATAATAAATTATTCTTCATACCCATATAAAATTTTCTATCAAAAGTATCAAAAAATAGTATCATTTTAAAGCCTTTATACTCTCCTATTTCTATTGGTTCTTGATTAGTCATTGACTTGCATATATCAACAATTTTTTCTCCTGCCTCTTTTCTTTCAGTAAAAGTTGCTCCTTTAATAATCATTTTTTCAAATGAATTATCTTCTAAACTATGTGCTTTAAAATGTTCTAAATCTTCTTTCATATCTTCAATTCTATTTTCTAATCGTTTTATTTCATTAGGATAATATTTAATAACTTTGTCTTCCAATGCATATATTTCGCTTAAATGAGTTTGCTTTAGTAATTTTAACTTTGCAACTTGTGTATCTAGTTCTGTCTTTTCAATTATATCTGGATTTCCTGCGGCAAGTGCCTTAATTTCTGCATAAGATAGTGCTGTTTCATCAATATCTTCAGCAAATCTTACAGGTGTTTTTGAAGTCATTATTTGAGAAATAAATCTTTGTTTATTTTCTACTAACTGATATAAATATGCATCAAAAGTTCCTTCTGTTACATATCTATAAATATCTACTTCTGGATTTTTATTTCCTTGTCTAATTATTCTTCCACTTCTTTGAATTAAGTCACTTGGACGCCAAGGACAGTCTAAATCGTGCAATGCTATTAATCTATCTTGACAGTTGGTTCCTGCACCCATTTTTTGAGTACTTCCCATTAGAACTCTTACTTGTCCACGCCTTACATTATTAAATAATTCTTGCTTTCTTGCGTCCGTATTTGCGTTGTGAATAAAAGCAATTTCTTCTTCTGGTATTCCTCTATCAATAAGTTTCTTTTTTAAATCATCATATACATTAAACTTGCCATCACTATGAGGGGTTGATAAGTCACAAAACACAAGTTGAGCAGATTTATCAGAACTTGTTTTATTCCAAATATCATAAATATTATCCGCACAAGTTGCGACTTTACTTTTATCAAAATCGTCTAACATTTCATTAGATAATCTTTGGTCTAACGCTAATTTTCTTCCATCATTAGTTATTTTTAACATATTATCAACAGAAGACTCGACCATTTTATTTCTTATTCTTTCTGCTCTTTCGGATAGTTCTTTTACAAGTTCTTTTTGAATCTCACTAGGCTCTATAACTATGTTATGATAGTTTGCTTTTGGTACTGGAAGATTAAGCATATCAGCGGTTTGTATGTCTGCAACTTCTTTAAACATTGCCATAAGCTCTGGTAAATTAAAAAACTTTGCAAATCTAGTTTTTGCTCTATAACCTGTCCCTTCTGGACTTAATTCTATTGCAGTAACCGTTTCACCAAATGTTGAAGCCCAAGCGTCAAATTGTTGCAAATGTCTTTTTTCTAATTCTCCATATTGCAAATATCTTTGCATAGTATATAACTCTACCATTGAATTAGAAACTGGTGTGCCTGTTGCAAAAATAATTCCTTTTCCACCAGTAAGTTCATCTAAATATCTACATTTCATAAATAAATCTGATGACTTTTGTGCCTCTGTTTGTGCAATACCTCCAACATTTCTCATCTTCGTATATAAGAAAAGATTTTTGTAATAATGTGCTTCATCTACAAAGATTCTATCGACACCTAATTCTTCAAAAGTAATGACATCATCTTTTCTTGAAGTATCATTTAATTTAGCAAGTTTAGTTTCTAAATTCTTTTTTGTTTTCTCCATTTGCTTAATAGAAAATCTTTCGCCATTGCTATTTTTTAAATCTTGAATACCAAACGTAATATCATCAATTTGCTTTTGAATTATAGCAATTTGTCGTTCTACTGACATTGGTATTTTTTCAAATTGAGAATGTGAGATAATGATAGCGTCATAATCTCCTGTTGCAATTCTTGAACAAAACTTTTTACGATTGGCAGTCTGAAAATCTTTTTTTGTTGTAACCAAAACATTCGCACTAGGATAAAGTTGTAAAAATTCTTGACCAAATTGTTCAACAATATGATTAGGAACTACAAATAAAGATTTATTACATAGCCCTAATCTTTTAGATTCCATTGCAGCAGCCACCATTTCAAATGTTTTACCTGCTCCAACTTCGTGAGCAAGTAAAGTATTTCCTCCGTAAAGAATTCTTGCTATTGCATTTACTTGATGTTTTCTTAAAGTTATTTCTGGGTTCATACCATCAAAAGTTATATGACTTCCGTCATATTCACGAGATCTAATTGAATTAAATCTTTCATTATATGACTTAACTAATCGTTCTCTACGGTCTGGATCTTTCCAAATCCATTCTTGAAAAGCAAGTTTAATTTGTTCTTGTTTTGCTTGTGCTATTGCAGTTTCTTTTTTATTTAATTCTGCAACTTTCTTTCCATTTTCATCTTCATAATAGTCATATATTCTAGTATCTTTCAAGTTCAAACTATCTTCAATAATTTTATAAGCATTTGCTCTACTTGTTCCATAAGTATTAGTTGCTTTTACGTTGTATCTATCATAACTTTTTCCATCTATATACCATTCAGAAGTAGATTCTATATAATGGACATTTATATTTCTACTTGCATAATAACTAGGATTTAAAAGATATTCTATAAAAACTTTTATATCTTCTGTTGGTATCCAAGTTGAACCTAATCTTACACTAATTTCACTAGCACTTAAATCTTTCGGTTGAACTTCTTTAAGATACTTTACATTAATATTAAATCTATCATCAGTTTCTGCAAATTTTTCTGCTATTCTTAATTTTTCTCTTACATTTCCAGAAAGGTACTCATCTGCCGTTACCCAATGATTAGACTCTCCATATTCCGGAACATTAAATATTTCGCCTTCTAATTCCTTAAGCATTTCATCCATATTCTTATTACAAAGTCGTTGCATAAATTCTATATCAACTCTTGCTTTTTCAGAAAGTGAAACAATTAAAGCATCATTTACATTATCAACTGATGTTATTTCTGTTTTAGGTTTGATTGTTCTTTTAGTGAACATATCTGCTTTTCTTGCAAGATTACCATTTTCATCTAAAATTTCAAGAGAACATAGTAGATAATAACTTGAATCGTTAGAAAAAGCAGAGTTATTTCCTCTGCTATTGATTAATCCATATTTCTTTGTAAAAGTATCATATAAACGATTTAATTTAACCTGTTCTCTCTTTATATCTTCATCCGGATAGTCTTCTGTTTGGTATTCTAAAAGAGTTCTCACACAGTCCCTTATTTCAATAAGACCTTTCACTCTATTTTCAGTTGTCATAGCAAGTTCTTGTGGATACATTCTACTATTTTCTCTAAAATAGATTTTATCATCAACTAGAGTGTATGAGAAGTTTCTAACAGTTAAATCTGCTTCAATAGAATTATCTTCCTCACCTATATCATCTAGTTCATATTCCTTAACTTCGGCGTGAATATTTGAAATTGCTTCATTAAGTTTTTCTTCTAAATTTAAGCCATCGGATATACAAGCAGAATCATAACCAAATCTAGTAGAAATCATTTCCATATTTCCCATTATCATTTCTGGATTATCAATGAAATATTGATTCATTTTAATTCCATTTTCATCTTCTCCTAAATATACCCAGTCTGGCTCTATATCAGTTATTGAATCCCTTTTTTGCAAGAATATAATATCTGATGTGACTTCTGTACCTGCATTTGCTTTAAAAGTATTATTAGGAAGTCTTATTGCTCCTAATAGGTCTGCTCTTTGTGCAATATATCTTCTTACACTTGGATTTTCTTTATCTAGTGTACCTTTGGAAGTTATAAATGCAATGACTCCACCCGGTCTTACCTTATCAAGAGTTTTAGCAAAGAAATAATCGTGAATTAAAAAATTGTTTTTATCATATTTTTTATCTAATACTTTAAAATCTCCAAATGGAACATTTCCTATTGCAACATCAAAGAAAGAATTAGGAAGATTAGTATCTTCATATCCTTGTACTGCAACAGAAGATTTTTGATATAGTTCTCTTGCTATTCTTCCACTTATTGAATCAAGTTCAATACCATATAACTTACAATCTTTTAATGATTCTGGGATCATTCCTATAAAGTTTCCTATTCCACAACTTGGCTCTAATATATTACCAGTTTTAAGCCCCATATTCTCTAATGCCTTATACATAGACCTAATTACTACTGGTGGTGTATAAAATGCCGTTAAAGTTGACTCTCGGGCTTGTGAATACTCTGTTTCATTAAGTAAGTTCTTTAAAATATGATATTCATTACTCCAAGAAGAATCCATATCATCAAATGCTTGTGAAAGACCACCCCAACCAACATATTTAGATAGTATTTCTTGTTCTTCTGGAGTAGCAAATCTATCTTCTTCTTCGCATTTTTTTAAAATCTTAATTGCTTCAACATTATTATTAAATTTCTCTCTTGGACTACCTTCCCCTAATCTATCATCTAATATTCTAAATTGGGTGCGATTAGAATTTGGTATTTCTGGGTGTATATCAAAACTTCTTATTCTATTACTTTTTTTCTTTTCAAACTTTGGAATAATTATCTCTTCTTTTTTTATATTTTCTTCAATAAGCGTTTCTTCTTGTTCCTTTTTCGTATGTTCTTCAACATTTTTTTCTTCTTGTTTTTGTTCTTTAATATCACTTATTTTAACTTTAAGATGGTCATTAGCAGGATTTTCTTTAACTTTTTTATCAAATTCTTCTTTTGACATTTCACGATTAAATAATGGGTATTGATAATCATATAAAACTATATTAAAATCCCCAATATTTAATATCTCATATTCATCTGCTCCAATATAAACTTTATCTCCTAAATGATATTGATATTCGTATTCTTCTTCAGTTTGTTCTAATATAATAATATCTGCAAGATTTTTGCTTGCCTCTATAAACCCTCTTTCTTGTTCTTCTTTATCAAGCCAATTAGGATATTCTTCTAATTCTTTTTTATTTAAGTACCTATCTTCGTGAATAAGCGTTTTTATTCTATTAGTAATATAATTCCACTTAAATAATTGTTCTTTAGCACTAGCGTCAAAATAACCACGATTAAAACGCATTCCTTTAGCGTCATAATTAACACCTATGCCAGATCCTTTTAAAGTATAAGTTGCTCCACCCATACCATAAGAATTTTTGAGATAGTTTATATTTTCTTCGGTTGATAAACTTTTTTGAAAAAACTCATAAGTTCTATACTTTGTTTCGGTATGTTGTTCGGTTAGATATTTATCTATAAACTCTTGAGTAAATTCTAAATCCGATACTGTCTTTTCGCTATTGTCATCAATAAAACTTAATTGGTCAGTTATACTTGGCAAAGGCTCTATTCTATCATTTAATTGATTTAACAATATCATTGCATCATAATGATAAGTTAAATCTTCCCAACTTACTAAAGTTTCAGTATTTCTTGATAAATAGTTCCCTTTCCAAAATAAAATACCGTTGTCAAAAGTTTTATAACCATACATCTGGTCATCAACTATAACACCGGTATAATCTTGATTGAATATTCCCTTTAAAAACTCTACTCTATTAGTAATATCTTGCTCATTATTAAAATATTCCTTTATTTCCTTATTTGATTTTCGCAAATGAGGAGTCGTACTTAATATTTGATTTATTTTTTCATCTAATACAACATAAGGATGATGTTCTGTTGCTTCATAAACATTTAAGCGTAAATCAATTCGTTCACTACTATCTCTTCTGCTGATATCTTCAAGTTGTTCATCATTTGCGCCCATTTCATTTGGTCTTGTTGCTTCAATTTCTCTGTTATGTTCTCTTTGACTTTCATCTCTGATACTATTTGCTCTATTCTCTCCATTGCTATTGTTTGAATATTCATTAGATGTTGCGGAAGTTGGTTGCTCATTAGTAGAGTTGTGTATAGAGATTTCTTGTTCTCTTTCAAGTATCTTAACCTCATCATTGCGTATTTGCCCTCTACCTGAATACTGTTCTCTGGTATCGCTAGATCCGGTATCTCGTAGTCTCCTTGACGTGTGTAAGTTATATTCATCATTATTCCTCCTTTCAGCAGTATTTCTGCTTTCACTCATATCATAAGATAAATCATTGTCTATATCAAATGTGCGAATTTTATTTATTTCATTAATTCGTAGATTTTTAATTGTGTTATAAATCTCACGAAGTCCCATTTCTGATATTTCGCTTGTCGCTACACCTATTCTAGTAATAGTATCAAAACTATTAAAATTTAGTAAACATTCAAAATCTTTATAATTGAAATACTCATTAGGATTTAATCCACATCTTTTAATCATTGAAAATGCAATACTATTTTCAAGTGCATTTTGAAATAACATTTTTACATTACCTTCATCTAATTTTTCCAATGCACTATTTTCTCTATAAAACATTAAATCATCAAAATAATCTTGCATATTATCTTCAGCAATTATTTTTGACGCCGATTTTATAGCAAGTGCCAGAGAACTTTTGTCAGCAAGTTCTCCATACTTATTTTCTAATGATTCAATAATATCTAATTCGTAAGGTTTTGATACTGACCATAATCTAAAACTTTTACCAAACTTACTATTAGTATCTGCAATATCAAAAACATATCTTAAATTAGTATATCCATTTTCTTCAGAAAAAAGTGCAATTCCTTTTGCACCACGATTAACCCATCTACCAACTTGTTTATTCCAAGCCTCTATTTTTGCACAAGCAACTGCTTGCGGTCGTTGAGCATAAATTAAAACTTGATCGTTAAAAGGATATTTGTAGTTCATTGCAGCACATTCCAAAAATGACATCCATTCTTCAGAACTATTACTTATTTTAGTTAAAGTTTCTCCATAAAGGTCTGTAATTAGTTTTAATTTACTTGCCATATTACACCTCGCTTTCTAAATTAAAATGTTTAATTGTTTTCTGTTTTTTCATTTTTAATCTTTTCTCGTACTTTTAGCAATACTTCAAAATAATTTGTACGAACTGGTATAATATCTTTTATTCCATAAAATAAAATATAAAATAAATCTACAATTTCGTTATTATAAAATCTAATATCCACCATAGTTTCTTCGTTTTCATTATTTATTGGAACACTATATCTTAACAATTTATCTTTAATTTTAGATGATTTATTTGAATAATATTCATTATTACAATCAATCATATTTTCTAAAGTTTCAATAAGTTTATTAAAATCTTCTACATTCAGTTTTACTTTTATTGGTGGTATTCTCTTTGAATATGCCATTTTCTTTCCTCCTATCTTTCTAAATCTTTATTTTGTTTTACTCTTTGATTTAATTCAATATTATTTCTATATTGTCCGATTGCTTCTTTTACAGAAGTATTTTTTAATATATCATCTACTTTTGCTTGGGCTTCTTTTCTGTTTTTAGCCTCAACCTCAAAAGTGATTGTTCCGTTAATATCTACATCAATTTCAAATTTTTTCATTTTTCTCATTTCCTTTCTCTTTATAACCGCTTAAAAATGCAATTACTTGTTTATTCTTAATTGACCTTTTAAAATCAATTATAATCATCATTTCAGAAGATGTTAAATTATCTAATTTTTCTAAATCTTCTAATTTCATTGCTAATATTTTCTTTTCAGTATTAAATCCTGCACTAAATAACTTATCTAATGTTTTAGTTATTTGATTAAGATTACTTTTTGTTTCCATATAAACCTCCTATATCTTTTCTACATCTTTTCTACTAATTCACAAATAACTACTATTTGTTTATTTGTATTATGTCGGCAAGTAATAAGAGTTAAAGTGTTTTTTTCTGAATTTCTAACGATTTCTACTGTTCCTGTTTTTTCGACATCATAAGTATTTACCATTTTGTATTTGTACTCATAACCATTATAAAAAACACTAACAATATTATCTTTTTTTAACTTATTAAGATTTTTAAAAAAAGCAGTTCTACCATTACCACTATGTGCTGCTAAAATGACATTTCCGTTTTCCTTATCTGGCATATCGGATTCATCAAGAATTTTAATATTTTTATTTACATTATTATAATAACTATCTTTACTAACTAATCCTTTTTCTAAACCAATACTTGGTATTTTTAAAACAGCAATATAATCTAATTGGCTTGTATTCTTTTCTTCTTTTTCTACCACTATTTCTTCTATTGTTTCAGAAGATGAATTATTTTTTATTTCATCTTGTTCTTCATAAAACTCTACCAATGCAATATTTTTTAAATCGTCTGACTTTTGTTCAAAATACATTTTCCCAATTATCACACTAAAACCTAATAATATAAGTAAAGAGCCAACTATTAAAAGTTGACTCTTTCTATCTTTTTTATTGTTGTTTTCTTTTATTTTTAACATAAACAACAACTCCTATTCCACTTATAATTAATAAACCTCCAACTATTTCAATAATATGATAATCATTTATACCTGTATTTGGAACTTCAACTACTACTTTTTCATTTTTCATAGTAGCCTTAACGATTTCCCCATCTTCTCTAATTTCAAAATACATTCTTTCTTCATTAAGAATATATCCTTCTGGTGCCTCTTTTTCCAAAATATAATAACGACCATATCTCAATTCTTTGATGACTATCATACCATTTTCGTCTGTTCTACCACTAAAAATTAATCCATCTTTATCATTGTATATTTCGATTAAAGTGTCTGGTAGAGGTGTGCCTGTTGAAAAATCAACTTTTGTAAATTCAAGTTCTCCTTTGGGAATATAATTATTTATAGTTAGCTCATATTTAATAGTAGATGTATATTGATCCTTATATTTCAATTCAAAATAATATTTTTTAGTATCTAATATATGATCTCCAACAGTTTCTATTTCTTGAACATAATAATTTCCTAAATATAAGTTATCAAAAATTGCATAACCATCACTATTTGTTGATAATTCAGAAATCTTTGTTCCTGCTTTATATTTTAAAATCCCTAATGAATCATATATATCCTCATAAGCAAATAAACCAAATTTTACTCCTTCAAGTGGAACTTTAGTATAAACATATCCCTTATCAGTTAACTCAGCATCTTCGCCTATTTTTTTTATTTCTACTTTTCCATAAACTGCTTTATTAAAAAAATCCATTTCAAAAACTATTTCATTTTCACTACTAACAAGTTCTGAATCTTCATTTATTTCAAAGGGTAATGATTCATTATTCCATAAATATCCATCTATTTTTTCATCTACTTCCTCAAGTTGATATCTTCCTTTCATTAATGGGTCATTAGTAAGTAAAATTCCATTACCATCTGTTTTAAATTCACATATATTTTGTTGACATACATATTCATTTGTATCTAAATTTTTAATTTTAAAAGTAATATTACTTCTTTTTAAAATTTCTCCTGTATCTTTATCTTTTTTAACAACTTTTAATTTAACTCCACTTACTTCAACATTTAATGAAACATAATTAGGCTCTAACATACCTACCGACATCAACTTTTG
>CALVSD010000042.1 GCA_944358805.1 uncultured Bacilli bacterium
TACAGTAAATAATATAAAAAAAAAGAATAATTAGACTATTAATTATCTTTCATATTTTGACAATTATTTAAAATATTCTTTATATAAATTATTAAATATTCCTAGATGTATTTGCTCATCAACAATTATTCTTTTAAGTATATTAACAATATATTTATCCTTTATTACTTTAGTTAAATAATTATAATAATATATTGCTTGTGTTTCAGCTTCAATATTAATTCTTAATATTTCTTCTAAGTTAGTATTATATTTTACAGAAGAAGTATTAAAATATTTACTAAGGCCATTTCGATATGGTGACGAGTATATTGGTTTTACTCCAAGAAGTAGTATTAATTCTCCAAGTGTTTCTAAATGTTTCATTTCTACTACTGATATTTTCTTTAATATATTAGATATATCCGGATAATCTTTTTGTAATATTAATGCCTGATATAAATACAAATGAATTGCCGTATCTTCACTAGTTTCACTAGCATATGCTTTTCTAAGTAAATTAGCATATGTATAATTTTTAGTCTCTACTTCTATTTTTGGGTAAGGTATTTTACTTTCAAATATCATGTTATCCCTCCAATATATCTTAGTATTAAATATTAAAAAAATGCTAACTTTATTAGCACTTTAATCTTTTTGTAATTCAAATCTATATTCTTGGGAGATATTTGGATATTTTTCTTTGTCTACTTTTGATATAAACATTTTATATGCTCTTACCCACACTTCTTTAGTATCCAAATGTTCATATACAACCATATCTTCTAAAGTTTCTGAGTCTTTTGCTAAAGCTATTACTTTAACTTTCATCCCTTTAAAATGTTTATAAATATTTCCTACTTTAATTTTCATTATAGTAATTCCTTTAAATTATTTTCTAATATTGATAAATCATTTGGACTCATAAACACATAAACACTGCCTTTATGTTTAGCTAATACTTCTGCATCAGTTATATTTAAATGATATCCATTATTTAATTTATCTATTATTATATTAGATGTTACATTAGGATAATCTTCTTGTTTTTCTCTAGCGGGATGAATATCAAGTACATAAGCATAATTAGCCATATTTAAGTATTTGGCAATATCACTTGCAAATTCATCTGTTCTAGTAAAAGTATGTGGTTGGAATATTGCTACTATATTTTTATTTGGATACTTTTGTTTTACAGCATCCATTGTTGCTTTTATTTCATTTGGATGATGAGCATAATCATCAATTATAATTGAATCATTAACAACTACTTCACTAAACCTTCTTTTAGCACCTTTAAATTTACTTAAATTACTTTCTATAGTATTACTATCCATACCTTCTAAATAACATACGGTTATTACTGATAAAGAATCTAATAATTGATGTTCTCCATATAGTGGCAAATCAAATTTACCAAACATATTATTGTTAATATAAACATCAAATTTAATACCGTTTGCATTATATTCTATATTCTTAGCAATTACATCATTATTACTAGATAATCCATAAGTAATTGGTTCTTTATCTAAATTCATTTTTCTTGTATATGGATCATCTCCATACATAACAACTTTATTTACAGTTTTATTTGCTAATGTGTTATATGCATCAATTACATCATCAATATCTTTAAAATAATCAACATGATCTAAATCAATATTAGTAATTATTAAATAATATGGTGTGTAATTTAAGAAATGTCTTTTATACTCACAAGACTCTAAAGCAAAATAAGTATTCTCTTTTTTTGCAAATCCTGTTCCATCTCCAATTAAATAATTAGTATTAGGTAAAGTAGTAGATAACATTGCTGTTGTAGTTGTTTTACCATGACAACCTGATACACATATTGTTTTAAACTTAGTAGTTAATCTTCCTACCATTTCTTCATAAGTAATAATTTCTAAATTAAGTCTTTTAGCTTCCATTAATTCAACATTATCATCTGTTATAGAAGCACCTTTAATTATAGTTAATCCCTCATATATATTACTTTTATCATATACAGTTATTTTTATATTTCTTTCATTTAAACCAATTTCTGTAAAGAAGTTTTTTTCTACATCACTTCCTTTAACCTCATAGCCTAAATCATTCATAATATTAGCAAGAGAACTCATTCCTGCTCCTTTAATTCCTATAAAATGATACATAATCTTCCCCCTAACCTTTATATTTTTCTACATGAGAATTAATTAATTCTTTATCTTCAAAATAATTAATTTTCATTGCTTCTTTTACTTCTTTTAAAGTTGTACTAGCTTTTTCTTTAGCTTTAATACTACCTTGTTCTAATATATTATATACTTCTTCTATTTTATTTTCATACATTTTTCTTTTTTCTCTAATTGGAGTCAATACTTCTTCAATTACATTAAATAAGAATTTCTTAATTTTAACATCCCCTAAACCACCTTTTTGATAATGTACTTTTAACTCATCTAAATTTTTATATTCTGGTAAATATTTAGTAAAATGTTCGTCGTTACAAAATGCATCTAAATATGTAAATACACAATTTCCTTCTATTTTTCCTGGATCTTCTATTTTAATATGATCTGGATCAGTGTACATACTCATAACTTTTTTCTTTACATCTTCTGTTTTATCTGATAAATAAATACAATTTCCTAAACTTTTACTCATTTTAGCTTTACCATCTGTTCCTGGTAATCTTAAACAAACTTCATTATCAGGAAGTACAGCTTTAGGTTCTAATAAAACTTCTTTTTTATATGTGTTATTAAAGCTTCTAACTATTTCTCTTGTTTGTTCAATCATTGGAAGTTGATCTTCTCCAACTGGTACAATATTTGCCTTAAATGCAGTAATATCTGCTGCTTGACTAATTGGATAAGTCATAAATCCAACTGGTATTGATGTATTAAAATCTCTTAATTTAATCTCTGATTTAACTGTTGGATTTCTTTCTAATCTAGAAACAGTAACCAAATTCATATAAAAGAAAGTAAGCTCTGTTAATTCAGGTACTTGTGATTGAATAAAGATTGTTACCTTATCTGGATTTAATCCTACTGATAAATAATCAAGTGCTACTTCTATAATATTTTCTCTAATCTTTTCAGGATTATCATGATTATCTGTAAGTGCTTGAGCATCTGCTATCATTATATACATCTCATCATAGTTACCACTTTCTTGAATCTTAACTCTCTCTCTAAGTGATCCTACGTAGTGACCTAAATGTAATTTCCCTGTTGGTCTATCCCCCGTTAAAATTATATTTTTAGACATATTCCTCATCTCTTTTCTAACATAATTTTAGCATAATAATTATAATTAGTAAAGAAAAAGAAAACTAATAATTTAGGGCTAATTATTAGTTTCTATTAACATTTCTTCTTTATATTCATATGGTAAAGCATTATCTTTTACAATTACAGACTCGCCAATTTCTTCTTCTAAATCTCTCCTAGTATTATTAGCAATTCTTCCACCTCTTTTAGCTATTTCTATATTTTCATCTAAGCCTTGTGGTTTATGTTGTTTAGCAATTTCACGAGTTGCAAGTTCCCCTAAATCAGCAAGGGCAATTTCAATATCTGACATATTGTCTCTTAAAGATTCTTTTCTAAGTCCCTTAAATGACTTATATTCTTTCGCTGTCATTCCTGACCAACTTTTATATATTTCATTTGTAAGTATAGCAAACTCTCTTCCTTCTTTTATACCACCACTCTGCCATACATCAGTTAATTTTTTTCTATCTTGCATTCCTTTTAATCTCTTAGTTATCCAAGATTCATCATAACCTTTTGCTCTGTATAAATCTATTGCTCTTTGAGCAGCGATTGATGGATCAAACACTTCATCAATTCTTTCGCTTCCTAATTTAGCCAGCCAAAGTTTCACTGGTTCTGCATTCTTTGATGGAATTGACTCAATTATCCGAAACATTTTTTCAATATCACATACATCAGTTAAACGATATTTTCCATCTTTAGCCTTAAGTTTTAACTGTCCGATTCTTTCGGACACTTCATTTCCTTCTTCAGTAAGTTTCTTTTTTAAATCACTCCAATATTTTCTTGGTCTATCACTACCAGATAAAACTTCTACCATATCAACTATACTTATATAATATTTCTCTTTTTCTTTATCCCATACAGTTCTTATAGTATCATTATTAAATAATTTATTTATTAAATGCATTTTAGCTTCTTCCACTATTAATCCCCCAATCTTTAATAATTTTTATGTCTACAATTATACACAAACATCCGTTCTCTGTCAATGTATATTTAGTAAAAACAAAAGAAAATGTATATTAATACATTCCCTGTAATTTCTTCTTATCAATATTACTTAAACTATCTACTTTCCATTCGTCTCCACTTTTATATAAATCCAATTCTAACGTGTAAATTACTGTATCTTTAGCATCCTCTAATTTATCTAGTTTAGCATCATTATATTCTTCTAAAGTATATTCCTTATCTTTATATTCTTCATCCAATTCTTTAATTGCTTTTTTATAGTCAGTTACCTTAATTTGCACAGTTATAGTAGACTTATCTCCATCTATTTCTTCATCTTTTATTTCGTAACTTAAATTTTTATATTGTTTTTCTATTATTTTTTTATATCTATCTTTTTGATTATCGGTTAAATTTTCTTTATCTATTATTGTATTTATTTCATTTTTTATATCTTCATCTAACATTTGATATTTATTTAATAATTCTTCTACTTTACTAGTAGGACTATTATTAAGAGCACATCCAAATAAAAATAATAATACAAATAAGGAAAATACTTTTTTCATTATATCATCTCCACTATTAGTATTATTATTTTTTTATATTTTATACATTAAAATTCGTAATTATTTAATATTTCTAATATCATACTAGATTTATATCCTAAATTAAGTAAATTACTATATATTTTATTTTTTAACATAAATCCTTTATGCTTTTTATTAGTTTTCATAAACTTATTTATTAATTTATTAATTTTTTCATAAAGAATATTTTCATCTATATTATTTATATATGTATTTATAATATTAGCATCTATATAATGTTTTTTTAATTCTAATTCTATTTTATATGGTCCCATTGTCGTAAAATTTAATTTATCATTAATAAAAGCCTTAGTAAAAACTTCATCATTTAAAATATTATTTTTTAGGAGTCTATTAATAGTACTTTCAATTACTTCTTCACTATATTTTTTATTTTTTAAATATACTTTTATTTCATTAGTACTTCTAAGTCTTGCTTCAATATAACTAACACTTTTATTATAAGCTTCTTCATACATATTATCATTTATTATAATATTATATAAATTATTATCTATTTCTTTTTTATACAATAAGTTATTGTTTAAAATAACATCCTCATAAGTATCAATAGTACTACCATCTTCTAAAAATAATTTATATTTACCATTAGATCCCTTTTTATATTTCAAGATTTTCATTTACATCACCCATAAATTTTAAAGGATTATTTACTTTTTACTTTTTTTCGATAAGCTTGCGGACCTCTTGTAAAATCATTTTCATGAACTTTTTGTCCATTATATGGTGCTTTAAGTTCACCATTTTCATCTAATATTCCTGATGACTGTAACCCTTTGATTGCTTCTTCTTTAGCACGTTTGGGATCTTTTTTTCTTAACTCTTCTAAACGCTTTACTTCTTGGGCAAGACCGCTTATTAAACTTTCATAACAATTTTCATACATATCCAAATTCCTCAACTGATATATTAAATTATCTTTTTTTTGAATTCCAAAAAGTTCCATTGATATCAACCAAATCATAATTGTCAGCGTTTAATATTGAAGCAGAAACTCCTAAACTTAATGCCCTATTGTATAAATCTTTTGTTTCTGTATAAGTTAATTTAAATAATTTCACCACTGCATCAGGGTTTCCTAAATCTGCTAATTTTTGATATTTCTCTTTAGCCATTTGATACAAATTATCAATATCAAATGGAGAATTAAATCTAGGATTATATATAACAGGATTATCTAGAGTGCCATCCATATAACATTTGTATAAATCACGTAAATATAACATAGCATCAGGGTTTCCTAAATCTATAGCCTTCTTATATAAAGATATTATCCTAACATCGTCACGAACTACCCCTTTTTCTTGTTCATACATAGAAGCTAATTTTATCAAAGCACTAGAAGAATTACCTAATTCGCCTGCTTCTTCATATAATTTCTTTGCTTTCTGATAATCAACTTCTACACCCCTACCTTCTTCATACATAGATGCTAGGCGTTCCATAGCTGTATAGTTATATAAGTTTGCTGCTTTTTCATATAATTCCTTTGCCTTCTTATAATCAACTTCTACACCTTTACCATTTTCATATATAGAAGCAAGACAAAGCATTGCATATGAAAAATTATCATCAACTAAATTTTCATATATTTTTATTGCTTTATTAATATCTTTTTCTACTTTCCTTCCAATCTCATACATAGATGCAAGACGAAACAATAACCTTTTATCATTTATTTTGTCAAGAGCATCTAATTCTTCTACTAAATAAAGAGCTTGTTGATCATAATATCCACTCATAGTTTTAGCATCTATCATTTCCATGTCATATTGATAAGTTTTTGTTACTCTTTCTTCAAGAAAACTAGCTATATCATTATTTTGTTCTACTCCAAGTCCATTTATGTACATCATAGATAGATTAGCCATGGCTGGAAGATATCCTAAAACCGCTGCTTTTTCATACCATTCTCTTGCTTTAATATAATCAATTTCATAATATCTACCTGTTTCATAGGAAAATCCTAATTCCTTCATAGCTTCGGGATCTCCGAGAGCAGCAGAAATTTCATATAGTTGTACCTCTAAGGCAACATCTATGCCTGTTCTTTGAGCCATTTGATTTATTAAACGTGTATTCTTGCTATCGATTATTTCTTTTAATTGTTCAAAATCAATTTCCATATATATATCCCCTCCTTGAATAATTATATAACAAATTAAAAAAAAAGCAAATATACTATTATATTAGCGAAAAAAATAATTAAATATTTATATATACATATGTTTTCTTTTTAAAGGATTAACCATATTTTTTTCTTGATAATATTTTTCTACTAAAGATACTTTATTTTCTTTTAAACTTTTAGGAACATCAATTATTCTTTGATTTGCTGACCCTCTAAATAATAAGTCTAAACTTTTTTGTTCTAATATAAATCTACCATCTACTAAAACATCTATTTGTTTAAGTAGTTCCATTATATTAGGATCTTTCTTACTTTTTTCAAGTAATGCTTCAAAAGTAAATCCTGTATAACACCATATATTTAAGTTTTTACTTCTTGCATATTTTGCTATTTCTGCACATTCATGAGGTTGAAAGAAAGGGTCACCTCCAGATAATGTAAGTCCTTGGTGTCCCTCTAATTCATCTATCCAAGATTTAACTTCTTCAAAGTCAATTAATGCTCCTCCATCAAAAGAATGCGTTTGTGGATTTTGGCATCCCTTACAATTATGTGAACAACCTTGTGTCCATAAAACTGCTCTTACACCTTCTCCATCCACAATACTATCCTTTTGAAGTTCCGCTGCTAATCTAATTTGCATTATGCTGCGTTTTCTGCAAAAATACCTTTAGTACTATGTTTAACTCTATCTCTTTCTTCTGCTCTTTTACCATTATTGAATCTATCAGTAGTACCAACTAAATACCCTGTAATTCTTCTAATTCTTTCAAATTCAACGCCTTCCCCTACTTTTTTAACTTCTTTCATTTCTTCTTTCATTTTTATTCTTCCTTTCTTTTTTATCTACAGCATTCATTTATACTATTTATTTTTTCAATACTTACGCCTTCTCCAGAATGTCTTCCACAACCAGGACAAATATCTCCAATTACCCCTACATATCCACATACTGGATCTCTATCTACTGGATGGTTAATTGCTGCATATCCCATATTATTTTCTTTCATTATTCTAACAATTTGTTCAAAAGCTTCAACATTATTAGCAGTATCTCCATCTAATTCGATATAACTAATATGCCCAGCATTAGTAAATTCGTGATATGGAGCCTCTTTCTTAATTTTATCTACTACAGATATATTGTAATATACTGGAACATGGAATGAGTTAGTATAATATTCTCTATCAGTTACACCTTTAATTCTTCCATATATAGCCTTATCTATGCCAGTAAATCTTCCTGAAAGTCCTTCTGCTGGAGTAGCTAAACATGTAAAGTTTAAATTATATTGTTTACTATATTCATCACATTTTTCTCTCATAAATTTAATTATTTTAATTCCTAATTTTTGAGCTTCGTCACTTTCACCATGATGCTTACCAATTAAAGCTTTTAAACATTCAGCAAGGCCGATAAATCCTATACTTAAAGTACCATGTTTTAAAATCTTTCTAAGGCGATCATTAGGTTTTAATTTCTCACTATCTAGCCATACACCTTGACCAAGCAAAAATGGGAAATTATACATTTTTTTACTACATTGGATTTCAAATCTTTCTAAAAGTTGGTCTTTTACCATGTCCATTAAGTTACCAAGTTCTTCAAAGAAACCATTTAAATCTGTTTTTTCATTAGTTATAATACCATGTTTAATTCCAAGCCTTGGTAAATTTATTGTAGTAAATGATAAATTACCACGTCCTGGTGTTACAGACTTATTAGGGTCTACCACATTACCAAGAACTCTTGTTCTACATCCCATATATCCTACTTCAGTAGTAAAATCTCCTTCTTTATAATATTGTTTATTAAATGGGGAATCAATAAATGAGAAATTAGGAAATAATCTCTTAGCAGATACTTTACATGACAATTTAAATAAATCATAGTTTGGATCTTCTTTATTGTAGTTTACTCCTTCTTTAACCTTAAATATAGATATTGGGAATATTGGAGTTTCACCCTTACCAAGTCCTGCATCTACTGAAAACAAATAATTTTTGATAACCATTCTACCTTCTGGCGAAGTATCTGTACCAAAGTTAATTGATGAAAATGGTACTTGAGCACCTGCTCTTGAATGCATTGTATTTAAGTTGTGAACAAAAGCTTCCATCGCTTGATATGTTGTTCTATCTGTTTTAGCTATTGCTGTATCATATGCTTTTTCAAAAATTCTTTTAACTTCTCTTGAATCTTTATATATATTTTCAAATGTACTCATATCAAATTCAATACTAGGTAACTTATCTACTTCTTTAGCAATTTTATCCATATTTACAAAACTAATAAAATCAGTAAAATCTAATAATTCATATAATGATTGTTTAAATTGCTTTTTAAATGTCATAAGTACACCTGGCGCTAAGTAAAAATCAAATGCAGGAATACTTTGACCACCATGTTGATCATTTTGATTAGATTGAATTGCAATTGCTGCAAGTGCTCCGTAAGACATTATATCTTTTGGAGGTCTTAAATGTCCATGTCCTGTTGAAAAGCCGTTTTTAAACAACTTATGTAAATCAATTTGCATACATGTTGTAGTTCCCATCGCTAAGAAATCCATATCATGAATATGAATATCTCCAGAGTCATGAGCTTCAGCATATTTTTTCTTCATTAAATAAGCTTTTGCAAACTCTTTTGATACTGTAGAACCATATTGCAACATTGTTCCCATCGCTGAATTTCCGTCAATATTAGCGTTTTCTCTTTTTGAATTTTCTTCACTAGCACTCTTAAGTCCTAAGCTTTCAAGTGATTTCAAAAATTTATGCATCTTTTTTTCATCTGAAAAAGCTTGTCTTGAAGCAGATCTTCTTTCCCTATATTCTGAAAATGACTCATATACATCATCATAATTATTTTTCTTTAGTTCTTCTTCAATTAAATCTTGAATTTCTTCAATCTTAATTTTATCTATATCTTTAGAAACAAATTCTTTATCAATTCTTTTAATTACTTTTTGATAAATCTTTTGAATATCTTTCTCGTTATACTTTCTTTCATCATCAGTAACTACACTATCAAAACCTTTTTTTATAGCTACTGCAATTTTACTGCCATCAAAATCCACTTTTTTTCCATTCCTTTTAACGACAGCAATAGTTAATATTTTATCTTCGATATCAACCATGTTATCACTCCTTCTATTTTTCTTACATTCTCATTGTAGTATAATAAAATTTATATGTCAATAGATTTTGTTCGTATTTTTATTTTTTTATTTTTTTGTGTTTTTTAAAAATATACTAAAAAGTGTTTTTGTATGTTTCTTATTTTTTTGTTACATTTTAGAAATAGCATATTTCTTTTGCACTTCCTTATTTTATAATAATATAACACTTGTTTTTCATTTGTTTCTTTTCTTATGTTTTTGCCGTTTTTTTCTTTTTGTTAATTTTACATTTTTTACATTTTTAAAATTATTATTTATTTTCAAATATAAAAAAACAAGAAAAGCGAACACTTTGTCTTGTTTGTTTTTTATATAAACACTTATAATATATAGACATATTATTAATTATACGAACTAATATTTGTTCTAATTTATTTTCAAAATTTCTATTACATCACTTTCTTTAGTATAACTAATATTTACCCTACTTCCTTCTCCTAAGAAAGGTAATATATCACTAGCTACATTTATATATGCTTTATATTTTTGTCCATTAGTATCTACTATATAATAATAACTATTTCCATTTATCAATGCCATATTAATTTTAGAAATTGTAATATCTTTAGTTACTAACGAATCTTTTGAATATTCGCTACCAATAGTTGTTAAATAATTGTTGGCAGCTACTTCTATTCCTAAAGAAGAATCTGTTACTACTACTTTTTGATAATCAGCAACATCAACAAAAGCATACATTTTTACAAGTCCTGCATTATCTTTTAAACTCATTAAATATGTTGGTTTTCCATTCAAATTAATTAAAAGCGGAAATGATGATTTATACTTCATTTGTTGAACTTGACCTTCTGCAGAATCCATTGCCGAATATTCTTTAGCGCCTGCTACTGAATAGAAATGTGTTTCCTTAGTTCTCATATTACATAATATAAAGCCAATATTAGATTCATCAGAAACAACTGAAGTAATTCCTGTATACAAATATACATCATCATTCATTACCGTATAATTATATCCTTCAGTAGTCATTACAACTCCCTTTTGACCAAATATAGAGTTAATATATCCATCTTGATATTGACCCCAATCATCTACTTGTTCAATAATTAAATCAGCTTTATATACATGATCTACCCATTTAGGTACATCTTCTACTTTATATTTTTTACTGTCTCCTGTTATTGGATCTAATATTACAACTCCTGTAATTTCTTTTTTTACTCCTACTCCTTTATAAGTAACTGTAGGAACTATCCAATAAGGATTACCCTCATTGTCAATTTCAAAATTAGCTTCATCAAATATTTCTGTAGGATAACTAAATCTTAATTTTCTTTCTAATTTTTCATTTAATAAAGCACTAGGCATATATTTCATACCTTTATCTAATTTAGTTAAATTAGCTTCTCCGCTTACAGAATTTACTGTAATATATCCTTTAACACCATCACCTCTATTGGTAAACCATTTAATTACAGAAGCATACTCTAAAGGGGTAACTCTAACAATATCATTATTATAATTTATTTGAGTATACAAATCTGACACAGTAAACTGACTTACAAGTTCTGGCATTTGCCCCATTACCCTATCTCCTAGTTTTTGACTAGAATCTTTATCTAAAAGGGGTAAAGCATTAAAATTAACTTCACTTATATCATCAGTAAATGTTTTAGTTTCATCTATTGTAATTCTTTTAGAATAACTCTTAGCATTAAATACTGGTGATACAATTATATTTGTAAGAACAATTACTACAAATATTCCCATAACTACAAGTACTGATATGCTTTGTTTACGAAAATCACGAGTATTAGTAATTATAAATTCACGGACACTAGTAATTTCTGCAAGTCCTAAAAACTTATAAAAGACAAATATAAATAGTAAATAAAACCAAAAACTAGCATCATGTATATTTAATGGTGGCAATGTAATATAGAATACTATTAACGCAAATACTATCGTTAAAATAATTCTGATAATTAACTTTTTCTTATCTCTCATAATTAACCTTCTTTCTACAAGTATTGTACCAAATTTCTAACGAAAAGTCAGTATTTATTCTAAAATTGAGAAAAAATATTGCAAAATAAAAAGTGTTG
>CALVSD010000043.1 GCA_944358805.1 uncultured Bacilli bacterium
CTTAGGCATGCC
Source organism: uncultured Bacilli bacterium (assembly GCA_944358805.1). Classification (GTDB taxonomy): domain Bacteria; phylum Bacillota_I; class Bacilli_A; order RF39; family UBA660; genus CALVVX01. Next base: position 13 of record CALVSD010000043.1, read on the forward strand.
GCCAGCGTTCATCCTGAGCCAGGATCAAACTCTCCAAAAAAATTTATTTTTTATTAAGTTTTATTTTATTTATCCTAGCTATCAAAAATTGACATTTTGCTCAGTTTTCAAAGAACATTTTCTTTTTTTATTGCGCTTTTCTCAAGTGCAATAATAATATATCATTTATTATTTATTGTGTCAACACTTTTTTTTACTTTTTTTCTACTTTTTTCTTTGTTTTTATCAAGTTATTGTTCTTTTCGTTTGACACAGTTAATAATATATCAAATTTATTATTGTAAGTCAACCTTTTTTTTCTTTTTTTATTGTTTTTTACACATATTTTAAAACAAGTTGTATTTTATAAAAAAAGGAACTTTAATACCAACATTAAAATTCCTTAAAATCCAATCTACAACACTATTATTATTATAATAAAAATAATTTTTTTGTGAATTAGTTTATTCATAATACTATTTATGGTAAGTTTCATTGTTCATAATTTTAAAACTACGATAAATTTGTTCTAGTAAAATAATTCTAAACAGTTGATGAGGAAAAGTTAATTTAGAGAAAGATAATTTATAGTTGCTAATATTCTTTATCGAATTAGAAATTCCATCAGAACCACCTATTATAAAAACTATATTAGGATGTGTTATAAATGTTTTGTCAATCATTTGAGACAGTTCTTCAGAACTAACCATGTTACCTCCTATCTCTAACGTTATTACATAATCTTTAGTATTAATATATTTAATTATTTCTTTTGCTTCCTCTTCCATATTAGAATCATTTAATTCTATTAATTCTATCTTATGATATTTATTTATTCTTTTAGAATAATCTTCTATTCCTTCTTTTAAATATTTTTCTTTTATTTTACCTACACAAATTATTTTAATCATACTTCCACGAACTCCGTTACTTCATTTTGTTTTGCTATAATGATATTCTCTACACATTTATTAGATGATTCTAATTTCTCTTTTAAAGTTTTATAAGCAATATTGGGATCATTATTTTCTTCACTTAAGTGAGCTAACATAACACATCTAGTCTTATCACCAATAAAATTAGCCAAATATTTAGAACAATCGATATTAGAAAGATGCCCCTTATCACCATATATTCTTTTCCTAAGTTCATAAGGATATGGACCATTGTTTAACATTTCTATATCATGATTACTTTCTAATATATATACTTCGTGATTACTCAAACAATCAAAATATTTCTGATTTATATATCCTGTATCAGTAATATATACTAAAGAGCGTTCGTTTGAAGATACTATATACCCATTTGAATCTTCTGTATCGTGCGATGTCTTTATAACTTTAATCTCAAAATCTCCTATTTCAAAGTGATTTTTTTCAATAAATTCATAATTTTTTATATAATTAATATATTTATACATTTTTTCAGTACAAAATACTTTTGTATCATATTGTTTACAAAACACTTCTAATCCTTTTATATGATCTTTATGAGTATGGGTAATTAATATTCCATCTATGCTTTTGGGATCAATATTTAATTCATTTAACCTTTCTTTAACATATTTACAACTATTTCCAATATCGATTAGTATTCTAGTTGTTTCAGTTTCAACATAAGTGGTATTGCCTTTACTACCACTTGATAATACAATTACTCTCATTAGTATAAATTAAATGGATTTATTGTTCGACCATAAGGTGAACCTACTCTAACCCCAAAATGCAAGTGAGTTCCTGCGTACGGACTATAAGAACTTGGAATAGGAGATACATTACCAGTATTACCCATAGTACCTATTTGCTGTCCTCTAGCAACGGTATCGCCTTCACGAACCCAAATCTCATTCATATGCATATATATAGTATAATATCCACCAGCATTATGATTTATTAAAACATAATTACCTTGTCTACCATTACATGCCAAATAACCTGGATTGCACCCCGAACCAACTTTGTATACAGTACCATTGTTAGCAGCATATATTGGGCTATTATATCCAACATAAATGTCTAAAGCGTCGTGAAATTCTCCCCATCTCCACTCATAATATGTAGTAATTGTATAAGGTCTCGCAGTAGGCCATGCCCAATAAGATAGATCAGCTATTTGAGGAGCTGTCTTCTCACCTTTTACTACTACTTTATTAACAGATGGTTTTAATTCAGTAGAACTAACAACAACTGCATCTTGTAATTGTCCATTTACATATTGATATTTTCTTACTACTTGATATAATCCGTTTTCCCCTTCTCTCAATACTTTTTCATATCCTTTGTACTGTGTATCATCATATTGTATCTCTGTATCAAAAGTCTTTTCCTCTTCTTCTACTGCGTGATATTCTACTACAACATTAATAATTGGATCAATTAATCCTACCACCACTTCTTGAGATTCATATAATAAATTGTTTTCACTAGTAAAAGCTGGATTAGCAATTAAAAATTCTTGAACATTTAATTTATTAGCACTAGCAACTTCAGCTATAGTATCGCCTGCTTGTACAACATAAGTAGATTGCTCTTCAAGTGTTCCATACAATAAATATTTAGCAAGTTCATCTACATTTGTAAAAATATATTCATCCACAGAAATCAAATCATCTTTATACGTTACTTCATCCTGTAAATCAACATTTTCAATAATTCTTCCAGTTGTTTCAATCTCTGATTGTGTGCCATTTAAATATTCATTGTACTGTTCAACGTTTACAAATGCTTTAATGGTATTATTAAGAGCTTCATCAAAAATATCCTTATTAATAACATTTATTGTTTGCTTCTTAGTTTCTTCTCCTTCATTACTAGTAATAGTTACTACTACACCTTTAATGGTAAATTTTTTTGTTTTAATTATTTTATTATATATATAGTCATTATCTTTTATTTCTTCTTTATATGTGGTAGTTCTTTTTATTTCAACACCTTTAGGAGAGTAAATAGTATCTACTTCATATTTATCTTTTAATTGTTGCTCTTTAGTATTTATGTAGTTTTCAAACTCTTCTTTAGAAGAAATTACACCAATTTTCTCTCCTTCAAGATAAACTGTATATGCTTCCATAGGAACTCTGTTATCTGATTTGTTAAATCCCAACAAAAACACAGATAATGAGATAAAAATAACTAAACAAATAGAGGAAACACTCCATTGGGTATTATTTTCCACTAGTACCACCCTCTTTTCTTATTGACAAAAATGTCGATGTCTTCTTTTTAAATAACATATCAATAGTAGCAATTGGACCATTACGATGTTTTAATATAATTAATTGAATTGGAACCGGAACATCATCACCTTCCGGTATTTGTACATCAGGTGCATGAAGAGCCGCTACTATATCGGCATCCTGTTCTATTGAACCAGATTCTCTTAAGTCACTAAGTACCGGCTTTTTATCTTCCCTTTTTTCAACACTACGAGAAAGTTGGGATAAAGCAATAACCGGAACTTCTAATTCTAAAGCCATTGTTTTTAAAGCCCTTGATATTTCTGATACTTCTTGTTGTCTTGAACCAGAATATTTATTAGAAGAATCAATTAACTGTAAATAGTCAATTATTACTAATCCTAATCCCTCTCCTTGAGTAGATAATCTACGACACTTCGCTTTAATTTCACTAGCTGTAATTCCTCCTGCATCATGAAAATATATATTAGTATCCGCAAGTTGGCTTATTGCTTCGTTTACTCTGCGCCAATCTTCATTTTCCATTCTTCCTGTCTGTAATTTTTTATTATCTATTTGTCCCAAAGAACTAATCATTCTCATAATTAATTGTTCAGCAGGCATTTCTAAAGAAAAAACTGCAATATTTTTCTTCGTCGCTTTAGCTGCAGCACATGTAATATTTAATGCAAAAGCAGTTTTACCAACCGCCGGACGAGCTGCAATTATAACTAATTGAGTAGGTTTTAGACCTTCAGTCAAATTATCTAAATCAATAAGCCCTGTTGTAAGGCCAGTAATTCTTCCCTTATTTTTAGCAAGGGTTTCTAAATCTTCTTGAGCCTTAGTAAGAACATCTTGCACCTTACGAAATTCTGTAGTTCTACGAAATTTTCCTACATTTAAAATACTTTTTTCAGCTTGTTCTACCGCTGAAGAAACATCAGTTTCAGGGTCATTTGCAACTTTAACTATATTAGTAGCAACTTCAATCATTCTTCTTAAAGTAAACTTTTCAACTACTGTATTTATATAATATTCTATATTGGCTCCAGTAGCAACACTATCAGTAATTTCATTTAAATACTCAACGCCACCAATAGTATTTATAAGTTTTTTATTAACAAGTTCAGTAGTCAAAGTATTTATATCTACTGGTTTTTTATCTTTATATAACTCTAATATCACTTCAAATATTTTACTGTTACTATCTAGATAAAACATTTCTTTATCTACTTCTTCACAAGCTTTTTGAAGTGCACCATAAGACCAAAATACAGATCCTAATAAAGCTTTTTCAGCTTCTATATTATTAGGCAATCCTTGATTCATAACTCACCTACTTTTCTATAAGCATTACTTTCAACTTAGCCTCTACTTTCTTATGTAAATTTATTTTTACAATATGCGTACCTAACGAAGTTAAAGGTATATCTATTTTAATATTCTTCTTATCTATATTATATCCAATCTTTTTTAACTCTTCTGATATTTGTTTAGTAGATATAGAACCAAACACTTTAGAGTTTTTACCTACCTTAACAGTAAATTTAATAGTTTCTTTTTCTATTTTATCTTTTATTTCGTTAGCAATTTTTATATTTTCTTTTTCCTGAATTTCTCTTTCTTTTATTTGTTCATCTAATATATTAACACTTGTTTTTGTATATTTAACGGCATAACCATTTTTTATCAAAAAATTTGTTGCATATCCATCGGACACTTCTTTTATATCGTTTTTCTTGCCTTGTCCTCTTAAATCTTTTATAAAAATAACTTTCATTAATAACACCACCTTCGCACAAATATTATACAATATATTTTGAGTTCTGTCATTAGCAATTATATTTTTTAAATCAAATTTTAAGATGTTCTAATATAACAAATTTTAAAACTTATTTAAAATATATATAAATTATTTCGATTTATTTTTTTACTATATGAACATTTTTAGAAATTGTCATAAGTGGCTTATCATTCTTTGAATCAGTATAAAATTCATCAATAATAGCATTGGGAAATCTTTTTTTAAAAGCTATTAATTTATTTGGACCAAAACATAAAAATTCAAATTTGCCTGTCTCTATATTAAATTCTGAACAAATTATATTTTTTGTTTTTAACTTGTCTTGAATTCCTTCTAATAACATACGTGGAGAAGCACTTATAATAACATCATTTTCACTAATAATAGATAAATACTCTTTTTTTAATTTTGTTTGATTACCATTCCAAAACTCCCTTATAAAAACCTCAGCATCTTCTTTATTTTTTATTATTACATTAGACATTTTACTAGATAATTCATATAATTTATCTATAGATAATATTCCTATTTTATATAAGGTAGCGGTATATATCATTAATGGCAAATATTTTATTAATTCATGTTTTTTCTTCATAGCAAACAAAAAGAAATCAACAACACTTTCACCATCATAAATCGTATTATCAAAATCAAAAACTTTCATATTCGACCTTCTTTCAAAATTAATTATGTTATAAAAATTATAACTACTATATTCACAAATAAACTTAATATTTATTTCATTATATCACAAGTCATCTCAGATTAAAATAATTGAAAAAAATAAAAAAACTTAAGTTACCTTAAGTTTCTGATATTTTTTTTATTGATTAGTATATTTTAATAATTCTTCTTTTAATACCTTAGTAGCAACTCCTGGATTTGCTTTACCTCTTGATTTTTTCATTGTTTGACCGATAAAGAAATCTAACATTCTACCTTTTTCAGGATTATAATCTTTTGCTACATCACTATTTTCGTCTAATACCTCTAATACTATTTTTCTAATTTCTTCTTCATCAGTTATTTGTTCCATACCACTTTCTTTAACAACTTTTTTAGGCGTCTTATTTTCTTCTATACATTTATAAAATATATCTTTAGCCTGTTTAGTAGAAATTTTACCACTTTCTATAAAATCTAGTAACTCTATCATTTTATCTTCTGTAAAGTTAAATTCAGAAATTGTTATTTCATCCTTAGAAAGATATCCTAAAACTCTTGTAGTAACCCAATTTGATACCATTTTAGGATCTTTTCCCTTATTAACAATATTTTCATAATAAGTTGCAATATTTTTATCTTTAGCTATTGTTTTAGCATCTACTAAAGAAAGTCCATATTCATTTATATATCTAGTAATTTTAGAAAAAGCTAATTCCGGTAAGGCTTCTTTTACTTCATTTTTCAATTCATAACTTAACTTAATCGGAGGTATGTTAGGTTCTATAAAATACTTATAATCAATAGCTTCTTCTTTACTTCTCATTCTATAAGTTTGCATTGTAGCTTCATCATATCTTCTAGTTTCCATTTCTATTTCCATACCATTATTAAGAAGTTCAGTTTGTCTTTTAATTTCACTTTCTAAAGCCATTTTAACATTATAAAATGAATTAATATTTTTCATTTCTACTTTAACACCAAGTTCTTTCGAACCTTTTGGAGCAAGAGATACATTAACATCACATCTAATCTGTCCTAGTTCTGTTTTAGCATCACTTACATCAGTATATAAGAATAATCTCTTTAATGATTCAAGAAATGCTAAAGCTTCATCAATACTATGCATGCATGGTTCTGTTACAGTTTCAAGCAAAGGAACACCACATCTATTATAATCAATTAATGAATATTTGTCATAATGATCTAAACTTGCAGTATCTTCTTCAAGATGAGTATCATGAATATATATTCTTTTAACTTTATCTTCTACATATACATCTAAATAACCATTTATACCAACAGGATGATGCAATTGTGTTATTTGATATCCTTTAGGTAAATCCGGATAATAATAATTCTTTCTATCAAATATCATATATTCTGGTGTTTCACAATTTAAAGCTGTTGCTACTGTTAAAGCTTTTTTTATTACCCCTTTATTAACTACAGGAAGAATACCAGGAAATCCTAAATCAATTACTGATATATTTGTGTTAGGATTCTCAGAATAAGTATTAGGACTTGGAGAAAATACTTTAGACGTAGATTTTAATTCACAATGTACTTCTAATCCTATTGTTACATCATATTCCATTATTTATTCTCCTTTCCCGCTATTTGACCTTTACATCCTAAAACGTTTTCTAATGCATATGCAATATTTAGTACATTTAAGTCGTCTTTTGCCTTACCTGTTATACATATACCAATAGGCATATTATCTATTTTTCCTGAAGGAATTGTAATACTAGGCATACCTCCAAAGTTTCCAATTGCCATATGATTTTCTAATAGTAAATAACGATTAGATAATTTATCTATATTTTCACTTTGGAATTTAGGAGCTATACTAGATGAACCGGGTAAAATAAATGCATCATATTTTTCAAATAATTCATTAAACTTATCTACAATTAATCTTCTAATTCTTCCTGCATTTAAAAACAATTTTTCTTGATTTTCTTTTTGTAAAACATAACTACCTAAAACAAAACGACGTTTAATTAATTCTGAAAATCCTTTAGTTCTAGCATCAAACATTATTTCTTCAATATTTTTTCCTTCTCCTCTTGGTCCAAATTGAATTCCTGTTAAATTAGAGTTATTAGAAGTTGCTTCTGCACAAGAAATAGTCATATAAGTAGAAAATATCGCTTTCAATAATCTTATATCGATAGATTCTTCACATACTTCCATACCTAGTTCTCTACATTTTTCTTTTACACTTTCAAAGTTCTTAAATACTTCTTCTAGTTCTTTATCAACTTCACCTTCATAATTATTAATATCCATTATTTCTTTTATGTAAAACATTTTCTTCCCTTTTACATCTCCATCTAATAAATCACTATATTTAACATTATCATTTTCTAAAGATGTCATATCTTTTTCATCATGGCCTTTAATAGCATCCACAACATAGGCTATATCTTTTACACTTCTTGCAAAACAACCAACGTGATCTAAAGAACACGCAAAAGGAAATAATCCATATCTAGATATTCTTCCATATGTTGGTTTAAATCCTACTATTCCACCATATATAGCAGGTTTTCTAATTGAGTCTCCTGTATCACTACCAATTGCAAAAGGTACTATTCCTGATGCTACTGCCGCACAAGAACCAGCAGAAGAACCTCCAATTAATCTTTCCTTATTCCATGGATTTCTTACTATACCAGTATGTCCTGTTGTACCTGTTCCACCCATAGCAAGTTCATCTAATACTGTTTTTCCAATAGAAATACTACCGCTTTCTTTTAATTTACTAACAACCGTAGCATCAAAACAAGGAACATAATCTTTTAATATATTAGATGATGCTGTTGTTAAAATACCTTTAGTAGATAAATTATCTTTAATTGCACAAGGTATCCCATATAAATAACTATCATTATTATCTATTTTAGTAACTTCATCTAATGCTTCTTTTTCAGTAATTGTTACAAAAGAATTATATTCTTCTTGATACTCTTTTGCTCTTTGCAAAGATTCTTTTACTAACTCTTCAGGCGTAACCTTTCCATTTATTATCGCTTCGTGCATTTCTTCAATACTTAAATCTAAATAACTCATTATTCCACCACCTTAGGTACTTTTACTTCTGTTCCTATTTTTTCTTTTGCATTGGATAATGACATTTCTGTATCAATTGTTTCAACTTTATCATCTTCTCTTGGCTTTACATTATCCAGTTCAAAAGGAAATGTCATGGGTTCTATTCCATCTATTTCTTTTATATCTTCAATTAATTTCATTTGCTCTAATATAATATCAAATTCTTTTAATAAAGTATCATATTGTTCTTCTTCTAATCTAAACATTAATTTTTCAGCATATTCTTTTAACTTATCTTTAGTAATCATGATAACATCCTTTCTTTATATAATTACATATGTATTATAAATTAATTCCTAAATAAAATCAACATTAAAAAAACGCCAAAGCGTTTTATTTATTTGGATCTACTAATATTTTAACTGCTGAATCTTTTCCACTAGTTAGTCTTTCATATGATTTTTGAACTTCTTCAAATGATACAATATCATCAATAAATTTCATTACATCTATTTGTTTATTAGAAATTAAATCAATACAAGTTTTAAATTCTTCTTTTGTATAAGCAATTGCTCCTTTTATAGTAAGTTCATTCATAACTCCTACTACTGTTGGAATAGTAATTGGTCCAAGAGATACTCCTACTAATACTATTTGTCCTCCTGGTCTTGTTATCATAAGGGCACTAGTTACAGCAGCAGAATTACCACAACATTCAATTACCGTATCAAATCCTACTTCAGTATCAGTCATTATTTCTTTAATAAGTTCAGGATTAGTTGCATCATAATATTTATCAGCTACTCCTAAGTCAATCGCTTTTTTAGCACGTTCTAAATTAGTTTCACTAATTGCTACAAAACTAGCACCTTCTTTTTTAGCAAACATTGCAGATACTAAACCAATAATTCCTGCTCCTATTACTAGAACTTTTTCTCCTACTTTTACATCTGCTAAATGAACTGCATGAAGTCCAACTGCTACTGGTTCTACCATAGCACCTTCTTCAAAAGATACGTTATCAGGTATTTTTAATACCATATCAGGTCTTATTTTCATTTTTGGTGCCAACGCGCCCGGATTAGTTAAAGATAATCCTGTCGCATAAGTCCAAGTTTCTCTACAATATTGTGGATTACCTGTAAGACATGATGGACATTTACCACATGGAGAAATAGGAAGAGCAGTTACTCTATCCCCTACTCTTAAATCTTCTCTACTTCCTGGATCAATTACTACACCAGAATATTCGTGACCTAAAACTAAACCTTTCGGATCCCCAGCATCCCAATAGTGAATATCAGAACCGCAAATACCAGATTTTTTTACTTCAATCACGACATTAGTACTATCTACTTTAGGTTCTTCAATTTCGGTTATTTCAAATTTTCTTTTATCTACTAAAGAAACACATTTCATAATTCTACCTCCACTAGTTTAATTTTAACATAAAAAAACAATAAAACTTTTAAAATTTATTCGTTTTACTATTTTTTTACAAAATTTACTATCTTGGTTTTCTTTTATTTTCTTCTCTTTTGTATTTTAATTCAACAATCATATTAGCAACAAAATTAACTTTATTTTCAAATGATAAATTTTTAAAATTAGGATTATCTTTTATAAGTGCTTTAACTACTTCAATTTCATCTTTATATTCTTCCTTTAATTTAAGTCTTTCATCTAATTCATCATTAGTAATAGCTGTACCAAAATGTTCATCAGAAAAAACTTGTGTTGCTACCCATGCTATATCATTATCCCATTTATAATAATTAACTTGTTTATCCATTATTTACACCTCCAAAATTTCATAATTATCTATGTAATTTCAATTTCAATTCATTAAATTTTAGTTCCTCTTCTTCTTTAATTTTTTTATATAAGAAGAAGCATCCTTTTTATCCAAAGGATCAATTTTTGTTAAATTTATTAAATATCTATACATATTATCAGAAATAGTATACAACTTTAATACCCATTTAAGATTCATTATAACCCCAGGATATTTTAATACAAGTTCTTTGGTTCTATTAAGAACGTATAATTCAAAACTACGACTTATTTCATCAGAAAAAATCCTCATTTTCTTTTTTTAAATTACCTATTTCTTTCATAAAAATCATAATTTGATAATACGTTAATTTTATATTTTCATCAATTTTATCCCCCCCAAAATTACATTTAAAGTATATATTTCTATTTTTTTATATTTCTGTTATAAATCATTGCTTCTTTAGGAAATTTTTTTTTAAATTTAAATAAATTTTTATTTGTTTTTTGATTATACATTTCTTTCACAAATGACCTTATGATATTTGTAATACTATCAGCATCTTCTCTACTTATATTATATCTTTGACATTCCACATCAGAAATAGTAACAGCTTTTAAATGGAATTCATAAAAAATGTCTGCTAAATCCTTCCCTTCTTGAATTTTTTCTGCTACAAAAGGATGATTTCTCAATATAGGTAAAATCCCAGGATTGTCCATATCAATATCTTTTTCACTTTGATATTTAATAAAAGTTGTAGATGAATGGACTTTATCTAACATGTTTACAATTTTAGATTCTATATCAACTCTTTTTTCATAATTATCTAATATTGCAGAAAAGTCAATAACCCCGTTAATTAAACTATCAATATAATTAATAGCTATATTAGTAACTCTATCTATTTCCTCTTTAGATACACCCTCAAACTTAGTTATATCACCAGTAATTGCTTCAGGTAAATCATGACACATTATATAATCAAAGACCTTAGAATCATCTATATATTGAGGAAAATACTTTCTTAATATTCTATACATTAATAACAGATCAAATGAATGATCTTTAATGTCTTCTAACCTAAATCTATCTATTTTCCACAATAAAGGGCCAGTTCTTTCAGTATCACCTAATATGTCAAATATCATAAACAATTTTAATTCTTTATCTAAATTATATTTCATCAAAAATCCCCCACTTAAAACAAAAAAACTTTAACCTATTATTAGATTAAAGTCAAATATCCATTTGGCAGGGGTGGAGAGAATCGAACTCCCAGCTAGGGTTTTGGAGAAATTATTAAATCACATCCAAACACCCTAAAACCCCATAAATCCAAGTAAAACGACTTATATCAAATA
>CALVSD010000044.1 GCA_944358805.1 uncultured Bacilli bacterium
AGTGATTTTCATCACTCCCTATAAATCAATTCATTTATCAAATCTATTGTTTACCAACACTATTTGACAAAGAACCTATTTTTTATTTATTATATCTATAAAATACTTGGATACACCCTTATAATTACCTTCTTCATCAAAGTCATCATTGTCATAAGTAAAAACAGTTAATTTAATTTTATCTACTTCATCTATTCTATCCACTGCATATATCTTAATTGAAGTAATTAATGTATCATCATTAATACTTTCTAAATGACTATAAAATTCTCCATTATTAACATGAATATCATCATACAAATAAGTATAGAAATAATCTCCATATAAATAAGTATTTGGTTCTAATAAATTAAACTTATTAACAGTACCATCGCTTAAAGTAAATTCTATATTGTACCCTATCTTATAATTATCTATACTTTCATATTTATCATAATAACTATTAAATAATGATTTAAATGAATTACCATTTATAACTTCTTCATCAGTAAAAAACACTTCAAATGAACCTATATCACTACCACTTACAAAAGTTGTCTCATATGTAGATAATTTTTCTTTATTATTATAGTCTCCTGTATATAGATATAATCCTAATTTAATTGGATTATCATCTACATATTCTTCTTTTGTAATTTCTTCTTGTTTAATTTCATTATTTTCTAACTTGTTTTCTTCTTTATTTATTTCTTCTTTAGGAGTACATCCTGCTAAAAAGATAACTAATAGCAATAATATTTTTTTCACAATCATTAGTCCTTATATTTACTATCTACACCAAAATATTCTTCTAGTGTAATCCAATCGCCATTATTATATAATTTAGTTGCTAGTTCTACTCCAACATATCTTAAATGCCATGGTTCATAAATATAACCAGTAATACTTTCTTTACCTTTTGGATATCTTATGATAAGTCCATATCTATAACAATTATCTTTAACCCATTTACCTTCATCAGTATTAGCAAAAGATTCTTCTACAGAGTTCAAGTCAAATGCAAGTCCTGTTTGATGTTCTGAATATCCTGGTCTTGCTGAATAAGTATCTGCGGCTTCTTTTCCATCACTAGATACATAATTATTATATAATCTTTTTTGTGTAGCATAAGATCTATAACCACTAGCAATCCATAAATTAAGTCCTAAACTTTTAGCATCCGCGTTCATTTTATCAAAAGCACTTTGAGTTGTACTAGTTAATCCAGTCCCATAATCACTAGGTAAAGAATAAGTTTTATTAGCAATTAATACATCATCAATGTATGTAACACCATCAATTACTTTTCCTTTGAAACCTTTACTAGTTGTAAAAGTCATGTTATTCGGATCACTTACTATTATCAATTTAATTTTTTGACTAATTTCATTACCTGATGAATCTTTAGCATAATATTCTAGTTCATATTCGCCTTCTTTATTAAAATCATAATCCCCTTTTATTTCAACTTTAATATCCTCTTTAGAATTATCACTTACTGTAACGCCTTCTAATAAGTCTATTTTTTCACCTACTATAGTAGTTATTTCACTTATTCCATCTATTTCCGGTTTAGTAGTATCAACTACATTAATAGTAAACTCATGCTTTTTAGTCTTATTACCATTTTTTACTTCTACAGTCAATTCTTGCCTACCTAACTTTGATGTATCTATTTTTTTATCTTCTGATATAACACTACCATTTTTTACTTCATCAACAAATGAAAGTAAAGTTACTTCACTATTAATTTCAACATTTAAATCTTTTATTAATACTAAGTCAGATTTTTTGCCCCCAAAAACTAATATACAAATTGTAGTAAATAATATTACTAAAACTATTATAACTATAAGCATTATTTTTTTCTTTTTATTATTTTTTCTTATCTTCTTCATTATTCATACCTCTATTTAATTATACATCATTTATTATTAAAGTTATACTTTTTTTTACAGTTTTACAAAAACACATGTAAAAGATTTAAATATTAACTAGTTTTAGAATAATATTAATCTTTTATAATAAATTATAATTTCTTTGATAATATTTTAGGTTTTGAGTAATTGTTTTTGTACCATTCTATAAATTTATCTGTTGCACTAGTTCTATTGTCCTTTCTATTACTTCTCTCTTCATCGGTCATTTCAGCAAGTGTTTTAGAACAATTATTAGGTACAAATACATACCATAAATTTGATTTCGCTTTCTTACATTCTTTTCCCTTTGCTTCTTTAGATAAAGTTCCTTTACTAATACCCAAAAATTGATAATAACTAATTCCGTCGTAAAAAGTAAGACAATCAAGAAAGTAACAATTTCTATTGCTTATATTTTTCATTACATTTAAAAGTTCTTCGACGTTAGAACTAACTCCACTTCTTTTAACAAAAGCTCCAGGATATCCAGGATTATCAGGGTACCCTTCTATATAAAATCCTGAATCTGCTACAAAAACTGGTCTATTTAACAAGTTATAAGCCTCTCTTGCTTTTTCTTTAGATATAAACTTAATATCATTAACATTAGGTTCTTTCAAATCATATTTAAAATAATTAATATGCATTCCACTTTTTTCAAAATTTTCTTTTACAGATATATATTTTCCATAATTTCCAGTAACATAAGTTAAATTTTCTATATTACATCTCTCCTTTAAGTTTATCATTAAAAAATCCTCTCCTTCACTAACTAAATGTTAGCACAAAAAGAGGAAATATATATGTCAGTTATAATATTTTTCTAACAAATTTATGTTTTTAATTCTATTTATATAAAAATGTCTAATTTCCTGTTTTAATTCACAGTAAGCTGCTACTCCCCATTCATTACCTAAAAGAATTAAATCATATGGACAAATTATTCTACATGATGTTTTCTTTTTATCTTTAGAAAAATATTCTATAACACACTTTCTTTTTTCTTTAATAGCTTTATTTATTAAATTAAAAAATATTTTATTTTCTACGTTAATATTACTCGGAGTAATAAATCTTCTGGGGACATTAACATTTTGATTTAAAATATATCCACCATATGGGCCTTTAATAGTTTCTATATAAATTCCAGCTTTTTCTATTTCATCTTTATAGACACGAATCATCCTAGGACTTACTTCAAGATTGTCAGACAACTCTTTTATACTATATTTTTTCCCTGTACTTAAGTATTCAATCATCAAAAGAATATTACTTATTTTAGACATTAATACATGGTCCTTTTGTTTTTTCTTTTTTGCAATATTTTTGAACCAATATTTGCTTTACTAACTGCTTCAAATAAAGTACCTGAAACAAGACCAGTTTCTATCATATCTTTAATATCCATTATATTTACACTTTTTAAATATTCTATATCAAATAAAGATAATTGTCTTGTTATATTTTCTAATATTAATCTTCCATATTTTCCTTGTTGTAATAATTGTAATAAATATAAACTTTTTGGTAAATTAATTATATTTTTTATTTCCCATACATTTCCTTGACTATTTTTAGTTACTATTTTTTCAGATTCTGTTTTCAATAATCTATTTAACTCAGTAAATATATCATCTTTACAATTATAATCAAAAGTTTTTACTGGGTTTACAGAATCATATTCTCCTTCAATATATCTTTCTATAATTTCTTGTTGTGTTTCAACTTCATATGGTTCTAAATTCCCCAAAGATTCTAAACTAGACCAAGGACTTACTTCAATTATTGTATCTTTATCATAATTTAATAATTTAATATCTATTTCTCCGCCTTCATTAAAATTTGCTATCGTATCTTTACAATTAGTTCTTAAAGTATAAAACATTATTTCTGTTTTATGTCTTCTTATTACACTTTTTCTATACTTTTTTACTTCCTCTACTTTTGGGTTCATAGTATAAATATCAATACTATTCCCTTTTCTATCATATATTAACATAAATAAACCTCCTAAACATTATTATAACACATGAAAAGAAAAAAAGATTAACACAAGTTAATCTTGACAAACTCTAATATATCTATGGGACGTAAGAGAACCACGTTTAGAAATCGCAATTAAGGTTAATTTCTAAAATGATTATAACATATTTGATTGCATATTAAAAGTTAATTAACATAAATATTAGAATAAAAACATAAAATAAAAAAAATAAGTTTGATTTATATTCTTCAAACTTATTATATATATTAAATATGGTGTATTTTTTTAAAAAGTTTTTTGGTATATTCACAATTATTTTTATCTATATCATAGATAGAGCCATTTAAATTGTAAGAACCTGTTGCACATCCACCACCACAAGAAATTACACTACTACAATTTAAACATTCAGAATTGTCAAAACGAGACCTGCTTTTCCAACATTCCCAGTTTTGATTTGACATATAATCGTCATTCAATGTATCCATATAATTTTGCTTTACTTTTTCTAAGGCTTGACAAGCATATACTTTTCCGTCAGGAAATACTGTTATTTTTCTCGAACTACCACAAGATCCTTTTGATATAGTTTTGTCTATTCCTAATAAACGATTATATAATTCAACAAAAGCGTAGTCATTTGCAATATTCCCATAATTATTGTATGCTTTAAGCATTTCAGTTGCTAATTTTTCAGTATATTCATCACTTATTGCAAATGAATTTGTTATTAAAACATTTACAGCAAAATCATCTATTCCTAATTCTGATACAATAGAATATAATCTTTCAGAAAAGTTATCAATATTATCGTCAGTTGCAGTTATCATTGGCAAAACTTTAACGCCTTTGTCTAAAAGTTTTTTAATATTATCCATAACAACTTGATATGTTGGTTCACCATATTGAGTTTTCCTATGCAAATCGTGTTTGTCTTTATCTCCATCTAGTGAAACTTGAACTTCTACATTATTATTTTTAAATAAGTTTATATCTTCATCTTCTAAAAGTGTAGCATTAGTATTTATTACTAAATTAGTTGAAGTGTCAAATAGTTCTCTTGTAAAAGGAATTGCTTGATATAACATTTTTTTATTTAATAATGGTTCACCACCATAAAAAGTAACTTGTTGCCAATAATAATCATCTTTTATATTTGACTCCACTATTTTTTTAAAATCAAGCAATGCTTTTTTTGCTATTTGATACTCCATATTTTGTCTATGTTTTAACGAATTAGAAGCACTACTTCTATAAAAACAATAATCACAATCAAGATTACAAGCAGTAGATGATATTAAATATAAAGATTGTATTTGTTTATCTCTTGTTATTTTTTTTAAATTACTAATCAAAAGTTTTTCACTTTCTTCTGTTGTTATAATATTTTGCTTTAATAAATTGCTTGGTAATTCAATTTCACTACTAATTTGTTTGTCTTTATAATACTTTATAAATTCTATTTCATCTTGTGATAATTTTAAAAATTCTTTTGTTAACGCGTTCCAAACTCTATTATCATATATTTGTATAAATGTTGATATTTTCATATTTAACCATTATATGTGCAATCTTTTGTTTCATCTTCCATTACATAATTAGGAAATTTTCCTAAATTATATACATTTTGGCATTCAGGATCTGGTGCATAGAAATCTCCATTATATTTCATCATTGAATGTAATCTACAACCACCACGACATAAACTTCTTGCCAAACAATTTCCACATATTCCTTTTAATTTATTTGGATTTAATTCCTTAAATTTTTGTAATTTTTTATTTTCTTCCCATATTTTAGAAATAGAGTTTTTTCTCACATTATCAAAAATAAACATATCATTGTCTGAACCAACGTGACATAAAGCAACATTTCCAGAATAACCAACGCCTAACATACCTTTTCCCCAAGGACATAAACTATGTTGATAAATATCAATTGGAATTATTGCTGTATTTAATTCAACAGATAAATTTTTATCTTCCTTATGTTTCCTTAAAAAATCATAATAAAAATTATCCATTAATTGTTGAATTTTAAAATAATTAACAGCTTCTGTTTCATTAGCTTCAATGCCTTTTCCATATTCAATTATATTTGGTAAGAGCCTAAAACCTAACCCTAATCGTTCATGAATTGTAGTTGCCAATTCAGGTATTTCATTATAATTATTTTTACTTAACACAGTAATTATTCTCAAAGGAATATTATATTTTCTAATAATGTTAATAGTTTTAAAAGTCCTATCAAAAGAACCATTTCCTCTCGTTAAATCATTTGTCTCTTTTTTTATACCATCCAAACTAATTGACAGTGATAAATGTTCTTTAAATTTTGACAAATATTCTATTTGTTCCTCCGTTATTATAGTACCATTTGTTTCAATGCTAACATCTAATCCCAAATTAATTGTTCTTTCTATGATTTCTAATATATCTTTTCTACAAAATATTTCTCCACCTGTCATATTAACTTTTTTTAATCCTACTGACATAGCATCCTTAAATATTTCAATCCATTCATTTGATGATAATTCTAATTTAGCACAAGAATTATCTTTATTTTCGTTTCTTCCACAATAAACACATTTTAAATTGCATCTATTTGTAAGTAATACCGCTAAAACTTCTAAATTACTTTCCATAATACCTCCAATTATTTTATTGGGAAGATTAAACTTCCCAATAATTCAGCTTATAATTATCCTCTTCTGCAATTATAAACAACTTGTCCATCAGACATTTTTTTAACTTTTTTTAAGAATTCTGCCTTTGCCATTTTTTCTCACCTCCTTAAATGATAAACCATCTATTAATTTAGTAACTAATCCAGTTGTTAAATTACCATAATCATATCCACTTACTTCCATTAACTGAAAATATGGACTATTCGGGCTCAAACCTAAATTTATGCCATTATTTTCACAAAAAAATGAAATATCATTTGTAATATTTATAACATCATCTACTGTTAAATCATTTTCTCCTGTGTGATAATAGTTAGAATATCCAAGTTCATTTTTTACGTGTACACACTCGTGAATCTTTTCTATATAATTACTTCCATTAACATCTTCTAAATGACTAACATAGTTTAAGATTGTCGATGGTGAATATTCAACTGATGTATAATGAGATTTTCTACAATCAAAGCAATCAGCATCTATTGAGACAAAAATATTCTTACAATTTAATTTTTTAATTATATTAAAAATATTTTCTCTATCAATTAAATGAACTCTTTCTCTTAAATCTTTATTAGTATCTGCTAAACACATTGCTCTCTTATGTTTTGGAACACCGATAACAATATAATGATTCACATATCCTTCTTTCATTAATTTAGAAAAACTATTACCTTTCCATAAAAAGTCATTATAATCATAAGTATCACTATGCAAATCAAAACATACAATAGTTAACTCTTTTTTTTCTTTATTTAATTCTTTAATTGTATAATAAGAATTTAAATCGCTTGGTGATATTATAACGTCTGAATTTTCTAAACTATAATCAACTACAAAATTATCTCCATAACAATTTTGTAATGATTCTTTTAATAATAAGGGCTCATAACTTAAAATATCTTTATATTCATCAAAAATTTGACAAACATAACTAACCATTTCATCATTACAATTTTGACTTTTTACAAAATTCATAATTTTATATAAATTGTAAAAATTAACTTTTCTTGCATTTTTTTCATCTTCGCTACTTATCCAATTAATCATAATCCTTTTCTCCTTTGCTTGTTTAAAATTTTATATTGTTCAACCGTCTCTCTATCATAATAAGATATTTCACCTGTTGGAAGTATTAAAATTCTTTCTATTCCTAAATTATCAACAAAATCTGGATTATGTGAAACAACTATCATAGTACCTTGGTAATCTTTAAATACATCAGCAATTAAATATTGAGTTTCTGGATCTAAGTGATTAGTTGGTTCATCTAATAACAATAAATTTGCACCACTTATAGAAAGTTTTGCTAATGCAACTCTACTTTTTTCACCGGGAGATAATATTCCAACATTTTTATAAACATCATTTCCTAAAAATAAAAATTTTGCCAAAATATTTCTTAATTGTTTTTGTGAATAACTTGTATCTCTGAAATTTTCTAATATTGTTTTGGTATTATCTAATAGTTCCAATTCTTGTGCATAATAGCCCATATCAGTTTTATTTCCTATTTTTATTTCGCCTTTATCAGCAATTAATAACCCTATAATTAATTTTAATAAAGTAGATTTCCCAGCACCATTTTCACCAACAACCAAAAATTTTTCTCCTCTGTGTAATTCAAAATTTAAGTTATCAATAATATTTTTTGAACTTTCTTTATTATATCTGAAACATAAATTTTCAATTTTTAATGGAATAGTTGAACTTTCTCTTTCAATGTTTAGGTTAAATTTAATTTTTCTATTTGGACTTAACACTTCAATTTTATTACTTAATAATTTTTCTAATTTTTTTTCTCTATCTTGTGCCATTCTTTTCCTATTACCAGAAGCAGAAGAATATTTATTTATAATTTCTCTTAACTTTTCTTCTTCTTGTTGTTGGATTTGGGCTTGCTTTAAGATATTTTCGTCTTTTTCTTTCTGAACCTTTTTAAAATATGAGTAATTACCATCATAAAGACTAAATGTTTTAGTTCTTTTATCTAAAAATAATGTTTTTGTAGTTACTTGGTCTAAAAAATCTACATCGTGAGATATTATTAATACAGTCCCTTTATAATTTTTCAAATAATTTATAACATATTTTTTACTATCTTCATCCAAATGATTTGTTGGTTCATCTAATAAAATAATTTCTGGATTAGAATATAATAATTTTGCAAAAGCAACTTTTGATTTTTGACCACCAGATAATTCATTTATTTTTTTTAATAATATGTCATCACTCAATTTAACACCATCTATTATCTTAAAAAGTGTAGTTTCTGCATTATAAGAATCCCAATAATCTAATTGTTTTTGAACTTTTTCAATTTTATTAAATATTTCATTTTGATTACTATTTGAATTTGCAAGAGAATCATACAAAGATTGTAATTCTACATTTAATTTTTCAACAGGTCTTCCTTGCATTAAATATTCTAATACTTCCATATTCATATTAGATATATCATCGCTAATAACTTGTGGTAACCAATCGATTCTATAACCATTTTTTGTAATTATTTTGCCTATATCAGCAAACTCTAAACCCATTAATAATTTAAATAAAGTTGTTTTGCCAGCACCATTTCCACCGACTACTCCTATTTTAACATCATATGGTATATTTAAGTTAACATTTTCAAAGATTGTTTGTGCTCCAAAGGACATTGTCAAATTTTTGAATTGCATAATTAATTCCCCCTTTAAAATAACTATTATTCTCTTATCATTAAAAGGTATTCTTGTAAGTTTCCAATAGTATCTTCTGTTTTGAATGATTTATTAATTTTAAAATTACATTTTTCATAGCATCTAATTGCAGATGTATTCTCTTTCAATGGACACATCACAAGTAATTCTGCTTTTTTCTTTTTAAATAAAAATTTACTTAAAAGTTCTATTGCTTTTTTACCAATACCTTTGTTGTGCATACCTAATTCACCTATAAAAATATCAATTTCATAACTATTATTAGAATTAATATTATAAAGTTCTTTATTTTCTCTATTTATTAACTGGTATTGTATTATTCCGATTGGCATATTATCATATTCAATCATATAAACAGGTATTTTTGCGTCTTTTAAAGTTCTTGGAAAATATTTATTTTTTACTTCTTTATAATTTAACTTTCTTTGCTCAAAATGGGAATATATTTCTTCTTCTTGATACCATTTTTCTAATATTTTATAATCATCTTCACTATCATTTAATTTCCTTAGTTTTAAATTACCATCAATCATCTTTTTTCTCCTCTCATAAAAACTTTTATTTAAAATTATATCTTTTATGTTCATAATCGTTATCTTCTATCCACAAACTGTATTCTCTACCACTAATTAAATGCTTATCTTCTTTTCTTATTATATATATTTTTCTATCATTCATAAATTAAAAAAAGGAGAACAAAAATAAGCCCTCCACCTCCAATATCAAAATTTAAACAAAATAATTAATTAATTTAAAAAAATTTTACCATTTATTTCCAATAAAATCAACACATTTTTAATATTTTTTAAACTATTTTTTAAATTATTTAACCATTTTAAGTTAATTTTATTTATCCTTTAAAATCAAAATTATCCTTTCCTTTTTAATTGTGAGATTTTTTGTTGATTTGCATATAATTTGTTATTTTATAATAATCAAATAGTTCTTCTTTATTCATTCCTTTTGAAGTATTATAAACATTCTTAGAAGAAAAATATTTATTGTCATAGTATTCCATTATTTCGCCTATAGTGTCATTTTCAGGCTTATCATTACCAAATAATAATATAATTCTAAAAAAAATGTTTTATATCCTTTAAAATGGCTTCAATACAAGATTTTAATTTGTTATTTTCTTCTTTGAGGTTATGGTTTCTACATTTTAATAATTTTATTTCTTTTTGCATACTTTGATAACTTTTCATATAATCATTAACTTCTGAAAATAATTATTATATTTTATATTTTAATTTAATTACTTTTATTAATAATTTTGTTTATACTATTAATTTTTTCCTGCAAAAAGATGTGTTTTACTAAATGAAACAATTTTTATAGTTTTTATTTTTTCATTTAAATAATTAACTTGTTTTATCAAATAATATTAAAAAAATAAAAAAATCTTATTCTTTAAGTTTGAATAAAAGAACATAACTATAATATCCATATGATAAAATCTCATTATAATGATTTAAATTATCACAAATATGATGCGATATATTAAAAACTACAGAAATTTTTATTACAAATTGTTAAGTGTAAATGGTAAAATAAAATGTAGGAAATCGGTAAAAATAAATGTCGGTTTTCCTACATTTTATTTATTAATGATAC
>CALVSD010000045.1 GCA_944358805.1 uncultured Bacilli bacterium
GGTGCTAATTTTCATTCCTATGTGTGCCTTGACAACGAGCCTCAAGCGAGGCGGAAAGGAATGATGGCTTTTTATGAGAAAATTTGAAAGAATATCAGAAGAACAATTTAGAAAAGATTTTGCTGATTTTGATACGAAATATGAAGAAATAAAAGTGCCAGTTAGAAAGACTATGTATTCTGCTGGATATGATATTCATATACCTTTTGATTCATGCATTAACCCTAACGAGACTCTTATAATTCCAACAGGAATTAAAGTAATAATGAATAATGATGAATTTTTGGGCATTTATATAAGAAGTGGATTAGGTACAAAATATAATTTACGGATGTGCAATCAAGTAGGTATAATAGATGCAGATTATTATAATAATGAAAAAAATGAAGGACATATTTTCATTAAAGTACAAAATGAAGGAGAAAATAAAATTTCTTTTAAAAAAGGTGATAGAATTGCACAGGGAATATTTCAAAAATATTATATAGTAGATAATGATGAAGTAGAAGAAACAAGACAAGGTGGTTTTGGAAGTACAAATAAGGGAGATGAAATATATGAATAAAAAATTTTATATAACAACACCGATTTATTATCCGTCAGCAAATTTTCATATTGGACATTGTTATACAACAATAATTGCTGATGCTATAGCAAGATATAGAAGATTAAATGGAGATGACGTGTTTTTCTTAACAGGAACAGATGAACATGGGCAAAAAATTCAAAAGAAAGCTGATGAAGTTGGTGTAACTCCACAGGAATATGTGGATAATATAGTAGAAAATGCTAAAGACTTGTGGAAAAGTTTAGGAATTAGTTATGATAAATTTATAAGAACAACCGATAAACAACATGTAGAGGTGGTTCAAAAAATATTTAAGAAATTGTATGATCAAAGTGATATATATAAAGGAGATTACAAAGGTTTATATTGTACACCTTGCGAATCATTTTGGACTGAAACACAACTTGTAGACGGCAAATGTCCAGATTGTGGAAGAGAAGTGAATGAAGTAACAGAAGAAGCATATTTTTTTAAATTGTCAAAATATCAAGACAAATTAGTAGAATACATAGAATCACATCCTAATTTTATTGAGCCTGAATCAAGAAAGAATGAAATGATAAACAATTTTATTAAACCAGGTCTTGAAGATTTATGTGTATCTAGAACAAGTTTTAATTGGGGTGTTCCTGTTACTTTTGACGATAAGCATGTTGTGTATGTTTGGTTAGATGCGCTAAGTAATTACATATCAGCATTAGGATATTTAACAGAAAATGAAGATTTATTTAAAAGATATTGGCCAGCAGACTTACATATTGTAGGAAAAGAAATTGTTAGATTTCATACAATTATTTGGCCAATTATGTTAATGGCTTTAGGATTAGATTTACCAAAACAAGTATTTGGTCATGGATGGTTAGTAATAAATGGAGGGAAAATTTCT
Organism: uncultured Bacilli bacterium; assembly: GCA_944358805.1. Taxonomy (GTDB): domain Bacteria; phylum Bacillota_I; class Bacilli_A; order RF39; family UBA660; genus CALVVX01. Next base: position 1,455 of record CALVSD010000045.1, read on the forward strand.
AAAAGTTTAGGAAATTATAAGGATCCTAGAGAGTATATAGATGATTACGGAGTAGATGCCGTTAGATACTTTGCTTTAAGAGAGGTTCCTTTTGGAAATGATGGTAATTTTTCAGAAGAGTTATTAATAAGCAGGACAAACTCAGATTTGGCTAATGTATTAGGAAATTTAGTAAATAGAACTATTGGTATGGCTAATAAATATTTTGATGGAATAATTGAAAATACTGAAGTATGCGAAAATGTAGATAATAATTTAAAAAAATTAGCATTAAATTTAAAAAACAAAGTAGATACTTGTATGGATAATTTACAAATATCAGATGCTTTAGATAATATTTTTGAATTGTTTAGAGCATGTAATAAATATATAGATGATACTATGCCTTGGATACTTGCCAAAGACGAAACAAAACAAGATAGACTAAAAACTGTATTATATAATTTGGTAGAATCTATTAGAATTGGTACAGTTATGTTACAAGCTTTTTTACCATCTACAGCTGAAAAAATCTTTTATCAAATTAATTCCGATATTAAAACATTTGATAGTTTAGATAAGTTTGGATACTATAAATCTAATACAAAATTAAATGAACCAGAAGTTTTATTTAAAAGAATAGAAATTAAATAGCTTTACACGTATTGTAAAACTATTTTTTTATAGTATTTTTTATTTACTACATAAATTTATTTTGATAAAATACTTTTAGATGTTAGAAGTATTGCAGTAAAAAATGAAAGGAAGACTGGCAATGCCTAATAGAGAAGAAAAGTTAATAGGAGTATTATTAATTACAATTATGATGATAATGACAATAATTGTGATGATGGAGTTTAATTTTTTAGATGTTATTTATTTAGTAGTAATAGTAGTTTATTTTTGTAAGTTTTTAGTGATAAAAGGAAGAAGTTGACAAATTATACTTTGAAAAGGTATAATTTTTTTGTGGAGGTAAATATGATAGATACACATTGTCATATATATAGTGAATATTATGAAAATTTAGATGAAATAATAGATAAAATAAAAAATAGTGATATAAAAGCAGTCATAGTAAACGGTTGTGATATGAAAAGTAATAAAGAAATATTAAATTTAGTAAAAAAATATGATATCGTATATGGAGCTTTAGGATTTCATCCAACAGAGTTAAATGATGTTACTGAAAAAGAATTACAATGGCTAGAACAACATATTAATGATGATAAAATAATTGCTGTAGGAGAAATAGGATTGGATTATCACTATGATGATACAGATAAAGAAAAACAACAATATTTTTTTAAAAGGCAGTTAGAAATTGCAAAAAGAAATAACAAACCAGTAATAATACATACAAGAGATAGTATACAAGATACATATAATATAGTGAAAAAAAGTAAATGTAAGGGGTCTATTCATTGTTATAGTGGAAGTGTAGAGATGGCCAAAGAATTTATAAAAGTCGGATTTTGTATTGGAATAGGGGGCATAGTAACTTTTAAAAATGCCAAAAATATTATTGAGGTAATAAAAAATATAGACGAAGAATATATTTTATTAGAAACTGATAGTCCTTATTTAACTCCAGAACCATATAGAAAATACAAAAATGATTCATCATATTTAAATATAATATTGGAGAAAATTTCTTCTATAAGATCTCAAAATTATGACTATCTTAAAAGGGTTACAACTAGTAATGCGGTTCGAGAATTTGACTTTAATAAAAAACTATGATATAATTTTTATTGCCTGGAGAAAATAATAAGAGGTGATTTAATGAAAAAAATAGTTGCAACAATAATTGTGGGAACACAATTACTAGTAGGCGGACTATTTTTAGTGACATTATTTACAGGAAAAGAAGTAGATAAGAAAGTAGTTGTCGTTGAAAACAATAACTTGAGTAAAATGGTAGATGTTGTTTCAGGCTTATACATGGAAGACTTTGTAAATACTATTACTACTCAAGAAGTTGAGGTCAAAGAGGATGAAAAAAAAGTTGAAATAAAAGAAGAGCCAGTAGAAATCGTAGAAACTGTTGAAACTATTGAGACTAATGACCATAATGTATTAAATACTTATGTTGGTACCATAACAGGGTATGGACCTAATTGTAACGGATGTTCTGGATTTACTGCAAGTGGTTATGATGTTAGAAATACTATGACATATTTAGACAATCAGTTTGGAGAGGTTAGAATAGTGGCTGCTGACCCGAGTATTGCATTGTATTCGATTGTTAGAGTTAGTAATATTCCTAATATGGACCCTTTCATTGCTATAGTTTTAGATCGTGGAGGTAATGTAGGGTTTGATAGGGGAACCATGTTTGATTTGTTATTTTTAGATGAAAGTCAAGCGATACATAAAACAGACAATGTAACATTTGAAATATTAAGATATGGAAGATAACTAGGAAACTAGTTTTTTTCTTGCTATAATTATAAAAAAATAATATAATATAGTATATTCGGAGGAGTATTATATGAATGAATTTAAATTTAAGAAAAAATATGGACAAAATTTTATTAAAGATGAAAATTTAATCAACAAGATAGTTAATAGTGCTGAAATAAGTAAAGAATCATTAGTTATAGAAATTGGCCCAGGAATGGGAGCACTTACTACTAAAATTTTAGATAAATGTAAACATGGTATTATTTATGAAATAGATACTGAACTTAAAGATTTTTTAGAACAAAAATTAAAAAAATATGATAATTATGAATTAATATTTCAAGATTTTTTAACTGCTGATATTAAAGAAATCACAAAAAAATATAATTATAAGGAATTATTAATAGTAGCAAATTTACCATATTATATTACTACTCCTATTATAAAAAAAATAATAGAAGAAGATATTTTAGCGGATAAAATAGTAATTATGATTCAAAAAGAAGTAGCAGACAGATTTTCTGCTAAAGTTAATACTAAAGACTATAGTTCGTTAACAGTATTTTTAAATTATCATTATGAAATAAAAAAATTATTTAATGTAAGTAAAAATATGTTTTATCCTAAACCTGATGTTGATTCTAGTGTTATATTAATGAGTAAAAAGACAGAAAAAGAAAATATAAAGGATATAAATGTATTTAATAAGTTTGTAAAAGATTGTTTTAAATATAAAAGAAAGAACTTAAGAAATAATTTAAAGGAATATGATTTAGAAAAAATAGAATTAATATTAAAAAAATATAATTTATCTTTAAATAGTAGAGCAGAAAATTTACCTTTAAGTGTTTTTATTGAAATATCAAATAGTATTTCAATATAGAGTTATTATAAAATGTTAATATTTTATCAATTATTTCATATAATTAAGTGGTGATACTTAATGTATAAAATTGGAGATTTGGTAACTAGAATTTCTTATAATCACGATATAGTATTTAAAATTATTGATATTCAAAACGATATTTATTATTTAAAAGGAATTAGTGTGCGACTTAGTGCTGATAGTCCAGAGGAAGATTTGGTAAAATGTTCTGAAGAAAAAAATATAGATACATTTTTGCCTGTTTTAGAAGAATATCGAACGTTAGATAGAAATGAATATTTTTATCTTCCGGGGAAAATATTACATATAGATGCAGATAATGAATATTTAGAAAAATGCATGAAGTTTTATACAAAAAACAAAATTAAGGCATATGGTGTATTCTTAAAGGAGAATGAATTAAAGGATAATGTTCAAAAATATTTAGAAAAGTATAATCCTGATATATTAGTAGTAACTGGTCATGATGCTTATTATAGAAAAAAAAGAAATGGCAGTGAATATAAAAACACTATTAATTTTATAGAGGCGGTTAAAGAAGCTAGAAAATATGAAAAATCACATGAAAAATTACTAATAGTTGCCGGTGCATGTCAATCTAATTATGAAGAATTAATTAAAGCTGGTGCTAATTTTGCTTCAAGTCCTAAAAGAATAAATATACATGCTTTAGATCCAGCGATTATAGCAGGAAGTTTATCTTTTTCAGATAAAAGTAAAAGTATAAATCTTATTAATATATTGGAAAAAACAAAATATGGTTCCGATGGAATTGGTGGAATTATAACTAATGGAACTATGTATATAGGATATCCAAGAAAATAGGGGGGATTATGAATCTACAAAAAATTAGAAATAAAATTAACTCACAAATTGGTAAAGATGTGAATATTGTTTTTAATGGAAGTAGAAATAAAAAGGAATATTATGAAGGTAAAATAGTAGAGACATATAATTATATATTTATAGTAAAACTAAATAATTTAGAAAAAAAGAGTTTTAGTTATTCTGATGTATTAACTAGTACAATACGCTTACGTTTTGATAAATAAAATGTCAAAATATAGTAAAATCTATTGACTTTTATTAATTTGATAATATACAATGTAATTAGAAAAGTTATTTTCTAGAAGGAGTTGAAGTATAATGAAGATTACTTCTGTACGTATTGTAAAAAAAGAAAATTCTAAAATGAAAGCTATAGCTGAAGTAGTTTTAGATGATTGTTTTGTAGTAAAAGGAATTAAAATATTAGAAGGAGATAGTGGTTTATTTTTAGGAATGCCAAGTAGAACTATAGTTGTTAATAACGATGGCAAAGAAGAAATAATTCATGTTGATATTGCTAATCCAATAAACAGAGAAACTAGAAAAATGTTTACTGATGCAATTTTAGAAGAATATAAAAAGATGAATTAGTAAAAAAATATATGTGCATATATATTTTTTTTTTACATATATTTTACTAGGAGGAAATATGGAAAGTGTTAAAGAAATAGAATCTAGTTTTAATCATGGAGTATCTATGTCAGAGAGAAAAAATATTGTTATATCTGGTGTGAAAAAAATAGAAAGTTTTGATAATGAGGAATTTTTAGTAGATACTACTTTAGGTTTTTTAGTTATAAAAGGCGAAGAATTAGAAATAATAAAATTAGATACTTATCAGGGAACAGTATCTATTAAGGGTAAAATAGATTCTTTAAATTATTTAGATACAAATACTACAAAAACAAAAGATTCATCTTTTCTAAATAAGTTATTTAAATGATTTCTTTATATGTTCAGATAAAAACAATTATTTTTTCGTTATTATATGGAGTAGTATTATATTTTTTTTTAGAGTTTAATTTAAAATTCTTAAAAAGATATAGTAAAATTTATCAATTTATTATTTTACTTTTATTTATAATTTGTAATAGTTTGGCATATTTTATAATTTTACAAAAAATTAATTATGGAATAGTTAATATTAAATTTTTATTATGTATATTGTCAGGTTATTTATTATCGAATTTTGTTAGTAATAAATTGATTGAAAAACAAAAAAAATAGTGCTATAATGTAATAGATAAAGTAGGTGATATTATAAAAAAGAAAGATAATGTTAAAGTAAGAAAAAAATCTAAGGCTAAAAGACGTTTATTTATTGCTTTTATTATTTTTGGACTAGTATTGTCTACTCTTGGGTATAATTTAATAATTAATATTAGTAATATATTGAGTATGAAACAACAAAAGAAGGATTTAGAAAGCAAAATAGAGTCGTTAAAAGAAGAAGAGAAGGTATTAGAGTCTGATATTCAAAAGTTAGAAGATCCTACATATGTAGCAAGATATGCAAGAGAAAAGTATTTATATTCTAAAGATGGAGAATTAATTATTAGGATACCTGATGAATAAAAAAAAGATACAATTTATTTTGTATCTTTTTTAGTTTTATTATTTGTATCTGTATCTTCATTTTCTTCTTCTTTAGGTAAATGTCCATGTTCAACTAAATAATCAATTTGTTCCTTTGTTATAGTTTCTTCTTCAAGTAATGTATTTGCTATTAAGTCTAGTAAGTTTCTATTTTCTATTAAAATATTTTTAGTAATTTCATATCTTTCATTTATTATTTTTCTCATTTCTTCATCTATTTCGTGAGCTACAGTATCAGAAATGTTTCTGTTTTTTGTATAATCTCTTCCTAAAAAAGTATTTTCTGAAGGTTCTTCAAGCATCATAGGTCCTAAATCGCTCATTCCGTATTCGGTAACCATGCTTCGTGCAATTTTTGTTGCTTTTTTGAAGTCATCGTGTGCACCAGTAGAAATTTCATTAAATACTACTTCTTCTGCTACACGACCTGCAAGTAATCCTGAAATAGACTCAAGTAATTGATTTTTTGTATAATTGAAACTTTCTTCTTTAGGTGTCATCATAGTATAACCACCAGCATGACCTCTTGGTATAATTGTTATTTTTTGAACATCATTGGCTCCATCTAATTTTAAACCTAATACTGCATGACCAGCTTCGTGATATGCTACTAATTTTTTCTCTTTGTCTGTATATTTTTTTGTTACTTTTGCTGGTCCCATTAAAACTCTATCAGTAGCTTCGTCAATTTCAGCCATAGAAATTGCTTTTTTATTTCTTCTAACAGCTAGTAAAGCAGCTTCATTAAGAAGATTTTCTAAGTCTGCTCCAGAGAAACCTGGTGTTCTTTTTGCCAAATACTCAAGTGTAATACTTTTATCTAATATTTTATTTTTAGCATGTACTTTTAAAATTTCTTCTCTAGCATTTTTGTCAGGAAGAGCAACTGTAACCTGCCTATCAAATCTTCCTGGTCTAAGAAGTGCAGGATCTAAAACGTCAGGTCTGTTTGTAGCTGCTATAATTATAATTCCTTCGTTTGCGCCAAATCCATCCATTTCAGTAAGCAATTGGTTTAATGTTTGTTCTCTTTCATCGTGTCCTCCACCAAGTCCTGTTCCTCTTTGACGACCAACAGCATCTATTTCATCAATAAATATTAAACAAGGAGCATTCATTTTGGCTTGTTTAAACATATCTCTAACACGAGAAGCACCAATTCCAACAAATAGTTCAACAAAATCAGAACCACTTATATAATAGAATGGAACTTTAGCTTCTCCAGCAACAGCTCTAGCAAGTAAAGTTTTACCAGTTCCCGGAGGACCTACAAGTAATACTCCTTTAGGAATTCTAGCACCCATGCTTTGAAATTTCTTAGGATTCTTTAAAAAGTCAATAAGTTCTTGTACTTCTTCTTTTTCTTCTGTTAATCCAGCAACATCTTTAAATGTAGTTTTTGTTCCTTCTTCCATTAATTTTGCTCTACTTCTTCCAAAGTCCATAGATTTATTGTTTCCACCTAATTGTCTAGTAAATAACCAAATAGTACCACCTATTAATATAACATATGGAAGAACATTAACAACTATAAGTAGCCAAGAAGAAGATTCAGGATCTTGTTTAACGTCTATTGAAAATCCATAATCAGATTCACCAGTTACAATTTTTGAAATAAATTCATCAGATTGTGGTAAATATAAGGTAAATTTTTCATTTTCTTTATAATCTTTTAACTTTCCTTCTACATAATATAAATTACTTCTCGTTTTCGGAGTAATAGTAAGCTCTTTTATTTCGTTATTATTCATGTTTTTTATAAATTCGTCATAAGTTATTTCGTTAACTTTAATACCGTTTCCATTAACTAAAAACAAACAAACAACTATAAATATAAATAAGAATACGTAAGGAAATAAGCTCTTTTTCATATTTTTATTCATTCATATCATCCTTTCTTTCGTAGTACCTAAGTATTATATCATATTTTTCATACTTTTTTTTATTAAATTTTGACTTTTTTAAATTAGGAACCCATAATATTTGGTCGTTACTATCTACTAATATAGGGTAGTCGATTCTTTTGTTCGTTGGTATCTTATTTTCAATAAAAATATTTTTAATTTTTTTCTTTCCGTTTAATCCTAAAACCTCTATAGTGTCACCATCATTTTTATTTCTAATATATAAAGGTAGTGATAACTCTGAACTATCTAATCTACATATATTGTTACTATCTTCTTCGGTATTTGAAATAATATCAATAATGTAATTGTTAATACTGTTATGTTTTTTTAATTTAAAATTAAACTGTTTTTGGTCGTTTATAACATCTGATTTAAAAATTAATCTTGTGTATTCTTTTTTTATTACTATATTTTGAGGTAAGTTCAAGGTTGCATTAGTATTATTGGAATCTATTAATTTTAAAATATTATTAATATGTGTTTCTTTAATTATGTTTGTAGTATTGTCATATACATTGTTTAATATATAATACAACATATTTTTTTTCATAAAGTTATCTATTTTATTAAATTCATTTAAATTTAAATAATTATTTTTATAAATTTTATTAGTTATATCTTTAGTTTCTTTTTTTATATAGTCATCATATTCTTTTAGTACTTTTGAAAATTTTAAAAACTTTTTATGTATATTAGCATCTTCTTTTTTTAAAAAAGGTAAAACGTATTTTCTATATCTATTTCTTGTATATTTAGTGTTTTTGTTACTTTTATCGATAAAATATTTAACTTTATTTAATTTTAAATATTTTATAATATCTTTTTTTGTGTATTTTAAAAGAGGTCTTATAATAAAATATTTATCTTTAAATATAGATATTTCTTTAATACCTGCATAACCTTCTAAATTAGAACCTCTTGCTATCTTCATTAAAACAGTCTCTATAAGATCGTCTCCATGATGAGCTAAAAATAAATATTTACTATTATATTTTTTTAGTAGGTCTAGGTAAAATATATATCTTTTTTTTCTTGCTTCATTTTCAAAATTATTTTCTGTATAAGTTGTAATTTTCATACTTTCAAAAGTAATATTATTAAGTTGACAATATTTTTGTAAAAAACTTTCTTCTTTTTTACTTTGTTTTCTAACATTATGGTTAATATGTGCACATACAATGTTACATTTTTCGTGTGTATGTAGATAATGCAATAAAGCCATAGAGTCAGGTCCAGATGATACTCCTACAATGATAGTATCATTTTCGTTTAAGTTTAATTTATTTAAATCTAATTTCATAATTTCTCCTTTGGCTTATATTATAACATTATTTTTTCTATATTTAAAGTTTATTTACACTGTTATTCAGGATAAACGCATGAGTTTTTGAAACTTATGTGTTTTTTTGTTGTATAATAAAGAAAAGGATAAAGGGATATGAGT
>CALVSD010000046.1 GCA_944358805.1 uncultured Bacilli bacterium
AATACTATTACAAACAAAGTACTCCTTTGTTTGTTACCTATATTATAAATCGGTGACATTTTAACTAATGTTTAACACCAGCCTACACTAAAAGTTATTTACTTTAAAAAATTTCTCAATATCATCAATTTAATTTTCATACCCCTTAATTACTAATATTTATATATTTTTCCATTTAATATTTCATTCACATCAATCATAACAAATCAATCTTATCAGCAAAAATAATGGTATTAAACAAAGAGTGAATAAAAAAAATAGGATGGATAAAGAGATTAATACTTATGACGAAAATTTTTTATGATTATGAAAATAATTATAAACACTAAATTATTTGATAAAAGCAATTGATAACTTATTTGTTATTATAGATATGATAGAATAAAAAAATTGTCATCATTAAATTACGAATTGCAATCCTCTAATTAAATGCTATCAGACCTTTGAAATTAAATTCATTGAAACATCTTTTTTATATAAAAAAAGTCTTTGATTCCATTAATTACAAGACTTTTTATTATCAATAATGGCGTCCCCGATTGGAATCGAACCAACGGCCTATCGCTTAGGAGAAAATCAGTCTAAAATTTAAATACTGTTTGTTTTTTTTAAAAACATTAAATTATTTATAAATACTAATATTTTTTATAATTTGTTTTTTAAATATGTTTTGTATTTTTTTATTATTTTAAATATAATTTTATAAATCTCGCGACAAATTCGCGACTCATAAATTTAAAATCCTGTCCAAGTTTTTCATATTCAAAGTACGCCATTTTTATACTTCTTTCACATTATATAATAAATTATAAAATTTTACAATAGATTAAATAAACTATCTGACTGGGCATAAAAGAAATTCATCTCCATATTTTACTTTTTTTTCTTCTAACCAATCCCAGACATTATTTATATTAACTACAGATATGTCTATTTTCTTAAACATTGGATATCTGTTATCAATGTATTGTTTTATTTTTTTATATTTGATATTTTCATCTTCATCACTATTAACCATAAAATTAATAAGTGATTGTATTATATTTGTAGTTGTAAAATTAAATCTAGTGTATAAAGATAATATTTCGTTAAAGTTTACTTTTTTTTCTTTATTAACATCATAATATTTTTCAAATACTGATATAGCATCTTCCGTTTTATCTTCATTAGAATGAGTATATATAAAAGTTGTGGATAATTGAGAATGTCCCATTAATTTTTTTACATCTGCTGGAGATAAATTCGGATTTTCATTCATCTGCATTGAACAATAACTGTGTCTTAGTTCGTGAAGAGAAACATCTCTTATATTTTTGTGTTTATTTCTAAAATCAAGCCATTTACTTGATGGTGTATCTGGAAACATTATTCCACCATATTTACTTAAAAATAAGTTCTGAGGAGGAACATAGTTATTATTTTGTCTTTTAAACTTTAATATTATTCTTTCTCTTAATTTTAAATATTCTCTAATAATTTCTGTACAAAACAAAGGAATAGGAACATCTCTAACACTACCCTTTGTTTTTGTTGCTTTTTCAATTATCCTTTGTTTCTTTTTATCCCAAACTGCCGTTCTTTTTATACTTATAATATTTTTTTCAAAATCAATATCATCTATATGAAGACCAACCAATTCTCCTCGCCTAACGCCCGAACATATTGCGATAGTAAATAAAGTTTCTGTCAAAGGATCCTCAGTTTTCAAAATATCTAATATTTCTAACAATTCTTCTCTATTGTATGATAATTTTTCTTTTTTAGAAACTTCTGGTGCTTTTACTTTCAAAACAGGATTTGTTTCAATATAATCCCAAGCGATTGCCTTATTTAGTATTTTTCTTAATAATCTGTACACATTATTTACACTGGTTGGTGATAACTTAACTATGTTTCCATCTCTATCTGGTTTTTGACGTTTTTGCTCTTTTAATTCATTTATAATTCTTTGTATAGTTAATGCATCTATTTTATTTAAAGGCATATTAGCAATTACAGGTAGTACATAATTTTTTAGTTCATTTTTTCCGCTTTGAACTGTTGTTGGACTAAGTTCTCTTTCAGCATATTCTTTGTAATATATTCTAGCAAAATCAATAAACCTTATATTACCTTTTTCGCCTTTTCCATTTTTTAATTTTAATTCCGCTAATCTTTTATCCCTTTCTTTTCTTGCTTGTGCTAATGTTCCCTCAAATACTGATGAATAATAATCCCCTTTTTGCCCATTGGATCCTCCTTTTCTTATAAATACTCTATATTTTTTACCTTTTTCTAATTCGTATATATATTTATCAACTTTATTAGTAGCTTGATTTATTGTTGCCTTCCTTTCTCTTTTAGGCTTAACTTCTTTTTTATTTTCAACTATATTCTCTTCAAATATATCATTAGATTTTTTATTTTCTTCTAATACCAAGCCGTTTTCTTTTAATTTATCATCTCTTAATTTTATAGCATCTTCTAGTGTACCATTAATGTATTGATTAAATTTTATTTTTGTATTATTTTTTTTGTTTACTTTTAAAAATTTAACTCTATACCTGTTTTCTGATACATAATAAATATACTTCTCTATTCTTTCCTGCATAATAATATTTCCTCCAATTAAATGTTATATCTTCTTTTTTCCTTTTTAGAACTAGTCTCTTTTTCTAACCATCTATCAATTTCTTCTTTACTAAACATTCTTTTATTTCCAATTAAACAATAAGGTAATCCATCACTTTGAATTGCTTTGTTAATGTTATACCTTGTAAAGAAAGGATATTTTTCTATCAATTCATTTATTGTATAAAGAACTTTGTTATCTTCTTTTTTTACATTTTCAACTGCTTCTATTTTGTTAGTAGTATTAAATATAGAGGCAAATTCTTCTAATGTCATATTTTTTAAAACTTTATAAACTTCGTTTTTATCATCTAACATCTAAATATCTTCCTCTCCTCTGTTTTAAATCATAGACCATTTCTTTTAAATTAAAAGGTCTAATATTATTTTTTAAAATTTCTTCTTTTGTTTTTGAATAATCAGATGTTCAATAAATTGCATCATCCTCATTAATGAAAATTTCATATTCAACTTTATTTCTATATTCTCTTACTGCCTTATATTTATTTTTTGAATAACAATAATAATTGTTAAAGAAAATATTATTTTTATTATTTTTTTTATCATAAAAAATATTAAATTCTCTATCCGACACTTTAAAAATAACTGGATAAAATCCCTTTGCAAATATTTTTATTATTTCTGTATTAATTTGATAGTAATCATAGTATTTTCTATACTTTTTCATAATATCTTTGGCATATAAATTACCAAATTTTGATTTGACAATATAGCTTTTTCCTTTTACAGTCTTTACTAAATACCAGATTTCATTAAATTCATTATCAAATACTTCATATATTTTTCTAATTACTTTGGATTTATGTAACTCTTCAATCTTTTCTTCACATATCATAGGAACCCTACTCATTCCAAAGTAATAGTTCTGCATTGTTTTTATTTCTCTCTGTTCCATATCTTATCTCTCCTTATTTTAAAAATACAATTTCAGATTTAATAAAGAGTTTTGATATATAATTACCTCTTAAAAAATAAAAGAAATTGCATTACAATTTAATAATACTAATTTCTTTTAATATTTGCGATTGTGCGTTTTTTTTTATTTCACATTTGCAATTTTATTTTTTTATTTTTTTACAAGTTAAGTTCAAATTAGTTTCTACTTGATTCGTTGTTAATTTTTCTAATAAAGTAGAATTATTCAAAGTATTTATAACCAAGTTTATTGCTTCACTTTTACTTAAAGATTCTACTTCAAATTCATTTGTTTTTATTCTTTTTAATATAACTTTGTATTTCTTCATTAATTATTTCCTCCAATTTATTTACAATACAAAATATGTACTTATTGTAAAAATTTATATTAATAACTTATATTTTTTATCTTGTGATAAATATAAATATTAAACTATAATTTTTTATATTTTTTTTAATATAATTATACACATTTACTAAGTTATCCTAAAATATACAGTCATATTTCTTATATTTCATATATATACAAAAGGATATAATTTAAATTAATAAATACCTCACACTTTTAATTATCTTTTTTTTCAACTTTATAAATAATGTGTGGCGGATCCTCAAATAAATTTAAAATGTTTAATTTTTTATCTTTCAAATAATCTCTTAAAACCCTATCAACATCTTGTTTAGCTTTATATATACTTGTTTGTGAATGCTCAATCGTTGTCTCAAATATTAATTTAACTTTAACTTTATATCTTTTTCTTTTCATATTTTATCTCCTTAAATATGTAAAAGCCAAAGCAAATAATAATACTATGGCTTTATTTATCTACTTAATTTTATTTCTATTACTAATTTATTAAAAATTCATTAAACGATTATTTGCTAAATAATCTCACGGGTTTTTTAACCCCTCCGAGGTTCTCTCCGAGCTGTCCCCATTGCTTGAATCTGTGGCTAGACAGGAGTATCTTTAATACTATTAATCGTCTTTGCAAATTAAGTGCTACTTAATTTTATAGCCAAGTAAAAATCGACAAGCGTACTTGCTAATGTGCTATTATTAACAGGAAAGTATTTAATGAACTTATATTAAGTTTTCAAAGAACATTCATTTATAAAAAATGATGAAAGGATTTTTTCCTTTCACCATATACCTAACTAAAATTCAATTTGTGTAGTCTACTTTTTTATTTTTTGAGATATTTTTTTTAATGCTATATCAACACTAAATTTAACAGCCCTTTTAGTACAATTTTCTTCTTTTGCTATTTCTTCAAAAGTTTTTTCTTCATAGTAATACTTTTTTAATCTTCTTTGTTGTATATTTGGAAGTTCTTCTATTATTTTATTTAAATTTTCTTTCATAATTTTTTCTTCAACAATATCTTCTACTGATTTTGTATAATTTAATATATTACTAAAAACTATAATTTCAGATTTTTCACTGTTATCTAAAAATCTGTTATCTCTATGCAAGTCATCTTTATTCATTTGCGATAAATCTTTAAGTTCAAATTCATTAAATGCAGAAAAAACTTCCATATTTATTTCAATTTCTTGTATCTCTTTTCTACTATCTTCAAAAGATACTGTATAGACATTTTTTTTATCATAATATTTTATTCTATAAGGATTATCCTTACTTATTCTTCTTTTTGGTCGTTCGGCCATATTCTATCCTCCAATCAATTTATTTTTTTTATAAATTGATTAAAGGAGGGCCTCTACATTTCAAAAGTTTTAAATAATTAAAAAAAATGACTTTAATACTCTTTTTAAGAGCAAAAAAAGCCATTAATTTATTTTCATAAATTTTATTTAATTTATTTTTTTTACAGTATTTCTTTTTTACATTCATAGGCAATCACTCCTACAAAGCAATTACCCTATAATAATAGCAAAGAAAATACTGCTTAAAGCTTTACTTTTATTAACAATAACTATAGTAATTATTTGAATACGAGATAATTTATTTACTACATAATACAAAATACTACTTAATTACTGCTTTAATTTTTTTATAATTAATCTCATCTCTTATATTTACAATAGCACTCGGTATTGCTATTATCTACATTATACAACAAAATTCTACAAAAACTGCAAATAATAATATTTGATTGTGCAAAAAAATAAAAATTACTGATATTGTATATTTAACATCAGTAATTTAATCTGTTTTTTTTATTAAAATAATAATATTTTCATAGTGAGATAAACTATCTTTGCGTTTTAACTATACATACTAATATTTGAATTTAATTATTATTCATTACTTCTTGTACTTTTAAAAGTAATTGATAATAGTCTATTTCTTTGAATTTATTATCTACATATGCCAATAATAAAGATATTATATCAGCCGCTTCATTTATATATAACCTTATTTCTATTTCTATATTATCATCATCTATTTTTCTTGGAATACTATATTTTAGTAATTTTTCCTTTGTTAAATTTGCCAAATCATTTATTATATTGTTTTGTGATTCTTCAATATTTTTTGTTAAAACCCCAATTAAGTTATTGTATTCCTTAATAGTAAGAACTAATTTAATTGGTGGTATTCTCTTTGAATATGCCATTTTCTAATCTCTCCTTTGTTAATAAATTTTTTTATTATATAATAGTTAATTATATATATATCTAATATAGCGAATTATAAATTTTTTTAATTTCTAGAAACTAAATTGACTATTAAATCAAATATGCTTTAATATAGTTAAAAGCAAGTTATAAATAAACAGTTTACTGCTCACAAAATATGAAAGAGTCAACTATACCCTTTCATATATTTCCTAACTAAAATTCAATTTGTGTAGTCTATTTTTTTAATTTATCAATATTTTATGTTAAATTAAGTAAAAGATTAAATTATTAATTACCATTTATTTCAATATAAATAAAAATATTTAAAATTATGAATATAATTATCATCATATATATATTTAAGTTCTTTCAATTATTAATCACAAATAATAAAGAAATTCATAAAAAAAAGTTCAAATTGAACTTTTTTTAATTATTTTCTAATAAATAGCCATTTAAATCATTTAATAATTTATTTAAATCCGAATTATTTATTAAATTCCTATCACTTCTACTTGTTGTAATATTTACATTTTGACTTGTTATTATGTTTTCTTCTAAAGTTTCAATATTTTCAAGCAATTCATTATCTGCACTTGAAAAATCTAATTTTTCTGTTTGTTCTGATAAATAAGTCCCATCACTATTAACAAATTCTATTTCAATATCTTGAATATATCCATAATCTAGAATATACATTATTTGCCACTCACCAGGTTTTGATTCATCTGTAGATGTTTGCGTTTTCCATTCCAAAGAAGGAGCACTAATATATTCACCAGGTATATTTTTTATTTCAGAACTAATTGTTCTATTAAATAAATCTACTAAATATTCCTTGCTTATATTCTCAACTTCCAATTGCTCTAAATCATCTATAGAAATATTTTGTTTAAATTGTGATTGGTTAAAAAAATCATTAATTTTTTTAATATCTTCACGATATTTCTCAGAAGTTGAAAGAGTTGCATATCTAGAAGGTATTTTTTCTAATTCCTTTCCTGTTTCTGCATCTACATAAGAAACATAATATTCTATACCTGAAGGGCGATGTTTTAAATTATATCCATCAAATATGTAATATATATTCGGATCATTTTCTACATAGGCTATTTCAAAACTGTATAGCCACCCGTCATCCATTTTATCATATATACTTTTTAAAGTATATCCTACTTCATTAGAATTGTTATTTTGAAACGTCTTGGCACTAACTGTAAAAACTCCTGCCAATAAAGCCACAATTACTATAAAAACAATAATAAACCTTTTCTTTTTCATTTTATCACCTCCAATATTATTTTAATTCATACACATTGTATAATAGAAAAGTTTATCTGGTATCACTCGAGTTCCCGTTGGATCAGCGCTAGTTCTAGAAATTGAAAATTGCATATATAATTCACATCCCTGATCTCCTTCGGCTTCAATATTACCTGGATTAACAGTCTTTTGAAGAGCAAAATCTGTTAATACTCTTCCTTCAAAAAATCCAACATAATATTTTACAGTTTCAGGATTATTTCCAGCCGAATCTTGTTCTTTTAAATATGCGTGTATTATAGCACCATTACTAGGTACATACCAATTTGGCAATGTACCAAAATTAGAAAACCAAACCTCCGCATTTGCTCCTTTACAAGTATTTTCTGATGTGTATAACCTATGAACAGGTCCCGTAACAGAAGCATAGCTTTGCGGTATAGCTGGTGCTTGTAATCCATATGCACATTCTTTTGCCTCTACTTTAAAAATCCCTATAAGAAAAAAACTACAAATAAAGAAATTAATCACAATTAACTTTTTTTTCATTTTATCACCTCCAATATTATTATATTGTTTCAAAGCAATATTGCATTTAATAGTAGCCTCTATATAAAAAACATTTGTAAATTTATTAAAAAGAGCAATTATAATAGTAAATAAAGTTTTAAAAAATCATTACTAATTTGCGTTTTTATCTTTATTTAATTTTTCTAAGGATTCATATAAAATTTTAGGAATTTTAATACCCATTTCACTACTATTTTCTAATATTGATAATATTTCATTAAAAATAAATGACATTATTACTAATGATCTTAATCCTCCATTAGTTCCTAATAATTGATCTAATAAAACAGATATAGCAATTATACATAAGTAAACAACCTTTTTAATTATTCCATTTGCACCTATACTACTATTAACTTTTTTTTGTACAAAAGACTTACAAACTCCTGTTATATAATCTAAAAACATTAACATTAATATAGCCTTCAACAAAAAATCAAAGTCTTTAAATAAAAACAAAAAGAAACCACAAAATAAACCACAAACTTTTTCAATAATTTTATTCATCTTATCATCTCCTTCTAAACACTAAATATTTAAGACTTGTCCTGGTTTTATAATATCAGGATTTTCCCCTATAACTTCCACATTTTTTTTATAAATTTCTTGATATGTAGTACCATATTTTTGGGCTATTTTTATTAAAGTATCCCCTTTTTGTACAACATATTTATTTTCACTAAATTTATTATCATTCTTCAATATTTCATTTACTTTTTTTTGAATTTCTTTTGCATTATATCCAGCGTTTGTTAAAAGATTAATTCTTTCTTGTCCATTTCCCCATTTTCCTACTATAACTTCTTCTACTATGTTATCAATAGTTTTATTATTACCATTCAAAATATCATTATTTTCTTGATAATTATATACGTGTGGATCTTGATAATCTTCGCCATTACTATTCATCATTCCTAAATGCAAATGAATACCTGTTGCCATTCCTGTTTCTCCAGTATATCCTAATAAAGTCCCTTCTTTTACCCTTTGTCCATCTTCTACACATATACTATCTAAATGATAATGTAATAGTTTTTTATTTATTCTAGGATAATTAACCCAAATATATTTACCACCATCATTTCCTATTCCGCAACTAAGAATATAACCATTATCTATAGCATATTGTGGCCATTTTTGTCCATATGTTCCATAATCACATCCATTATGAAAATTATTAGTTACTCCACTATTAGTTGTTATGGGTTCTCTATAACCATATTTTGACGTTACATACCAATCGTCTCTTTTAAAAATTTTAGTTACTAATTTCATTTTTTACCTCTCTTTATCTCTTTATATTTAGTAGATTTACTAAAAAAAACGGTATTAGTTAAAATAAATAAATTTAACTAACACCGTAATACTACCCATATTATTTATTTTTCACAATAGAGAAATACAAATATACAATCTTTCTCTTTGTTTAATATAATATAACATTACTCACTAATTTCGCACTTATAAGTTGATAATGAACATCTAAGTACAATACTTATACTGCTACCAGTATTTTCATCATTAGTAAGTACTTTATAATATATTTCATTTTTATTAACATCTTTTATGCTCCTAGCAAGGAATCCTTCTGAAAATTCAAAAACTAATTCTTTTTTGGTTATTTCTTCTTGATTAAGAGTATATTCATAATTTCCTGAAGTATCTCCCATACTTATCACATATAATTTATTTTCGTAAAATTTACCTATATCCTCTTTAATCCCTGTCGATTCTATTTTGTCAAGTAAAATATAATCGTTGTCTGAAACTTGGTAAAACAATCCATATACGAATAACTCATAAGAATCAGGAGTAATATCAGCAATTGCATATTTATGCATAACATTATTATCTACATAAGTATGATATATAGCATCTTTTCCACTTAAATCATAATGTTCAAAATTAGAAAAATTATTTTTGTTTTCTTTATTACATCCACATAAGCAAATTCCTAAAATTAATATTAATAATAATCTTTTCATATATAATTAAAATCACCCAAAATAATT
>CALVSD010000047.1 GCA_944358805.1 uncultured Bacilli bacterium
AAAACTGTAAAATTAAATGAAATGCCAATAATGGATAGATATAGTAATGGTTCTTATGTAGTAAAAGATAGAGTAACTGATGTATATACAATAGAAAGTATAAAGTCTAAAGATGATATAGAAGTATCTGACATTAAAGAAGTTGTATTACCTGATAATACAAAGAATCAAACATCATTAAAAGAAGTAGATGATAGGTTTATGACAATCGATGATTTACTTAACAATATAGAAGGTTAATCCTTCTTTTTTTAGGTGTATAAAGCAAAAAGAATTATTGCTACAACATATATTATAATAAGAGGTGACTTATTATGATAGAATATGTTTTATGTGGTTCTTGTATTTATTATGACAAAAAAGATAATTGTATAAAAGGAGCATGTGGGGTAACTGTAAATTTATTTAAAAATGGCGTTTTATTAGGGTGTGAAACCACAGATAAATGTGGAAATTATGTGTTTAAAGTAAATGAATTAGGAACATATTTAATTACGGCAAATAGATGTGAAAAATGTAAAATACAATGTGTAGTACTTTGTGCAGATCCTAAAAATGTATATATTAAAAATATTATTTTTAAATAGTTTAAAGTATAGTATAATATATTAAAGGAGATGATACTATGCATAGAATATATGTTGAAGATATAGTTAGAGAATGTAATGGTGAATTAATAATTGGAGACCCTAAAAAAGAATGTATAGATTTTTGCAAAGATACTAGATTAATAAAAGAAAATGATGTTTATATTGGTATTAAAGGTGAAAACTTTGATGGAAATAAATTTTATGATAAAGCTTTTGATAATGGAGCAAGTGTTTGTATTCTTGATAATATAGAAGATATTGATATTAATAAATATAAAGATAAAACAATTATAAAAGTAGAAGATAGCATAATTGCCTTAGGTAAAATAGCGGCATATAAAAGAAGTTTATATAATATACCAGTAATAGCAGTAACGGGAAGTGTAGGAAAAACAAGTACAAAAGATATGATTGCTTCTGTATTAGAAACTAAATATAATGTTCTAAAGACTAAAGGAAATTTAAACAATAATATCGGAATGCCTTTAACAATATTAGAACTAAAAGACCATGATTGTATGATAGTAGAAATGGGAATGAATCATTTAAATGAAATTAGTTATTTAACAAAAATAGCGAAGCCTACAATTGCAGTAATAACTAATATAGGTACAGCTCATATAGGAATTTTAGGATCTAGAGAAAATATATTAAAAGCTAAATTAGAAATACTTGAAGGATTAGATAAAAATGGAGTATTATTTATAAATAATGATAATGATTTATTACATGAAGTATATGATAAATTAAAAAATAAATATAAAGTAAAAACTATTGGTATAGATAATGCTAGTGATTATATAGCATATAATATAAAAGAAGATATTACAGGAAGTATATTTACAATAAAAGATAATGATATAGAAGAAAATATGCAAGTAAATGTAGCAACAAGACCATTTATTTATAATAGTTTAATGGGATATGCAATAGGAAAAGAGTTAAATATAGAAAATGATTTAATAAAGAAAGGTATAAGTAATTTAAAATTAACTGCTCACCGTTTAGAGAAAAAAACAAATAAAAGAGGAGTAACTATCATTGATGATACTTATAATGCAAGTTATGATTCTATGAAATCAGCATTAGAATTATTAGGTAAAAGTAATAATAGAAAGATAGCTATATTAGGAGATATGCTAGAACTTGGTGAATATTCTGAGGAAATACATAGGAAAATAGGGGAAGATGTAGTAAATAATAATATAGATATTTTAATAACTGTAGGAAATTTTTCTTTATATATTAAAGATGAAGCATTAAAAAAAGGATTTAATAAATATAATATATATAGTTTTGAAAAACAAGAAGATACTTATAATCTATTAAATAATATATTAAAAGAAGGAGATTTAGTATTAGTAAAAGGATCTCACGCAATAAACTTGGATAAATTAGTAGAAGAAATGATGAATTTTTGATAAAAATTTAAAAATATAGTTCACAAATAAAAAAAATATGATATAATATAGAAGTAATTTTAATTAATTGCTTCATTTTGTCTCCTTAGCTCAGTTGGTAGAGCAACTGACTCTTAATCAGTGGGTCTAGGGTTCGAATCCCTAAGGGGACACCAAAATTTGATAAAAAATTAAAAAATATATAAAAAGTGCTTGCTTTATGTTATATCTTTATGCTATAATGTAAAAGCAAGACGCAAAATGGGCTTGTAGCTCAGGTGGTTAGAGCGCACGCCTGATAAGCGTGAGGTCGATGGTTCAAGTCCATTCAGGCCCACCATTTTGTTATTATATATGGCCAGTTGGTGAAGCGGCTTAACACACTGCCCTTTCACGGCAGCATTCACGGATTCGAATTCCGTACTGGTCACCAAATTGATTACAAAACCTTTAGGTTTTTTTCTTTTTTGCATAAATTAATAAAGTGTGCTATAATATAGCCCTAGGAGGAATTTCTATGAAAAAATTGTTAGGGTTAATGTTATGTACTATATTAATTTTAACAGGATGTAGTAAAACAAACACTAATTCAAATAAAATTACATATAATAGTTATAATGATATTTTTTCTGTTGAAGCTGGTAATGGATGGCAACAAGTAGAACAAGGAACTTTAAATAGTTCAGCAGATATAGAATTAGCAGATTTAAAAAATGATAAATACTTTGTAGCGTTAATGGAAAATAAAGCGGATTTTGAATGGAGCTATGAAGAGTATATGAATAATACTATTGCTTCAAATGCTAGTACATATAATTTAACAGATTATGAAAAAAAAGATATAAAAATAGGAAACTACAATTGTAAATATATTGAATTTAAATCTACTAATAATGATATAGAAGTAAATACATATATACAAATATATTATGTAGAAACAGAAAATTATTATGGTCAATTATTAACTTGGACTTTAAATAGTAAAAAGGATGAATATAAAGATGAATTTATCCAATTAGTAGAATCTTTTAAGGAAAAATAATTGACAAAGATATAAATATATACTAAAATAATAATGTCATTGAGTTAGAAGAGTTAAAACTATGAGAAGGACATGATTGTATACTGATTGTTTTAAGAGAGATAGTGGTTGGTGGAAACTATTAACTAAGTATATAATTACTACCTTTAAGTGCACTTGAAAGAGATTGCCGGTTAGTAGCCGTTATTAAATTAAGACCTAATAGGGATGGTACCGTGTTTAATTCACTCCCTAAATTAGGTCTTTTATTATTATAGGGAGGTTTTTAATGAAAAATATATTTATTCCTTTAAATGTTTATAAAGAAGGAAGTAAAAAAGGAGTATGGTGTATGGATTTTGATAATACGTCATATAGTGAATTAATAGAATTAAGAAAAAAATTATTAGCTACTATTATTGTGAATAAGTTTAATGTAATGTTTTCTGAAATAGCAAAAGGAACGTTACAATATTGTAGTTCAGAACAAAAAAAACGTACTAATATGGTGAGAAAACAAAAAATAAATAATTTCAAGAGAGGAAGATGATAATATGATAAATATTAAAGAAAATGAAAAGTTAAATGTATTAAATCATAGTTGTGCCCATTTACTTGCACATGCTGTAAAACATTTATATCCAAATGCGATGTTTTGGGTAGGACCTGTTATTGAAGATGGATTCTATTATGATATTGATTTAGGAGATGAAGTAATTAAAGAAGAAGATTTACCTAAAATAGAAAAAGAAATGAAAAAAATATCTAAGTCTAATAAGTTAATTAAAAGAATAGAATTATCAAAAGAAGAAGCACTTGATATGTTTAAAAATGACTTATATAAACAAGACTTAATAAGTAGAATGGATGAAAATGAACAAGTAATCAGTGCTTATAAACAAGATGATTTTATTGACCTGTGTAGAGGACCTCATATGAATTCTACTAAAGATATGAAATACTTTAAATTACTTAAAGTAAGTGGAGCATATTGGAAAGGTGACTCTAATAATAAAATGCTTCAAAGAATATATGGAGTATGTTTTGAAACAGAAGAAGAATTAAATAATTATTTAGAAATGTTAGAAGAAGCTAAAAAAAGAGATCATAAAAAGTTAGGTAGAGAACTAGAATTATTTATGATTAGTGAATATGGCCCAGGATTTCCATTCTTCTTACCAAAAGGAATGATACTTCGTAATGAACTTGAAAACTTTTGGTATAAAGAACATGCTAAAGAGGGATATCAATTTATTAAAACACCAATAATGTTAAGTAAAGAACTTTGGGAATTATCAGGACATTGGTTTAACTATAAAGAAAATATGTATACTTCTAATATTGATGAAAAAGAATTTGCTATTAAACCAATGAACTGTCCAGGAGGAATGTTAGTATATAAAAATTCTCTTCATTCATATAAAGACTTACCACTTAGAGTAGGAGAACTAGGTTTGGTACATAGACATGAAGCTTCAGGAGCCCTAAATGGTTTATTTAGAGTAAGAACATTTACTCAAGATGATGCTCATATCTTTATGACGGAAGATCAAATTGAAAGTGAAGTAATAAGACTTATTAACTTTATTGATAGAATATATTCAATTTTTGGATTAACTTATGAAATTGAATTATCAACTAGACCAGAAGATAAATATATCGGTAGTTTAGAAATTTGGGAAAGATCTGAAAAAGCTTTAGAAGAAGCTTGCTTAAAATCAGGACACAAATGTAAAGTTAATCCAGGAGATGGAGCATTCTATGGACCAAAATTAGACTTCCATATAAAAGACTCTTTAGGTAGAGTATGGCAATGTGGAACAATTCAATTAGATATGAATTTACCAGAAAGATTTGATTTAACTTATATAGATAAAGACGGTTCTAAGAAAAGACCAGTTATGCTTCATAGAGTAATATATGGCTCTGTAGAAAGGTTTATAGGTATATTAATAGAACACTATGCTGGTGCTTTCCCATTATGGTTAAGCCCTGTTCAAATAAATATAATACCTGTAAATAATGAATATCATTTAGAGTATGCTAACAAAATAAAAGAATTATTAGAAAATAATGATATTAGAGTAGAGTTAGATGATAGAGATGAAAAATTATCTTATAAGATGAGGGAAAGTCAAACTAAAAAAATACCATATACATTAGTTTTAGGAGATAAAGAAAGAGATAATAATCTAATTAGTTATAGATTACATGGAGAAAACGATACTAAAACTATTAGTGTAGAAGAATTCATTAAATTAATTAAAGAACAAATAATTAATAAGAAATAGTGAATATGTAAAGTAGTTATAATTACTTTGCATTTTTCTTTTGTGAATGCTATAATTATATGGGAGGATATATGTATAATAAAGCTATAGAACTAATAAACATACTTAATGATAATGGTTATGAATCGTATATAGTCGGTGGATTTGTTAGAGATAAACTAATAGGTAAAGAATCTAATGATATCGATATTTGTACAAGTGCTACTCCTAAAGAAATTATTGAATTGTTTGATATTGCAAAAAGTACAGAAAACCAATATGGAGCGGTAACAGTAATATATAAAAATTATAAATATGATGTAACAACATTTAGAAGAGAAATAAAATATGAAGGTAATAGAAAGCCTGTTAAGATTAAATATATAAAAAATTTTAAGAAAGACTTATTACGAAGAGATTTTACTATAAATACATTATGTATAGATAAAGATGAAAAGATTATAGATTTATTAAATGTAAGAAAAGACATAGATAATAAATTAATTAAAACTGTAGGTAATCCAAGATATAGAATACATGAGGATTCGCTTAGAATACTTAGAGCGATAAGGTTTTCTGCTACATTAGATTTTGAAATAGAGGTTAAAACAAAACATTTTTTAACCAAATATAGCTATTTATTAAAAACATTATCTTATCAAAGAAAAAAAGATGAACTAAATAAAATATTCTTATCTTTAAATAAAGAAAAAGGAAGAGAATTATTAGTAAATTTAAAACTATGTAAAGACTTAGATATACCTAAACTTAAAGATATAGATTTATGTGATGATTTAATAGGCATTTGGGCGCAATTAGAAGTAGATGATATATATCCCTTTACTAAGTTAGAAAAAGAGCAAATGAGTGAAATAAGAGCTTTAATGAAGGAAAATATTTATGATGCGTATACAATATATAAATATGGATTATATGTAACAACAGTAGTAGCGGACATAAAAAATATAGATAAAAAGAAAATAAATAATATATATAGTAAGTTACCTATATTATCAAGTAAAGATATAAAAATAAAACCAATAGATATATCTAAAATATTAAATAGAAATCCTGGAAGTTATTTAAAAGATATTATGAAAGATATCGAAAAAGAAATAGTTAGAAATAATTTAGATAATGATTATGAAAAAATAAAAGAATACATTATAAATAAATATTAAAAGGCATACTTTATAGTGAGGTGCCTTTTTTATGTATAAAAAAATATTATTATTTTTAAGTATTATAATTCTTTTAACTGGGTGTACTGAAAAAACAGAAACTGTTAATTATGAAGATAAAATAAATAATAATAGTGTTATTTTTTATAAAGATAGTGTTATTATATATCATAATAATAAATTTTTATTATATATGTTAAAAGATACAGAACTAGATATAAATAAATATAGTAATGTAATTAATAGAATAGATTATTTACTTACTAATAAAATATTAAAAAACGATATAGAGGCAGTAGAAAAATATCGATTTGATAAAAATATAGAAATTAATGGTATTAAAATATTTATCGAAAATAAAATTAAAATAGTTTTAAATGATACTAATATATGTATATATGATAAAGATATATCTGATTCAGGTAATTATTCTTTATGTGATTATATATATATTTTAAATAATGAAGAAGAAGTTTATATTAATTTAAATGATAATATGAAAGTATTATTTTATAATGCTTATAGTAATTTCTCTAATAAATTTTTAGAACATTTATATACTACTTGGATTGATACTTATATTATTAATAAAGATAATTTAACAATATTAGAATTAAATGATAATGATTATATTATTAAAGAAATTAGTGGTTAAGTGCTTTAAAAAAATATTATTTCATTGTATAATTATGAAGAGGAAGATAATATGAAAAAATTAATAATAATATTTGTTTGTTTAGTAGTATTTTTATTTGGTAGTGTTATCTATATAGTAAGTAAAAATAATAATTATTTAAATAATATATTAAAAGATATTAAAAATAACAGTGAAATAAAAGAAGAAATAATATACTATAATAAATACAATAATTATTATATTGTATTAACTAAATATAGCATAATTGTACTAGATAAAGATTATAAAGAAGTATACAATAATAGTACTGAAAAATTTCAAGATAAAACTAGTGAATATGAAATAATATATAAAACAGATATTCCTATGTATGAAGAGACAAAGAAAGAAGGAAATACTATTAAATATATATATTATGATATATATACTTTAGATAAGTTAGATGAAATAGAAATAGAGGGATAGTAGTATGGATAATAAGTTACTTGAATTATTACAAGAAAAACCAATTGTAATACCTAAAATAATATTTAATAAATATAAAAAGTTAAATATAACAGAAGAAGAATTAATATTATTAATTTATATGATTAATATTGATAGTAAGGTTACTTATAATCCTGAGCTATTTTCTAAAGAATTAGATATAAATAAATATAAAGTAATGGAACTTATTAATAGTTTATTTGAAAAACAAATTATTAATATTGTTGTGGAGAAAAATCAATATAACAAAACAGAAGAATATATAGTATTTGATTTATTATATAATAAATTAATAAAAGAGATAATAGGGGGAGAAGAGAAAAAAGAAGAAATAGACAATGATATATTTACTATATTTGAGCAAGAATTAGGTAGAACTATATCTCCGATGGAATATGATATGATAAAAACTTGGGTAACGGATTATAATAAAGAAATAGTAGTGGAAGCTTTAAAAGAAGCTGTTTATAATGGGGTAAATAGTTTTAGATATATAGATAAAATATTATCAGAATGGCACAAAAAAGGATTAAAAACAAAAGATGATGTAATTAGAGATAAAAATAATTATCGTAATAAAAAGAAGGAGAATGTGGAATATTTTGAGTACAATTGGCTTGAAGATGAATAAAATATTTAACTATTTAGATGAACTTTTTGAAAATCCTGTTTGTGAACTAGAATTTAATAAAGATTATGAATTATTAATTGCTACGGTATTAAGTGCTCAAACTACTGATAAGAGAGTAAATAAGGTAACTAGAGTACTATTTAAGAAGTATCCTAGTATTGAAGCTTTAAGTAATGCTCCTATTAAAGATATTGAACATATTATTAAAGAAATAGGTACTTATCATAAAAAGGCAATATTTGTAAAAGAAATAGCTACTAGATTATTAAATGATAATGTAACAGTACTACCTAATGATCGTAAATATTTAGAAAGTTTACCGGGAGTAGGGAGAAAGACTACGAATGTTTTTTTATCAGTAATATATAATGAACCTGCTATTGCTGTAGACACTCATGTTGCTAGAGTAAGTAAAAGATTGGGACTTGCTAAAGAAGAAGATACAGTTGATACAATTGAAAAGAAATTAATGAAAAAAGTACCGAAAGAAAGATGGGGGAGAACCCATCACCAATTAGTACTGTTTGGAAGATATTATTGTAAGGCAAAAAATCCTGAATGTGTTAATTGTAAATTAAGAGATATATGTAAAAAGAACTAGTTACGTTTTCTAGTTCTTTTATCTTCCTTTTTTTTGAATATTGTTATTATCTAAATTAGGGTTAATTACAATATTATCATTTATATTCATTCGTGGTGGTATAAGTTTTGCAGTTCTTAGTTCTTCTTCTAACTTACACAATTCTGCCCATATTTTAGGAAGATCTTTGCCACCAGCTTCTGCAGTTGATGCTATTCTTAAATTAATGACTCTTTGTTTTAAATCTTCATATTCTTCGATAGTATATTCTTTAGATATTGAACATACCTTCCTTTCTTTATAAATAATTATCTTATTTTTTAATTTTATCTATAAAATTTACTCGTAATATAACCATCATAAGTCATCTTCTTTTTCCTAACGTGTGTTGCTTGATCTTCATTGTATTTTCTAGGTACTCCAGTTGTTACAACAGCTTCACCATATTGATTATTATTAAAACCACATATAACTCTTCTTGAATTTTCCATTTGCTCAAGTAATTTCACATATTTATCTTTTATCATATTTATTCCCCCTTAATTGCTAAATATTATATCATAAATACTAATAAAAGTCAAATTATGATAAAAAAAGTGCAGGACAAAAGCACGAAAAAATCCTTTAATTACTTAGAACAATTATTTTGTTGACACTTGACTTGACAATTGTTC
>CALVSD010000048.1 GCA_944358805.1 uncultured Bacilli bacterium
CTTTTAAACATCTTTTCTATCTCATAAGAAGAAAAATTAATTATAGTAGGTCTTCCGTGTGGGCAATTAAATGGATTATTACATTTTCTTAAATCATTAATAATACTTTCCATTGCTTCAATTGTTATATTGGTATTTCCTTTAACACTTGCCTTACACGCAATTGTAGCAGCCAGGCTATCATTAAATTTTTCAAAAGAAAAGTTTTTTTCATTATTAATTATAAGTTCAAATATATTCTTAATTATCTTTGTTTCATTATTTTTAGGAAACCAAGTTGGATGTTCTACTATTCGAAATGATGATATTCCAAATTCCTCAGTTTTAATATTTAACTTATCTAGGATATCTAAATGTTCTTTAATTATAATAAACTCGTTCATTGGAAGTTCTATAACAATTGAAAATAATGGTTTTATAACATTATTACTAGGATGTGATAACAAGTATAAATATTTTTCATAATTAATTCTTTCTTGAGCAGCATGTTGATCTATTAAATATATACCATTTTCGTTTTGACATCCAATATATGTACCTAAAAACAATCCGACTGGATATAATTCAGGAAGCTTTTTATCTTCTTTTATTTCTTCCACATAATCATAATTACTATATTCTTCTTCTACACTATTTTCTGTATTAAAATTAATTAAATTTGATAGCGATGTAGTATAATCATCTGTATCTTCCTTAACTATATTTCTTTCTAAATTTAAACTTAAGTTTTCATATTTAGGACTTTCTTGTTCTTTTATTTCTATTTTCGGTATTAATAATTTACTTCTTATTTGTTTAATAATACATGACGAAATCATTTCTTTTAAATCATCAAAATTACTAAACTTTATATCTTGTTTAGAAGGATGAATATTAACGTCTATTAATGATGGATCTGCATCTATTAATATTACTGATATTGGGTATCTTGAATCTTCTTTAAAAGATGAATAAGCTTCATTTACTGTTTTATTTAAGCTAGCATTTCTAACTACTCTTCCATTTACTATTGTTGTCATATGATTTCTAGAAGATCTATTTACTTCTGGTAAAGATACATATCCAGAAATATTATAGTCTCCATTACTAGCTTCTATTTTTAACATTTTTTTGGCTACATCTGCCCCATAAATTGTTTTTATTACTTTAAGCAAATTGCCTGATCCATCAGTATTTAATAGCTCCTTATCGTCATTCTTTAATATGAATTTAATATGTGGATAAGACAAAGCTATTTTATTTACATATTCTACTACATTTGCTAATTCTGTATATATACTTGATAAATGTTTGAGTCTAGCAGGAGTATTATAAAATAAATTAGATACTGTAATAGAAGTTCCCACTCTTGCTTCACAATTAGAACTTTCTAACATTGATCCACCTTTAATATGAATTAAATGTCCTATATCATTTTGACATGTTTTTAGTATTACTTCTGAAACTGATGCAATAGAAGGTAACGCTTCACCACGGAAACCTAAAGATGAAATTGAAAACAAATCATCATCACTATATAATTTAGATGTAGCGTGTCTTTGGAAAGCAAGCTCTGCATCTTGTTCATCCATTCCAATTCCATTATCAATTACTTTTATCTCTCTAAGACCAGCTTCTTTTAATTCTATTTTTATCATATCACTTTTAGCATCTATTGAATTTTCTACTAACTCTTTTACTATTGATACACATTTTTCAACTACTTCTCCTGCTGCAATTTTATTAGCAAGTAGTTCGTCCATTACTTTTATTTTCGACATATTACCACCACTAAAAGTATATCATAAATAAAAAGAAATCTCTATTAATAATTAAGATTTCTTGTACTAATCATATTCTCGCTAATCATATTCTTTTAAAAATTCATAAAATTCATTTGCAACATTAACAGGAAGTATTTCTTCTAATTCCTCTTTTGTAGCTTCTTTCATTTTACTAATAGTTTTATATTTTTTTAATAATTCCTTTTTTCTTTTTTCACCAATCCCCGAAATATTATCTAGTATACTGGATATTGCTCCTTTACTTCTTATTTGTTTATGATAAGAAATGGTATAATTATGAACTTCATCTTGCATCTTAGTTAATAACAAAAATAGATTACTTTTCTTATCTATGTTAATTATTTCTATTGGGTCATTTCCTACTAATTCTGAAGTACTGTGCTTATCATTCTTTTTAAGTCCTACAACAGGTATATTCATATTTAGTTCATTAATTACTTCTCTTGCTACTTTAACTTGTCCAATACCACCATCTACAATTATTAAATCTGGCTTAGTTAATTTATCTTTAAGTACTCTAAAATATCTTCTATAAATAACTTCACGCATTGTACCATAATCATCATTTTTATCATTAGTTATTTTAAACTTTCGATATTCATTCTTATATGGTTTTCCATCTATAAATACTACCATACCTGATACATTAAAACTTCCAAATAAATTGGAATTATCAAATAGTTCTATTCTACTTAAATTAGGTATGTTTAAAATACTACCTAATTCTTTTACTGCCATAGTAGTCTTCTCTTCATCTTTTTCTATTAAACTCATCTGTTCATTATAATATATTTTAGCATTTTGGAAAGCTAAATCTAATATATTTTTCTTAGTTCCCTTTTTAGGTATAAAGAATTTAATATCAAAAGCTTGTGTTAAAATACTATCATCTAATATATCTGGAATTAATACTTCTTTAGGTTTTATTTTATGCTTATCATAAAACTTAGATACATATGAAGTAAGTTCTTCTTCTAAAGTATCTACCATTGGGAATAAATCTCTTTTTCTATCTAAGAGTTTTCCTCCTCTTATAAATAATATTTGAACAGACAAATAATTATTGTTTGTATAGTATCCTACTACATCTCTATCAATATTATCATCAAGTTCTACCTTTTGTTTTTCTAAAACAACATTTATATAATCAAGCATATTTTTATATTCTATTGCTTTTTCATATTCCATTTTATCTGAATACTTTTCCATTTCTTCTTTTAGTTTTTTAGTTACTATTTCATGATTACCATTTAAAAAAGATATAATTTCGCTTCGCATATTATCAATAATTTGTTTATCTATTTCATGAGTACAATATCCTAGACACTGTCCTATGTGATAATATAAGCATTCTTTTTTACCATAAGTTTTACATTTTCTTAAAGGATATAATCTGTTTAATATATCTACTGTTTCTCTGGCTGCAGTTACATTGGGATATGGTCCAAATAATTTATGAGTTTTATTCTTTTTAATATTAGGATTCCTTACAACAACTAATCTTGGTACTTTATCATTAGTAAGTTCTATATATGGATAACTCTTATCATCTCTAAGTAAAATATTATATCTTGGATTATATTTTTTAATTAAATT
Source organism: uncultured Bacilli bacterium (assembly GCA_944358805.1). Taxonomy (GTDB): domain Bacteria; phylum Bacillota_I; class Bacilli_A; order RF39; family UBA660; genus CALVVX01. The sequence continues at coordinate 3,381 of CALVSD010000048.1, forward strand.
TATTTCTAATAATAATGCTTCTAATTCAGAAGAAGTAATAATATACTCAAAATGATCAATCTCACTTACAAGCATTGCGGTTTTCCCAGTATGTGTTCCCCTAAAATATGAAGTTAATCTGTTTTTTAAATTTTTAGATTTTCCTACATATATAACATTATCACTAGAATTTTTCATAAGATAACACCCTGGTAAATGTGGTACTAAACTTAATTCTTCTTTAAACATTTAACTTTCCCTTTCATTCCAATTATACCAGCATTTTGTCCAAATTTTTCTTTATGAGCCCTATAAGAATTAATAGTATCAGAATTACATACAGTACAAATTTCACTATCGTATATATTATCTTCTCTAACTCCTATATCAGTAGCTAAATATTTATTTAATAATACTGTATTAATGTGCCATTTATTACCTTTTTCTCTAATTATATCAGGATAATTTCCAAATCTATATTTAAATATTTTAAAAACACTAGAATCTACTTCAAAATGGCATTCACGGATAGAAGGACAAATAAAAATCATTATATCCCTAAATTTACATCCATAATAATTAGCCATTGCATAAAGAGCAGTTTCTAATATTTTATTATATGTACCTCTCCATCCCGAATGAACATTAGCAATAACACCTTTTTCTTTATCATATAGTAAAAATGTTATACAATCAGATGAATTAGTAATCAAGTTAATATTATTAACATCAGTAATTAAACCATCATGGCTTTGTATATAGTTACTGAAAAACGGCAGTTTATCTCTACTAGTTACTAATCTAATATCACCAGTTTGGTTTAAACTAGCCCTGATGCATCTTTCAAAATCTAACCCTATATCACTACATAATATTTTGTATTTATCTATTGCGTTATCGTAATTATTATTTTTACCTTTACTAGTAAAAGTTCTCATGTTATTGTCTAACCCTACAGTATATGCATGAGCAATTTCAGGATACTCTAATAATTTTTTAAATTGAATGTAAGATATATCATCTTTTATAATATGTAAAATATTATTATTAGTTAAATCTCTCATTTATCTTCACCTTCCCTTAAACTTATAATGGCAGTATTTAATTTAAATTTTTCTTTATCTGCTCTATACGAATTAATATATTTACTATTACATACAGTACAAATATTACTATCAATTATATTTTTTTCAGTAATACCTAATTTCAATAGCTTAATCTTACTTATTTTAACAGTATCAATATACCACTTATTACCCTTTTTTTCATATATTTCATCATAATTAAATTTTTCTTCAAACATTTTATAAACGTCATAATCTACTTCAAAATGACATTTCCTAATTGATGGGCAGATGCATACTATAATATCTTTATAATCACAATTATATTTATCATTCATTCCTCTAAGCGTTTTTATAACTATATCTTGTAAAACACCTCTCCATCCCGAATGAACATTAGAAATAACTTTTTTAATTGGGTCATATATTAAAAACACAATACAATCAGAAGATGTAGTTATTAAATTAACATTACTATGATTAGTAATTAAAGCATCATATTTATCATCAGTTATATTAAAGTTAGCTTCCTCTACTTTGTTAATGATTTTAAATTTATCAGTATGATCTAAATCTGCTCTAATAGAATTATTAAATTCTAGATCTAGATTACTACATAATTGTTTATAATTATTAATTGCAATATCAAAATTCTTATCTTTAGAATGATTAGATACAGTTTTAAAATCAACGTTTTTATCAACAGTATAAGCATGAACTACTTCAGGATATTCTAATAGTTTTTTGAATTGAATATAAGATATATTTTTATCTGTAACATAAACTATATTTTTATTAGATTGTATATTCATAATATCACTCTTTCGCACTTAATTATAATATAAATTTGATGTTATGTAAATATAATGATATAATTAAAGAGGTGGTTTTATGTTTACTATAACTAATGATATAACAAATGAAATTATTATAAAAAATTCTAAATTTATTGCAATTATTCATAAAATTAATAATGTTTGTGAAATAAATAATTTTTTAGAACAGTTAAAAGAAAAATATAAAGACGCGACACATTACTGTTATGCCTATATTATAGATGAACATAAGAAATTTTCTGATGATAATGAACCATCTGGAACTGCTGGTAATCCAATTATGCAAGTATTAGATAAAAATAATTTACAAAATATAATATGTGTTGTTATAAGATATTTTGGAGGAATAAAATTAGGAGCAGGCGGTCTTATTAGAGCTTATTCTAAAAGTGCTAGTGAATGTATAAAAAAAGGTAAATTAATAGAATTAATACAAGGATATAATGTTGATATTATATTTAACTATGATTATGTTAATACAGTAAATTATTTGCTTAAAGATAAAAACATAATACAAAAAAGTTTTAATGATAATATTACTTATAACTTAAATATAGATACAGGATTTTATAATAATTTAATTAATAACAATAATATAAAAATTAATATTATTAAAGAAATACTAATAGAAAAAGAAGATATAGATAGTTAATTATACCTTCTTTTTTTAATAATTAATATTAATATTTATTCCATAATCAGTATCAGAATAATTAGTTTTAACATTAACTAGTAGTGTTAATAATTTATTATCAATACTATCCTTAACTGACTGTTCTAATGAATTACAATCTACATAAGAATTATTATAATAACAAGCATTAGTTATTTTAATATCGCTTATATTAAGTTTACTATCAAATTCTTTTTCAAAATAATATTCATCGTTAATATAAACATCATTTTCAAAAATTCCATATTTAAATAGTTTTTTATTTTTATCTATAGTTATTCTTTTGTTAACATCTTTATCATCAATTATAAAAGTTATATCTACATAATTTATATTATTAGTGTAAATATCTTTTATTTTATAACTACTAACATCATCCATAACTTCTTTAGTCATTAAAGTTTTATCAGTCTCTAACATAGTTGTTACATAATAACTATCATTTTTATTTTTAACATCAATTACAAGTTCTAAAAGAAAATAAGCAAGTCCCATAGCAATTACAGATGCAACAATTATTTCTGCAATTAAATACCCTTTATTATTAAGTTTCATTATATCACCCTTAAATAAGCAAATTTTCCTGTTTTAGTTTTGGAAATAAATATGTATTTATATTTCTCACTAAAGTTTAAATTTTTATTTAGATAAATTAAAAAATCATTAAATTCTAAATCGTTACTGTTATTTTTAATTTTGTCTAAAGAAGAATTGCTATATGTAGTTATATATATATAGTCTAAAGAATAATTGTCACTTATTTTTTTTATGTAACTATCTATGTAATCATTTTCATCTAATTCTTCAGTTACAAATTCCTTATAATAATCATTATTTATTTCTAATAAAATTGTATTGAAAACACCACTATCTATAAACATATCTTCTATATTTTTAAGAGCATATATAGTATTTACATCAAAATAATTATTTCTATCTTCATATGCTTTATATATTTTAGAAAAGCCAATATATAAAGATGTTAATACAGTTACAATAATTGTAGAGACTACAACTACTTCTAATAACATAAATCCTTTATTATTTAATTTCATATTATCACCACTATTATATATTTAGTATACACTATTTTTTTTATCAATACTAGTATTTTTATTATTTTAGCAATCTCTATTGACAATTGCTAAAATAGTGTTATAATTATATCGTAGTATGAAAGGAGGGATTTGTATGAACGGACAAAATCCTTATGAAGAAAATTTACAAAATGTATTAGAAAAATATGGTCGAGATATTACTAAGAGTGCTAAAGATGGAAAAATTGATCCAGTTATTGGTAGAGATGAAGAAATTAGAAGCATTACAAGAATATTATCTAGAAAAACTAAAAACAACCCTGTTTTAATTGGAGAACCAGGTGTTGGTAAAACTGCTATTATTGAAGGACTAGCAATGCGTATTATTAAAGGTGATGTTCCAAATAGTTTAAAAGATAAAACAATATGGGAACTAGATATGGGTGCTTTAATTGCTGGTGCTAAATATCGTGGTGAATTTGAAGAAAGATTAAAGGCAGTTCTTAAAGAAGTTAAAGAATCTGATGGAAATATTATTATGTTTATTGATGAAATTCATATGATAGTTGGTGCTGGTGCTCTAGAAGGTGCAATGGATGCTGGTAACATGTTAAAACCAATGCTTGCTCGTGGAGAAATTCACTGTATTGGTGCCACTACATTAAACGAGTATCGTAAATATATAGAAAAAGATGGAGCACTAGAAAGAAGATTTCAAAAAATTATGGTTAGTGAACCTACTGTATTAGACACTATAACTATTCTTCGTGGTTTAAAACAAAGACTAGAAGTATATCATGGTGTAAATATTAAAGATAAAGCCTTAGTGGCAGCAGCTACCCTATCTGATAGATATATTACAAGTAGATTTTTGCCTGATAAAGCAATTGATTTAATTGATGAAGCTTGTGCTACTATAAAAGTGCAAATGGAATCTGTTCCAACAGAAATTGATACTTTAACTAGAGAAATTATGCAAAAAGAAATTGAAAAGCAAGCTTTAAAAAAAGAAAAAGATGATATATCTAAAAATAGAATAATTGAATTAGATAATGAAATATCTTCTTTAAAAGAAAAAGAGTCTGACCTTCGTAAACGTTGGAATGATGAAAAAGATGTTAATACTAAAATAAGTAAAAAGAAAGAAGAAATTGAAAAAGCTAATTATGAACTAGAAGTAGCAGAAAATAATTACGACTTAGAAAGTGCTGCAAGACTTAGACATGGTACTATTCCCAAATTAGAACGTGAACTTGAAGAATTAAATAAAATAAATAAATCAGATATTTTAAGTGATACAGTTGATGAAGATGATATAGCTAGAATTATATCTAAATGGACAAATATTCCTATTAGTAAATTAGTAGGAAGTGAACGAGATAAACTATTACATCTTGAAGATAACATGAAAAAAAGAGTTATGGGACAAGATGACGCTATTAAACTTGTAAGTGATGCCATTATTCGTGCAAGAGCAGGTATTAAAGACCCTAATAGACCAATTGGTTCATTCATATTTTTAGGACCTACTGGTGTTGGTAAAACTGAAGTTGCCAGAACTCTAGCATACGAACTATTTGATGATGAAAAACATATGATTAGAATTGATATGAGTGAATATATGGAACCACATTCAGTAGCAAGACTTATTGGTTCTCCTCCAGGATACGTTGGTTATGATGACGGAGGACAACTTACTGAAGCTGTAAGAAGAAACCCCTATTCTATTGTCTTATTTGATGAAATAGAAAAAGCTCACAAAGATGTGTTTAATATACTACTTCAAATATTAGATGATGGAAGAATTACTGATTCTCAAGGTAGAACAGTTGATTTTAAGAACACTATTATCATAATGACTTCTAATTTAGGAAGTGAATATATTCTAGAAAATAAAGATAATTCTAATGAACTAGTATTAAATGAATTAAAGCATACTTTTAAACCAGAATTTATTAATCGTATTGATGAGATTATAATATTTAAATCATTATCAAAAGATGTTGTTTACAACATTTTAAATAAGATTATTAAAGATGTAGAAAACAGATTAAAAGATAAAAATATATCTATTAATATTACTGATAATGCCAAAGAATATATTATAAATAATTCTTATGATGAAAGATATGGCGCTAGACCTATTAAAAGATATGTTTCTAGAAATATTGAAACATTAATAGCAAATAATATTATTTCTAATAACATTAATTATGGTGATAAAATCACTATTGATGTAAATAATAATGAGTTTATGATAAAAAAATAAAGGATAGCAATACCCTTTATTTTTTGGTTGTATAATAAATAGTGTTGGTGAAGTAAAATTCACTACACTGTTTTTATTTAATAAAAGACATAAATTTGA
>CALVSD010000049.1 GCA_944358805.1 uncultured Bacilli bacterium
AATTGACATACAAATTTGATAAATATGTATCTAATAATATCTATAGTCCGGACATATAAAGTATTATTAAATTAAGTTATAAAAAAAGTGCTGACTATAAAAATCTTATTTAGATTAAAATTATAATCAACACCGCATATCTACCATTTCATTTGTCAATAACATTGTATCACTTTTATTTGTGTTAGTCAACTAATTTTTATAATATTTCATCAAATTATTTTACTATAATATATAATTAATAAAAATATATTAATGTTTATTCTTAATAAATTCCCTAAAAATTAGGATCAAAAGATTCCCAATTAAAAGCTTCACTTTCCTCATAATCTTTACATTTAATATATGTTTTAAATTCCCATTTATTTTTTTCTACGCAAGCAGCATAAGTAATAGTATCACAATAATTTTCTCCATCAACATCTAAAAATTTTTCTTTATCCATTCCTGCAGTATTAACTAATGTAAACATAGAAACTTTTTGTGTAGCTGTATCTTCAGGATCACAAGTTGGGAAAACTATATAATAATATCTTTCCATTTCTTTGTTAACATCTTTTTTTATTTGTTCATATCTTATATTATTTTGGGCTAATTGTTTTTCTTTTTTAGTTTCTATATAATTATAGGCAACAAGCAATAATACAGTTAAACTAATCAAACTTATAATTGTTATAATTATTATTTTTTTCATGATTCACCTCAAAATAATTATATCATATTAATTACATAAAATGATAGGTATTATATTATTTTCTTATTTCTTTATTTGTTATAACAACTTAAATTATTATTTACTTCAAATATTAAACTATTTAAATCCATACTCATTTTATAAAAAAATTACTTAACAACACATTGTTAAAAGAGTTTATTATCATATACCTTGTAAAAAAGCAATGTTAATTGTTAAATCTGCTTTTTTTGTTTATAATTAACATCACCTAGCCAGCCTATTCATTTGTTTTTTGTAACTATCACAGCATTTTTTTACTCAAAAAAATAATTTTCTAATTATTAAATTTCAAAAAAAATTTAATAAATTCATCATAATCTTCTTTTGAATTATATTTATACGGCAAATTAACAGTAAACACTAATTTTATTTTATTATTATACATATAATCTTCTTCTATATAGATACTTCCATAATTATCAATAATTCCATAAATTCTAGAATCTGTACTAACTTTTTCATTTGTTTGCTGCAACATTACTTTTAACTCATTTTCTATATTTTTGTCAAGAAACAAGGATACAGTTCCCCATGCTTTTCCATCTTTTTCATCTTTATTAAGTTTTATTTCTACATATTGTTCAATATTCTTCTCATATTTATCAAAAAAAACATTATTTTTTAATCTATCACACAAAATCTGTTTTTCCGAATCAGATAAAACATACTTATTATTTGTATACATATTGATTTCAAAATATTCAGTATTTTGAAGGACAAATTGTTCACGTAATATAAAATCTGTAATTATTGTTACAAACATTAATACTAATGTTGTTGTTATTAAAATTATTTTATTTCTTTTCATATAATCACCACTATATTATACACAAAATAACAACTTATATATGATATATTATATCATATATACTATTAATTTACAAAAAAAGCATAACAAATTTTGTTATACTTTTACAATCCTTTTTTATGATTGATTATTTTCTGCAGTTATTTGATTACCAACGAATATTGCAAAAGCAATAAAGGCTTTATCAATATGTTCCTGCTGTGTTTCAGGTTCTTTTAACATATTCCTTAATGTTGGATAAGGGAAAACATCAGAAGTAAGATACATTTCTCCATCAACTAAAAATTGATTATAAGTTCCCATTTCTTGCATAAATCTATTAGTTCTAGTTGCAGGATAGAATTTTCCTGTCTTTGGATCAATAGTATTAAAATATCTAATAAAAGCTTCTGGAAAGGAAATATTCGAATTACTATTAATCATTGAAGCAATTATAACAGCATCAGCGTCTGCTAAATAATCGGCTAATGAAAAACTTGAAGAAACTGTATCACTACATATACTATTATTTGCCCATTCTTGCGTATTACCATTAACTCTAATATCATCACCAAATGTAACTACATCTCCTGCCCAACCAGCAAAGTGATCTGTAATAGAATCAAATAATGCTAAGTCTTCTGCTATCACAGGATATAAAATTGCATTTAATGTAGCAGCCAAATGTAATATATCATACTGAATATTTGTCTTTATCGGATCATGAAATACTAAATCAATATCATTACCTAGAGCAGTATTGACTATATTACAAAATGTCGCGTCTATATTTCCAGCCATCTTATTCCAAGCACCATCATACTCCCCATTACTTGATCCATAAGCACCTCCTTTTAAATATCTAAGATATTCCAACGTTAGTAAATTACTTTCTGAAATATCGTTATCAGTATAATCTAATGCTAAATTATATATATCTAATAAATTATAATAAACTTTTAGTATTTCAGGTAACTCTAAACTTCCTACTCCAATATCTCTTCCAGAAAATCCATCTTTATCTATTTCAATTTGTCCTGCTCCAGAAACTACAGTAATAGTAGCAAATTGATCAAATGCCCAATTATCTGGAATAGTAAATCCTAAATTCCCGCTAAATCCAGTAGACATATCACTAACAAAGCTGCTAACTGCATAACCTTTTTCACTTACTCTAGCACAAACATTTCTTGTCCCATATATGCCAATTCTATATTTTCCTCCTTTAGAAATTCTCATAGTTTCAGAAACTTTTTTAAAATAAGGAATAATATTTGAAGTTATTTGATAATCTTGTGGATCACAGTCAACTGCAAAATATATTATAGTTCCATCCGGAATACCTAAATTAGTAGCATACTCATAAGCACTATTAACATCCTCTACTGCTTGTTCTTCAGTAAAATATGATACTTGATTAGCACTTGCTTGTTGAATTGGAAAAATTCTTAATCCTGTATTAAAAGCTATTTGCAATTCTTCAACTGATAATGCTTTACTTGCTCCACCTACTATAGTACCAGACAAATATCTGCCAACATATCTATAACCATTATCATATAATGTTCTAGCTTTATCTTGGGTTAAAATCGTAGCACAATCACACGCAATAGCAGAACGTGATGTATCACCACAACTAATAAATATAGATAACCAAGTAGTTAAATTACAAATACCTGTAATAGGCAATGCATATTTATTTTGAAATTCTTTAATCAAATTCTCATCATAATTTTCACTAAAATCACCATCACCAATTCCGTTAACATATAATCCCATATTTAAAAGTTTAGTAAACTTAGATATTTTTTCTGAATTATAAATATTGCCACTATAATTTGTTTCAACATTATTATATGGTATAGTAGGACAACAACTTTTTGTAGATGGTCCAAAATTTCCGTTTGCAATTGATGTTGACATTCCTTCTTCGGCTTGAATAGCAATTATCAAAGCTTTATTTGTTCTACGTCCATACACTCCATCACATGGTGTTATTCCTATATAATCTTCATAATTTCTATTCAAATATCTCTGCATGGTAATAATTTTTTGAGTTCTTTCTGATGTATCATAAGAGAAGAAATAATCCATAGATAATAACGCTTTCATAATATTCAATGTAACTTCGGTACTTGTATCTTCCAATCCTGCATCTTCTTTTAAACTTCTTATTGCACTACCTGTACCTGATAAAAATTGTTCTGTTGGGGTGTTTGCGCCTATCGGATACCCTTTACAAAGCAAAGCTCCCTGAATAATTCCATTAATTTGTTTCCTTACAGTATCTGTTATTTCGCTCGTTTGTTGTTGAATAACACCATTATCCCTAATATAATTATTAAAAGCAGTTTCAGTTCCTTGTCCAAAATTATCTGCAGTTGAGCCTACTTCCAATGTAATTTGTAATCCATGAAGCAGCGCATAAATAGTAGTCCATCCTGTTTTACCATTTTCTTCAATTTCAGTATATCCAGGTTTCCCTCTATATGTATTATTAACCCATTTTTGTACATTTAGTACATATGGATCTCCATTTGTAGACATTGTAGTCATATTTTCATCTCCTTTAAAATATTAAATTAATTATTTAATATTTAGAAAGATTTAAAATACCGTTTACAAATCCGTTTCAATCATAATATTAAACAAGTAATTGACATACAAATTTGATAAATATGTATCTAATAATATCTATAGTCCGGACATATAAAGTATTATTAAATTAAGTCATAAAAAAAGTGTTGACTATAAAAATCTTATTTAGATTAAAATTATAATCAACACCGCATATCTACCATTTTATTTGTCAATAATATTGTATCACTTTGATTTATATTAGTCAACTAATTTTTTATAATATTTCATCAAATTAATTTTACTATTATATATAATTAATAAAAATATATCAATATTTATTTTTATTAAATTCCCTAAAAATTAGGATCAAAAGATTCCCAATTAAAGGCTTCACTTTCCTCATAATCTTTACATTTAATATATGTTTTAAATTCCCATTTATTTTTTTCTACACAAGCAGCATAAGTAATAGTATCACAATAACTCTTTCCATCAACATCCAAGACTTTTTCTTTATCCATTCCACCATTATTAACTAATTCAGACATAAAAATCATTTGAACTCCTTTATTTTCAGGATTACAATTTGGATAAACAAGATGAAAATATCTTTCTGCTTCTTTGTTAATATCTTTTTTTATTTGTTCGTATCTTATATTATTTTGGGCAATTTGTTTTTCTTTTTTGATTTCTATATAATTATAGGCAACAAGCAATAATACAGTTAAACTAATCAAACTTATAATTATTATTTTTTTCATAATTCACCTCAAAATAATTATATCACACTAATTATAGTAAAATACTATATATATTCTTTTTTTTACAAATTTCATCTATTACGAACTAACTTCATTATTTGCTTCAAGCAATAAACTATTTAAATCTATACTCATTTCCATAGGAAATCCACTTAATGATATATTTTCAAAAGATTGACTATCTTCAATTTCATTTTCTAATTCATCTAATAATGTAGAATATTCCCCGTTATCAGACAAATATGTTCCATCTTCATATTTTAAATCAATTGTTACATATTTTAAATATCCATAATCATTTATATATGTTAATTCCCATTTACCTTTTTGATTATCAGAAATAGAATCAATAATTACTTTACCTAAATGACTATATTCTATATATTTTCCTGGCTCATCTACAACATTAGATAAAATAGCATTATTAAACATTTCAACCAATAGTTCTTTTGTTATATATGTAGTATTTAACTCGTCCAAATCAGAAATCGTAATAGCACTATTAAACTGCTTTTCATTAAAAAAGTCATTAATCTCAATAATTTCATTTCCAAAATTATCCGATCTTGAAAGAATAGGAGTTTCACTAGTAGTTTTATAAATCACTTCTTTAGTTTCTGCATCTATTGTTTTAATTGAATAATCCTCTAAAAAAGTATACTTAACATTGTACCCATCAAAAACATAGTAATTTTCCGATTTATCTTTATGATCCAAAATATCAAAATAATAAATCCAATTATCCCCTATTTCCTTGAACGAACCTTTTTTTGTGAAATTTATTTCATTTTTAATACTATTAGCATTTACTTTTAATATATCGCCTTTTGAAAAAAACAAAATTAGTAAACACAATACCGCTGCAGTTATAAGTATGCCTATTTTTTTATAGTTTAAATTCATTTTCTATTCATCCTTTCATATTATATACATAGACTGTACTTAAACAAATCTAATCTCATAATTCTTATAGGTCCATTTTCAACATCTTCTATTCTAAAATTCATATAAAGTTCACAAGTCTGATCTCCATCGCTATCAATTTTTCCAGAATTATTTACTTCCATAAGTTCCCAAGATATTACGTTATATCCATTATTATATCCCCTATATGTTTTAACCTTATCATCTGCATTTAAAACATCTTCTTCATATAAAACCGCATGTATATAAAATCTGCCCATAGGTAAATAAGAACCTGCTGAAAAATAAACCTTCGCATTTGATCCGTAACAAGAATCCGCTGTTGTATTTAAAGTTATTGTATCATCTCTTCTCCAAGATCCATTAGTAGAAATTTCAGGAGAAGGATAACCATATTTACATTCAGCCTCCACCATTGGTGTAAATATAAACATACACATAAATAACATTAAAATAATACTTTTCTTCATAATATTTCTCTCCCATTTTTTCTTTATTTTAATTTAAGTATTCTTTTTTATAGAATTTCAACCATATTTCCAATTAGAAAATACTTTAACAGGAATAATATATTTTTTTGTTTTCATTTTAACACCTCCATATAAATATTCTATCAACCTATAATATAATAGGATAATAGTTTTAATATTAATTAATAATTAAAATAAAAAGCAGTATCCAAACAAAAATCCTTTAAAATATTAAAGGTTTTTGATGAAAGATACTGCTATTCATCTAAAAACAATTTACCTATACATTTATACACACGTACTTACATATTTCTTGTCTTCATTTTATAACTTTATGCGAAATTTGTCAACTTTTTTATAACAATTTGTTTAATATTTGACATACGACGCTAATTTATTCAATTATAATAACAATAAAGAATTTCATATTGCTACTATTTCTATTTATTTTAATTTAAAATACTTTAAAATAACTAAATTGTGATGTGTTTTTATATTCATAAGCATTCCACATAATCGTTTGACTAGAAGCCGGATCTACTATCATTACATTTATAGAATCCACTCCTGTGACTGATACCCAATGTTCATTTCCAAGAGTTGCACCTTTTACTTCTACTGTAATAAAATATCCTTGATTAAAATAATGTGTTATCAATGCTAATTTTTCACTTCTTGTTTTTCCTCTTAAATTAATATTTCCTCCATAACTAAATCCTGGTACTACTTTTTCAACTGCTGCATATTGAAGATTACCCTCATCATCAAAGCCATTATTATTTAATGCTTCTACAAATGTTCCGGGATTAAATGGACTTATTGTAGTATTAACTCCAGATTTTTCAATAAGAATTGCTATTGATGTGACTAAACATCCTATTTTACCTATTGTACTATTAGTATTGCCTATTTTTATATTAGACCAACTTGGATCTGTTTGTCTCCAATTAACATATTCTCCAGAATTATTTACTCCATAAATCACTCCGCCCCATAAATTATCATACTTATTACTTGATAATTCTGCTAATTGTCTATTTTGTGCAGCATTAAAATTATATTGCACTTTCATATCTTCTAATGTTTTAGAAGCAATTTTTATGTGTAATACTTTCTTTTGAACTTCCTTTGGTTCTTCATTAATATTTGTACCTTGTTCTATTACTTTTTCAACCTTAACCTCTGAAGATAAACTGTTCATATCCCAAAATATTTCTTTTAAAACTTTCTTTTTATTATTATCTATTGTAATAACATCCGTTGCATTTATTCCATTAGATTGTTTAACTGTATAAACGAGTAATATATCTTTCCAAGAAGCCATATTCCCATCTAAAACATAATCTTCGTGAGGATTAGAGTCTTGAATTGATTGAATTTTATCTGCAAATTCTTGATTACACTCTGCAACAATTTCATTCATAGTAATTGCATTAGAACTTGTTTTCTGATTAGATAAAAATATACCGAAAATAGAGTTAACTAATAGTCCAACTAAACAAATAACTACTATTATTATCATTGCTACCCAACCACCTGCAATTAAAGCAGTAATCAATACTTTCGTTCCTACAATGATTGCTTTTATTGATGAAATAGTTGTTTTTGTTGCAACCTTAATACCTTGAGCAGTTTTTCTCGCTGATTCTCTTGCTAATTTTACCGCTCTTTGACTATTCTTTATTGTTTCTTGTGCGGTTTTCTTTGCCTTTTTTGCGACTTGATTACTTGTTTTTATAGTATTTTTAGTATTTTTTATTGTAAATTTAATTTTACTACCTTTTTGAATCCTTTCTTTAAATGCTTTAATTTTCACCTTTGTTTTCTGATAATTTTCTTTGGTCTTCATTAAAGAATTTTGCCCTTGTTTATTAAATTGATGAATCCCCTCATCAATAGTTCTATTAGTCGCAAAATTAATTTTATTACTAGCATACTCTACACTATTAATATCATTACTTACACTTTCTTCAGCTTTTTCTTTTGTCCTTACAATGGTATCTTTAAATCTTTCTGTTTGAATTGCTGCTTTATTAATAGTTTTTATACTTTTTTGTGCTACATCTTTGACCTTAATATTTGCCAAGATAAACACCTCCCATTTGTTAATTACCTTCTCCCGGTTTAGTAGTCATTAATTTATATAATTTTGTATTAGTAGGAAATTTATTTATAAATGGAACAAGTGAACTTCCTACCTTTAACAATCCTTGTCCTGCTCCAACATTTGTGATATATCCCATCTGCAAGTCAGATATATTCAATAATTTTGCAAGTTCTAATCTATCAGTACTTGCTTGATTTAGCATAACTATAAACTCTGAATTTGCTAACATTGTCCTAGCCGTATGACTTTGTAATAAATCATCAACATTTTGAGTTATTCCAGTACAATAAGCACCATATTTACGAACTCTTTTCCATAAAGTAAATAAAAAATTGGCAGAATATTCGTGTTGAAATAATAAATATATTTCGTCAATAAAAATAAAGGTATTTCTACCTTTACTTCTGTTCATAGTTATTCTATTTAAGATACTATCAAGAACTACTAACATACCGATAGGAAGTAATTGTTTCCCTAAATCTAAAATGTCATAACATAGTAACCTATTATTTGTATCTACATTTGTATTTTTAGCAAAAGTATTTAAACTTCCATCTGTAAATAATTCAATAGCAAGTGCTATTTCTTTTGCTTCAGGTTCGTTTTGTTTCAATAGTTCTTCTCTAAAATCTTGCAATGTTGGTGGTGTTCCTTGATAATTTCCTTGTTGGAAATGTCTATAAACAGATGCAGTACATCTATCTATAATTGATTTCTGTTTTGGACCTAGATTACTTCCACCAATAAGTTGCTCACATAAAGACAATATAAACTCTGATTTTAATATTACAGGGTTTGCTCCATCTCCATACTCACTATTTAAATCCATTGCATTAATGTGATTATTACTTGTTGCTGATATATGGATTACTTCTCCACCTAAAGCATTTATTAATTG
>CALVSD010000050.1 GCA_944358805.1 uncultured Bacilli bacterium
AAGCTTGTGCTAACGCACAGCTTCCGAATTAATATTTTTTACGACTTATTGGTCTCACATCATTGACAACTACACAAAATTTTAAAAAAAATGTAATATTTATTTATACTACATTTTTTACGCGGTAAATGTTGATGTTACACCACTACCATCAGCAGCATTAAATGCTACGGTTCCGGTAAATGATCCACTATCAGATTGTGCATCTTCTGTTTCTTCAATCCAAATAACTACATAATACTCTTTTGATCCACTTCCTGATATTGTTACATTTTCAACAAGGTTATTATCATCTTTTGCGCCTTCAGCAGTAGGTTTAGAACCCCATCCAGTTACTGTAGCCCATTTTAAGTTAGTAACTGAACCTTCTGTTAAATCTAATGTACCTGTTAATTTTGCTTCGGCTGTACCTGTATTACCTACAGTAATTTTATATACTTGACATACTGTATTTCCATTTCCATCTATACAACTATCTTCTCCTGTTCCGGCAGAATCCATTCCTTTCATAGCTGAAGATAAAGCTGTTTCTAATTGTGGTACTAATCCTTTATCACCATGACTTACTTTTTCAACTGAAAGAGTTAATCCTACTGACGCAGCATTACCTTGAATTGTAGTTTCATTACTAGCAGTTGCTGTAAAATATGCAAATGTTGCTCCTATTATGGCTACTATTAGAGTTGCTACTCCTATTACTCCATAAAATATTCCTTGTCCTTTTCTTTCCATTTTTATATCCTCCTTACTTTAATAATATTATCAAAAATAAAAATAAATTGCAAGTTAAAAATAAAAAACGTAAGCATAAACTTAAATTTTTTATTAAACTGTAAATGTTGATGTTACACCACTACCATCGGCAGCATTAAATGATACTGAACCTGTAAATGAACCTGTATCTTCTTGTGGAGCATCTTTTTCTTCAATCCAAACAACTACATAATATTCTTTTGTATCACTTCCTGATAAAGTAACACCTGTAGCTAAATCATTTCCTTCTTTTGTTTCATCTGGAGTTGGGTTACTATCCCAAGTTTGAACTGTTGTCCATTTTAAATTTGTAACAGTACCTTTTTCTAATGTTAAAGTACCATTTAATTTAGCCTCAGCACTACCTGTGTTTTGTACAGTAATTTTGTAAACTTGACATACTGTATTTCCATTTGCATCTACACAACTATCATCACCACTATTTGCTGTAGCATCTACACCCTTCATTGCACTAGTTAATGGTGCACCTGGTTTTTGAGGTACTAAGCCTGACTCCCCATTACTTACTTTTTCTACAGTCAAATTTAACCCTACAGTTGCTGCATTACCTTGGATTGTTTCATTATTACTAGCAGATGCTGTAAAATACGCAAATGTTGCCCCTATTATAGCGACTATTAAAGTTGCTACTCCAATTACTCCATAAAATATTCCTTGTCCTTTTCTTTCCATAAAATATCTCCTATCTATTTTTATCCTTCACTAAATGTACCAGTTACTCCACTGCCATCAGCAGATGTAAATGAAACTACACCTGTAAACGCTCCTGTGTCAGAATCGTTTTGATCATTTTCTGTTTCATCAATCCAAATCATTACATAATAAGTCTTACTTCCTGGATTTGCTTCAATAGTATCATTTTTAGCAATTTCAGTATCATCAGTAGTTTTAAATTGACCTGAATCCATAACTGGTGTATTTTGATCAGTCATAATTTGCCATTTTAAATTTGTAATAGTCTCTGCAGTTAAAGTTAAACTTCCATTTACAGCTGTTGCTGCAGTTCCCTCATTAGTAACTTTAACTTCATATACTTGACATACTGTATTTCCATTTTTATCTATACACATTGTACTTTCTGTAGCAGTATCTCCTTCAATTGCTTTATCAAGTAATGTTTCATCTAATGGCACTAAGTCACCACTTGCATCTACACTAACCTTTCTTACTTCTAAGCTTAACCCAACTTTAGCAGCATTACCTTTAACAGTATTTTCATCACTTGCTTGTAATGAGAAGTATGCAAATGTTGCTCCTACTATTGCTACTATTAATGTAAGCATAGCAATAATCATATAAAACGTGCCTTGTCCTTTTCTTTCATTTTTATTTAACTCTTCCATTTAACTATCCTCCTCTTCTATGATATAAATATATCAAACTATAAAAAAAAAAGCAATAGATTATTGTTTTTTTTTTATTATTATTCTTCAATTGTATCAAATTGAGAGTTATATAGAGTGGCATAAAAGCCATTCTTTTTTAGTAATTCTTCATGAGTTCCCTGTTCTACTATATCTCCATCATTCATAACTAATATTAAATCAGCATTTTTTATAGTTGACAATCTATGTGCTATTATAAAACTTGTTCTTCCTTCCAATAATTTATCCATCGCCTGTTGAATTAAAACTTCTGTTCTAGTATCAACAGAACTAGTTGCTTCATCTAATATTAATATTTTGGGATTAGCAAGTATTGCTCTAGCAATGGTAAGCAATTGTTTTTGACCACCACTTACATTTGATGTCTCTTCATTAAGTATCATATTATATCCTTCAGGAAGAGTTTGAATAAAGTGATGAACATGCGCAGTTTTGGTGGCTTCAATTACTTCATCATCAGTAGCATCTAATTTGCCATATCTTAAATTATCCATAACACTACCACTAAACAACCAAGTATCTTGGAGAACCATTCCAAAAATTCCTCTTAAATCTTCTCTATTAAATTTATTAATATTGTGACCATCAATTAAAATCTCTCCATCATTTACTTTATAAAATCTCATAAGTAATTTTACAATAGTCGTTTTTCCCGCTCCAGTTGGTCCCACAATTGCCACTTTTTGGCCTTTTTTTACTTTAGCATTAAAATCATTAATAATTATTTTTTCAGGATTATAACCAAATTTAACATTTTTAAATTCTACGTTTCCTTCTACTTTATCTAATTTAACTGCATCTTTTACTCTTATACTTTCTTCTTTTTCGTCTAAAAATTCAAATATTCTTTCAGCTGAAGCTAACATTGATTGTAACATGTTAGACACTTGTGCAAAATTAACTATTGGCCTTGTAAAATTTTTGGTATAAGAGATAAATGATTGGATATTCCCTACAGTAATTTTTCCAAGGATTGTAATATATGCTCCTACTATAGCGATTAAAACGTAACCAATATTGCTTACTACATTCATAATTGGATGCATCAATCCTGATAAAAATTGACTTTTCATTGCAGAATCTCGTAATTTCTCATTTTCTTTTTCAAAATTATCAATCATTTTCTTCTCAGAATTAAATACTTTAATAACTGAATGGCCTGAATACATTTCTTCTATTTCACCATTTACACTAGCCAAATATTCTTGTTGTTTACTAAAATATTTTTGGCTGTTTTTCATAATAAATCCTATTAAGGCTATTGATATAGGTAAAATTAATATAGCTATTAATGTCATAGTTACATTTATTGTTAACATCATTACAAGTATTCCGATAACTGTTACTATTGATGTTACAACTTCTGTAGCACTTTGATTTAAATTTTGTGATAAATTATCTACATCATTAGTTACTATTGATAATATTTCTCCATGAGTTTTAGTGTCAAAATATGAAACAGGTAATTTATTTATTTTTTCAGATATTTGCTTTCTTAAATAGTATGTGTATTTTTGACTAACCTGTGTCATAACTAATCCTTCTATATAAGAGAACATTAAACTTACTAAATATATTAATAACAAGAAAAGTAATATAGATCCAATTTTAGCAAAATCAATACCTGTTCCTCCAGACATCTTGCTAATAATTCCATTAAATAATTCTGTAGTAGCATTTCCAAGTATCTTAGGCCCTATTATAGAAAATACAGTACTTGCAATTGCACAAACAAAAGCTATAATTAAACCTACTTTATACTTAGACATACTTTGAAGTAATCTTTTTAAACTACCTTTAAAATCTTTTGCTCTTTCAGTTGTATTAATTCCTCTTGGTCCATTACCAGGCCCATGCATTTTTTTAGTATTATCTTTAGCCATTTGCAAGTTCCTCCTTTGACAACTGTGATAAAGCAATTTCCTTATATACATCACAATTTTTCATTAATTCTTCATGTTTTCCTATTCCAACAATTTTTCCATTATCTAGAACTATTATCTGATCAGCCTTCATTACAGTACTTATTCTTTGAGCTACAATTAATATAGTACTATCCTTAGTATTTTTGTTTAATTCTTTTCTTAACTTAGCATCAGTTTTATAATCTAAAGCAGAAAAGCTATCATCAAATATATATATTTCTGGATTAACAGCTATAGCCCTAGCAATAGACAACCTTTGCCTTTGTCCTCCACTTACATTAGTACCACCTTGAGATATAATACTTTCAAATTTATCTTCTTTCTCATTTATAAATTCTAAAGATTGACTTATTTTAGCAGACTTCTCTAATTCTTCCTCAGTAATTCTATTTTTTCCAAAACCAATATTAGATTTAATAGTACCACTGAATAATATTCCTTTTTGAGGTACAAAACCAATTTTATGCCTTAATTCTTTTAAATCAGCATCTTTGATATTTACTCCATCAATTAATATTTTACCGCCAGTAACATCATACAATCTTGGTATTAAATTAACTAAGGTAGATTTACCACTTCCTGTAGATCCAATAAAAGCTGTTGTAGTACCTTTTGTTGCTTTAAAACTAATATTTTGAAGTACGTCTTCTTCAGCATCAGGATATCTAAAATATACATCTTTAAATTCGATTGTACCAGTTTCATTCTTAGGAAATTTTATTGTTTTTTCTTTATTTTTTATTGATACTTCCTTATTTAGTACTTCTCCTATTCTTTTTAATGATACAAATGAACGAGGTATCATTATTGATATTATTGATATCATCAAGAACGCCATAATAATTTCAATTGTATAAGTAATAAAGGCTATTAAACTACCTACTTGCATAGTACCCATATCAACTTTTGAAGATCCTACCCATATTATTAAAATACTAACACCATTCATTATGAATATCATAGTAGGCATCATCAAACTCATGATTCTGTTTACAAATAAATTAGTTTTTGTCAAATCCATATTTGCTTTATCAAATCTTTTTTCCTCATACTTTTCATTGCCGAAAGCACGAATTACAGGTGTACCAGTTAAAATTTCTCTAGCCACTAAATTTATTTTATCTAATAACTTTTGTACTAAATTAAACTTAGGAAGAGCTAAAGTAAACATTACTACTACTAATGAAAATATCATTGCTATAGCTAAACCAATAACCCAAGCCATCGAACTTCCTGATACTTTTACAAAGGCACCAATTCCCATAATAGGAGCATATATTACCATTCGAAGGCACATCACTGTTAACATTTGTACCTGTTGTACATCATTAGTCGTTCTGGTAATTAAAGAAGCGGTAGAAAAATCTTCAAACTCTTTTGCCGAAAAACTCATTACTTTATTGGTCACTTTGCTTCTTAAATCTCTACTAAAATTAGTTGCAATTCTAGTAGATAGATATGTACTAGATATAGTTAATACCATTGCTACTAAAGAAAAACCTAACATTATTAACCCTGTTTTTATTATATAATTAATTTGATGTGATTCTAAATCAATGCCAACAGCAATGTATTCATTTTTCACATAATTTATTGCATATTGTTCTAGTATACTCGGTTCTAATTCAGATATTTTTTCTTTAGACATAGATATTATCATCTGTAAATCTTCTGGTGTTAAACTATTTAAATCTAAGTCTGTTATATTAGAGTTATCACCAAATAAAGAATTTAAACTATCATTATTACTTTCTAATAATTGTGACATTATAATAGGATAGTTTAATATTGTATTTAATTTATCTTTAGTATCTTTATCAATACCATCTTTTAATACATACACGCTTTCATTAGCTAAAACACTGTAATCATCAATGTATTTACTATCATTTTTATTTATTTTTGTATAATTGTCATTAACAACATTTTTTTCGTCATTATCTAAAAACATCATTAATTTATTATATTCACTTTCTCGAACAACTTCTAATACATTATCTTCAATACCACTTTGTTGTATACCAACATCAACTATTTTTGATGTATAATTTGGAAGTTCTAAATTACAACTAGCTTGAAGAAATAAAAGAAATATTACTAATACAATTTGCCATGTATATTTTCTTAAAGTTTTAAATATGTGTTTCATAAAATATCTTCCTCCTATTCCGTTCTGAGTGCAATAACCGGATCTTTTTTACTAGCCATAGTCGCTGGAATAAATCCTCCTATTAAAGTTAAAATTAAACTAATTGCTATTAACATAATTGCATGAAGTGGATTTAGTTTTGCAATATTAGCTAAATCTGTTATATTTTCTAAAATTATATTTGTAGGTATTAATAATATATACGTTATTACTATACCAATTAATCCAGAACATAAACCTATTATAAATGTTTCCGCATTAAACACACGAGTTATATCTTTACGTCTTGCTCCCAATGCTCTCAATATACCAATTTCTTTAGTTCTTTCTAAAACTGAAATATAAGTTATTATTCCAATCATAATTGATGATACTACTAATGATATTGCGGAAAAAGCTATTAATACAATTGTTATAGCATTCATAATATCACTAGACAACGATGAAATTGTATTTGCTAAATCTGTATAAACCACTTTGTTTTCATCAGCTTGTTTATCATTATAGTCATCTAAATATTTAATTATTTCTTCTTTGGTATCAAAATCTTTAGGATAAATGTTAATCATCATTGGATAAGTATCTGCTCCTAAATAAGATAAAGTATTATCCTTATTTTCTATTCCAGCTTCATCATTTGTAAATTTTTCACCTGTTAAAACATTATAATCTACTTCTTTTTGCTTTTTAACAATTTCTGATTCATTATTTTTTTCTATTACATAATCAAGTAAATCATTTGTATATAATACTCCTGATGTAGTTGTAGTTAATTTATTAGTATCTTTTCCTCTTATAATACCAGTAATTTTTAATGTAACAGAGTTATCACTATTGTACATTAAAGCATAATCTTGATTAAATGTATAATGATTACCTAAACTTTTATAATAATCATTATTTAATATCAATTTAACTTCTTTATTAATTAAATCTTCAAATGATATATTTTCTTTATTAATATCATATCCAAGTGATTCTAATAATTTAGAATCAAGTCTATTTTTAGCATCGACTAATAGTACTATTTCATTATATTCTTTAGGCATACTACCATAAATGACGTCATAATTAGATTCGGTTATACTAACACCATCAGAATCAATATTAACTGGAATTGCAGAAAAATTAGCAGTATCAACAATGTTATATTCATTATCATTGTAATTTATTATATTTAAAGCTGTTGTTCTATAATAAGATATACCTGAAACTAATTTTGGATTAATATTATTAATATAATCAATATATTCTTCAGTAAACTTATTTTTATGTGTGATAGTTTCCGTTATTGGATCAAGAGGATAAACAACTTGCTTATCTGTATAACTTTCAAGTTCATCATCCTTGTCAGTCATGTTTTGCATAGTTTCTTTATCCATTTCCATACTGGTTTTAGGTATCATTATAGGTAAAGATGACAAAGTTTCTTTTTCAAAAATATCTATTTGAATATCAAATCCATTGGATAAAGATAAAATTAAAGCTATACCAATTATTCCAATAGAAGACGCAAAAGCTGTAAGTAATGTCCTTCCTTTTTTGGTAGTTATATTATTAAAAGATAATTTTAAAGCCGTAAAAAAACTCATTGAAGTCTTTTTTATATTAAATTTATCATTCTTTTCTTTTTCTTCAATTATTGGATTACTATCATTAAGTAAATTACCATCCTTAAATTCAACAATTCTAGTAGAATATTCTTTTGCAAGTTCAGCATTATGAGTTACCATTATAACTAATTTATCCTTAGATAACTCTTTAATTAAATCCATTATTTGCATACTAGTTTTAGAATCAAGTGCTCCGGTAGGTTCATCTGCTAAAATAACATCAGGATCATTTACAATTGCTCTTGCGATTGCTACTCTTTGCATCTGTCCTCCTGACAATTGATTTGGTTTTTTATTAGCATGATCTTTTAAACCTACTTTTTCCAAAGCTTCTAATGCTTTTTCTCTTCTTTCCTTATGTGAGACACCGCTTAAAGTCATAGACATTTCAACATTGGAAAGAATAGAAATATGGCTAATCAAATTATAGCTTTGAAAAACAAAACCAATACAATTGTTACGATAAGCGTCCCAATCTTTATCTTTAAACTTTTTAGTAGATTTGCCATTAATAATTAAATCACCTTTATCATATCTATCTAATCCACCAATTATATTTAAAAGAGTTGTTTTACCACTACCTGATGGCCCTAAAATTGAAACAAACTCATTTTTACGAAATTCTAAATCAACATCCTTTAGAACTTGTTGAAAAAAATCACCTGTTTTATAACTTTTACATATTTTTTTTAATTTTAACACTTATATACACTCTCCTATATATATTTATTATATTTTTTCTAAATTATTTTTAATTTTAATCAAAAGATTATATATATTTGAAATATCCTCATCACTCATACCATTGAAGATATTATTACTCATACTTCTCTTTAAATTCAATAATTGATAATATTTTTTTCTACCTAAATCTGTTAGATATAATCTAACTATTCTCTTATCACTGTCATCACTTACTCTATTAATATAACCAATGTGTTCAAGTCTATTTATCATTGTAGTAATTGTAGCTGGTTTTTTTAATGAAATATTAGATAATTCACTCTGAGTAATTCCTTCTTTTTTAAAAATATTTTCCAATAATATCGGTTGTCCAGGATATAAATTAATATCTAATAATTCTTTATAATTAATCTTATAATTTAATTGTAATATTTCTTTGAAAACATCATATATATAATCGTAATTTCCCATTATACACCTCATTAGACGTCTAACATTATATATCTAATAAACACTTTGTGTCAATACCTTCCCACAATTTCCCATAAAAAAAATATATACCAAAGTATATATAACAAAAAAATATAATAAAAAAAATATTAGCAACGACCTATTTTCGCGAAACACTATCTTCGGCGCTGAAGTGCTTAACTT
>CALVSD010000051.1 GCA_944358805.1 uncultured Bacilli bacterium
GAACCATATTTATGATATTGATGTAAAACAAAAGGAAGAGTGAAAATAAATGCAATAAAAGGGAAAATAAATATTGCGGTTTTAATAGAATTTATATATCCCATATTTATCATCCCTTTCCTACTATATATCTTTAATAATATCTATTTTTATCTTTAGAATTTTATTTAATTAGATCCACATATCTATTACGAACTGTCATAGGTGTGCACCTTAACAATAGAAATATCCTAATGTTTGGTTTAAGATAACCATATTATTCTTTGTCATTTCATATAATTTGTAAAAATATTCTTGATTTTCTCCAAAACAGATATTCTAAAAATTTCAATTCTTCTAAATATACCTATCTTTCACCTACTTGTTTCCATATCATTTTATTATCTATAAATTCATACATAATTTTATTTTCATCATATAAATAAGACAAATATGATTTTATAGTACTACCAACTAGTACATATTGATAAGCATCCATATTTAAGGAATACTTATCAAAAATATATTTTAATATTTCTTCAAATGTAACATTATTACTACAATAATCATAAATTACATTTAATATTTCTTCTATTTTATTTTTATTTAACTGGATTAATTCATCAATGTTATTAGTGGCTTCACAATGCGACGGAATAAATAACTTACACTTTAAAGTTTTTAAGTAAGAAAGTGTATTTAAATATTCTTTTACATCATAAATAAAGAATACATGATACTTATTAATAGTATCGTTACTAAATAAAGAATCTCCTATAAATATTATATCATCACTAGTTTTTATTCCTATCATATCAATTGAATGCCCTTTCAAAGGAATATATTCAATTCCTAAAACATTACTTTCTTCAATATTTTTTGCATTAGACTTCTGGGCTTGGAAAAATTTACCTGTTAAACTTTTAAATGGACATCCTCCATATAATAGTGATGACTCTAAAACTGGATATTTTACAAAACACTGTTCAATATTAGAAGAATAAATATCACAACTTGTTCTATCTTCAATAATTTTGTTACCACCAATGTGATCAGCATGAGAATGGGTATTTATAATTCCTTTTACATTCCATCCTTGCTCATTAATAATTTTTAATATCTTTTTACCGGCATCTTTAGAATTGCCACTATCAATTAAATAAATATTATTATCATCTACTTTATATATTCCTATATTAGTAGGATTATTAATATAATAAGTTTTTTTACCTACTTTTATTAATTCCATATTTCACGTCCTTATCTAAATTATATCATGTATACTTTAAGATGTAAATTAACTGGTAAAAACGTCAAAATAAATACATGCGTTTTTAAAACTATGTTTTTTGCGTTTTTGTTTTCAGTTAGGAATAAAAACGCAAAAACTATTCTTTAAGAATAATTTTATATAAAATTAAATCTACTTTGTAACTAATTGCACCCAAGCTCTAACATTATCTAAGTCTTCTTTATTAGGATGTGTCAAAGCTTTATCAAAGTTATCTAAACTAACCTGTAAATTCTTATCTTCAGGATTTTGTTTAATTAAATCAATATATTTATCACGAACTGTCATTGGCATCTTTCCTTGACAGTAGAAGTATCCTAATAAATGATTTGAACTATCAATATTTGCTTTTGACCTTTCATATAGTTTATTAAAATATTCTTCACTTCCTCCAAAGCCTGCTGTTCCAAAAATTGCTATTTTCTTATTTTTTAATTTTTTCAAAACTTCTGCTACTTCTTTTACAACGTCTCCTTTAAAAATTCAAGAACCAATAAAATATATATCAGCATCTATTTCTGCATTAGGATCTCCATAATATACTATATATTTATCTTTTAAAGTATTTTTTATTTGCTCTGCTATTTTGTTAGTATTTCCAGTAACACTTTTATACATTATTGCTATTTTCATGTTATCTCACCCTTTCAAATCAATTATAACATTTACAATTAAAAAAAGATATATTCTTTTTTTGTGATATATCTTTAAAATTACTATTTTCCTCTTAATTTTTTTATCCTTTGTTTACTGCAATTTAATATATTATCATAAGCTGGTTTTAAATCCATTGATAACTCTATAAAATTATTTAACGAATTAAAAGGATTAATTATTTGTATTGTTGCAACTATTTGATCAACAATTATTGAGGGATAATTTTCATGTTTGTGATTTATTAATCTTTCTAATGCTATGCATACTCTCAATCTATTAAACATCAAATCTTGATCCTCATTTTTTTCAAATTCATCTAATTCTTGTTGAGTCATAGATGCCATTCTTGCAAAATTTTTTTGACTTATTTTTAATAATTTTCTTAATTCTAAAAACTTTAAACCATAATTAATTTTTTCTTCAGGTTGCATAAAATCACTCACTTTCTAGTTCAAAGATAGCATCCCTTAATTCCATTGCTTTTTCAAAATCCAAATTTTTTGCTGCCATTCTCATTTCTCTATTTAGTCTATCAATTAAGTCTGTTTTATCTTTCTTTGTCATTTTTATTTTTTTGTTTTCTTTTACTTCTAATTCGTTTGTAACAACATCTCTTATTTCTTTCTGTATTGTTTTAGGGGTTATATTGTGAACTTTGTTATACTCTTCTTGAACTTTTCTTCTTCTCTCAGTTTCTTTAATAGCTATTTGCATGGCTTCACTAATAGTGTCTGCAAACATTATAACGTGACCTCTTGCATTTCTTGCACATCTTCCTATTGTCTGAATTAAACTTCTAGAACTTCTTAAAAATCCTTGTTTATCCGCATCCATTATTGCTATTAAACTAACTTCGGGGATATCTATTCCCTCTCTTAACAAGTTAATTCCTACTACTACATCATACTTACCTAGTCGTAAATCTCTAATAATTTGTAATCTTTGTAAAGTTTTTATCTCATTATGAAGATATGCTACTTTAATATCAATACTCTTTAAATAATTAGACAATTCCTCTGCCATTCTAATAGTTAAAGTTGTAATTAATACTCTTTCATTATTTTCTATTCTATTATTTATTTCTTCTACTAATACATCTATTTGATTTTTAGTAGGTTTTACTTCAATTGTCGGATCCAATAATCCAGTTGGTCTTATTATTTGTTCAATAATTTCTCCATTTGTATTTTCAAGTTCATAATCTCCGGGAGTTGCTGATACATAAATTACTTGATTAATCTTTTTTTCAAATTCATCAAACTTAAGAGGTCTATTATCAAGAGCACTAGGTAATCTAAAGCCATAGTCTACCAAATTTTGTTTTCGAGCTCTATCACCATTAAACATTCCCCTTACTTGAGGTAAAGTTACATGAGATTCGTCAATAACTAATAGATAATCTTTAGGAAAGAAATCCATTAATGTAGTAGGTGTTTCTCCTTCTTTTTTTAATGCTATATGCCTAGAATAATTTTCTATTCCTCTACAGAATCCTGTTTCCAAAAGCATTTCCATATCATAATTAGTTCGTTCCCTAAGACGTTGTTCTTCAATTAATTTATTATGTTCTTTAAAAAATTCTAATCTTTCATTTAATTCTTCTTTAATGTTTTTTACCGCTATTTTTAATTTATCATCACTAGTTACAAAGTGAGATGCCGGAAATATAGATATGCTTTTTTTATCTTTAATAATTTTACCTGTTATAGTATCAAATTCACTTATTCTATCTATTTCATCACCAAAAAATTCAATTAGTATTCCATTTTTTCTTTCATATGCAGGAACTATTTCAATTGAGTCACCCTTTACTCTAAAGGTTCCTCTTTTTAAATCCATGTCATTTCTTTCATAAAGCATATCAACTAATTTTTTTAAAACAATATCTCTTTCAATAATATCTCCTTTATTTAGAATTAACATTTTCTTTTTATATTCTTCAACTTCACCAATACCATAGATACAAGATACTGAAGCTACCACTATTACATCACGTCTTGATAATAAAGATGATGTTGCAGCATGTCTCAATTCATCTATTTCATCATTAATTGAAGAATCTTTTTCTATATATGTATCAGTAGAAGGGACATATGCTTCTGGTTGATAATAATCATAATATGAAACAAAATATTCTACTCTATTTTCCGGAAATAACTCTTTAAGCTCTGAATATAATTGACCCGCTAATGTTTTATTATGAGCTAAAACTAAAGTTGGCTTATCTACTTCTTTTATAACATTAGCTATTGTAAATGTTTTACCTGTACCAGTTGCTCCTAATAATACTTGTTCCTTCTTACCATTATTAATCCCATCAACTAGTTTTTTAATTGCTTGTGGCTGGTCACCACTAGGCTTATATTTTGAACATAATTTAAACATAATATCACCTTACTATATATCTGTTAATAATTTCTTAATTTTCTCTAAATATTTAATTCTCTTTTCTAGTTTCAACGGATGGTGCGCTAAAGCATCACATATTTGAATTTTATATCTTTTATATGCAAGAGTATAATTAGAATTAATTTCTTCTTTTGTTATTGCTGTATCATGCATACTAATTAAATAACAAACTTCATCGATAAAATTATTGTCAGCACCTAAACGATGTAAAACTCGACTTGCTATCTGAGCTGAAACTATAGGATGATTAGGAAAATGTCTAATTGGGCCATCAACATACGAAAAAGGTTTACCTATATCATGTAATAAAAGACATAATCTAATTTCAAAGTCTTTAGGTGAATTGCTCAAAGATAATAAAGTATGTTCCCACACATCCAAATGATGATGAGGATGTTTATGTTCAAAACCAATCATATATTTAATTTCTGGTATTAATAACAATAGTTCTTCTAAGTTGTTATTAATAGATTTAACTATATCATCTTCCATTAGTATTTCCTTAATATTCATATAATACTCTACTTTCACATATTTATTCTTATCCACTGCATTATTAATTCTACAACATAATCAATTTCTAAATCTGTTAATTCCTTATTTTCATCTATTTTATGCCATTTTCGTAAACATTTTCTACAACAAGTGGCTGTTGCATGTTGTGCTATAAATACAGGATGCCCTTTCATAGGAGTCTGTTTACCATCATTAGGTATATATTTGGGAGCTAATCTTTTACCTATAAAATCATATGCATGTTCTTTTATTTTATCTAATCCTTTTTCATTTACATATTTTTTATCACTATCTTTTAATTTAAAACTACTTCTAAATTTTGAATTAGATAAATCATGTAATTTATTTAAAATATGCTTTTCTATCAATTTAATAACCTTTTCTTTTTCTCTAAATTATTTCCCAATAGTTTATTTATATATAATTTTCTATTGTTATTTGTTTCTTCCCTTTTTAGCATTAATAATTCATAAGAATCTCTTTTTATTACACCAGCAGCACTCATATAATATTCTAATTTAAGTTGAGGAAACATTTCTAACCATTCTGGATGAAAATAAAGGTTCATATCAAAAAGATTTTCCATACTAATTCTAACATTTTCATCATCTAAAGAACTAAGCATCAATTCTTCATCTTTAGCTTTATCATCATACATTAAACTTTCTTTAATAACATTTATTTCTTCTACTGTTAAAGGCGATCCTATACTTTTAAATAGAAGTAACATATTTAAAAACGTATTAGTACTAGCCTGTATTTCTGAATGATAAAAACTTCTTATTTTTTCTATAGAAAAATTATATAAATTGGTGTTATTTAAGAGTATCATTTCCTTTAAAATTTTATTAATATCATAATCAGGGACTCCCTTATATAAATAACTTTTTTGTCTAATCAATTCTAATTCATAAAATATATAAATCCAAGAAATTCTATCACCATTATATAAGATCTTTACTAAGTCTTTACTTAAATAAATAGTGTTATAATAACTAGATGAAATAAGCACATCATTACCATCAATAATTTCACAGTTTAAATCATCTTGTTTGCTATCACATATATTAAGTTTCATACAATTTACTAATACTTCTTTTAACTTTCCTTTATACTCTGTATATGAATAATTGTTTTTAAATAGTTCACTAATCAATTCAATCATAATAAATCCCTTGCCTATCTATGTTTAGGTGTTTTTTGTAACATTTCACTTACTAACGATTCAGCCTGTTCCTTTAATTCAGGACTAACCATTCCTAATGCTTTAGCTAGCATACATCTATACATATAATTTCTATCAACATGCATATTAATTAAATAATCTCTTAACTCTTCAAGAACAAAATAGTCGGAAGTAGAAATATTAATTTTATTTAAACCACTTCTCAAAGTGGTTAAACTCATTTTTTTATTGCCGTGTTCAACACTACTTATATAAGCTTTAGTACACAAAAAATATTTAGCAAAATCTTCTTGATTAAGATTTTTAGCAACTCTAATGATTCTAAGTGAATTTATTTTTTCATATTCTCCTTGCATCTTAACTTACCCCCTTGCAATGTATATATAATACCACATTATTAGTAAAATTTCAAATTTGAAAAAAGCCCATTACTAATTCATAGTAATGAGCTTCTACTTACATATTCATTTTCTTTAATACTTTTACCATTTTCTCTTGCTTATCTTTAGATAATTCCACAAGAGGCAATCTTGGTATACCATAATCGTATCCGATAACATTTAAAGCATATTTTACAGGTATTGGATTTACTTCACAGAATAGCATATCAATTAATTCTAAAGCTTCTAATTGCATTTTTGTAGCTTCTTGTAATTCTCCATTTAAATATTTATAAACCATGTCATGAGTATACTTTGGCATTATATTAGAAAGTACAGATATTACTCCTTTTCCTCCTAATGAAAGTACTGGAATAATTTGATCATCATTTCCTGAATAAATATCCAAATTATCACCACATAAACTAGCAATTTTAGCTACCTGTGAAATATTTCCACTAGCTTCTTTTATAGCAACAATATTATCTATTTTAGATAATTCTAAACATGTTTCTGGTAATATATTTACCCCTGTTCTACTAGGAACACTATACATTATTATTGGTATATTAACACTTTCAGAAATTGCTTTATAATGTGCTATTAACCCTGCTTGAGTTGTTTTATTATAATATGGAGTTACTACCAACAAAGCATCTGCTCCTGCTTCTTCTGCAAATTTAGACATCTCAATAGCATTTTTTGTATTATTACTACCAGTTCCTATTACTACTTTAGTTCTTTTGTTTATTTTATTTATTGCATATTTAATTATTTCTTTTTTTTCTTCTTTTGACATTGTTGCAGATTCACCTGTTGTACCGCAAACAATAATAGCATCTATATTATTTTTAATTTGGTCCTCTATTAATTCACCAAAAGCATCATAATTAATTCCACTTGCTGTAAATGGAGTGGCTATTGCTGTTCCGCATCCTGTAAATATAGTTTTTTTCATTATATCATCTTCTTTCTTATAATGTAGAATTTAATAATTCTTTTTGGGTTTTATTAGTTAAATAAGCAATTGGAATATCCAAAACGGTAAGAGCTCCTGTTTTACCTTCCTTACTTAATTTATATACAGCTCTTGCATAAGCAACTAAAACGCTTGCTGTAAATTCAGGATTAGATTCTAAATTCAAAGAAAATTCAGCAATTTGTTTAGTATTTTCTCCTGTTTTACCACTTCTTAAAACAAAACCACCATGAGGCATTCCAATATGATTTTTATTAAATTCTTCTTCACTTATAAAATGCACTTCTGTATTATAAGGTTCAAAATAATTTGGCATTTCTTTTATTTCTTTCTCTATTTTACTAGAGTCTGCTTCTTCTTCTAATACTACAAAGCATTCACGCCACATAACTTCTCTAACTGATGAGAATTGTGGATCTTCCCCGTTTTTTACCTTTTTTACAGACTCCTCATAAGGTACTGTATATTGTACTGCTTTTTTTACACCTTTTATTCTTCTAAT
The DNA here is from genome assembly GCA_944358805.1 of uncultured Bacilli bacterium. GTDB lineage: Bacteria > Bacillota_I > Bacilli_A > RF39 > UBA660 > CALVVX01. Next base: position 7,900 of record CALVSD010000051.1, read on the forward strand.
TGCATCAGAATGCCCTTGACTTAGTCCTCTTCCATAAAACACATAATTTGTTCCATTAGGTAACACAGCTTCAAATAAAGCTCTATTTAAAGAAAATAGCCCTGGATCCCAACCACATGAAATTAACGCTAGAGTATTATTCTCCTTACTTACCTGATTAACATTATTAAAATGTTTTTCAATATTAGCATGATTGTCAAAACTATCAACAACATTAAACATACTTGCTATTTCAGGAGTTTGAACAGGTAAATCAGTTGCAGACCCTCCGCATAATACCATAACATCAATTTTACCTTTCATGTTATTAATTTCTTTAGCTGAATAAACTTTTGTATCATCAAATATAGTTTCTATAGAATCAGGATCTCTTCTTGTAAAAACTCCAACAAGTTCCATATCAGAATTATTTTTAAGTGCTATCTCTACACCTTTTCCTAAATTACCATATCCATAAATACCTATTTTTATTTTTTCCATATTATTTTTCCTTTCTTTCTACCATATATTATTAAAATAATAATTATTCTCTTTTTCATATCCTAAAGTAGTTTTAGGGCCATGCCCTGGATAAATTATTATATCATCATCATAAGTTTTAATTTTTTCTATAGATTTTTTCATATCACTAATATTACTATTAGCAAAATCACATCTTCCTATTGTATCTTTAAAGATAAAGTCTCCACAAAACATAACTTTATCTTTATAAAAATTAAAAGTAATAGAATCATATGTATGTCCTTTAGTATAAATTACTTTAAAGTTAAAGTTACCTATTTTATATTCCTCTTCTTTTAAATTATTTATATCATATACATCTACATTATATTCATTAACTAATTGATCTAATGCCCCAATATGATCAAAATGTCTATGAGTAATTAATATTCCAAGTAAGTTCTTATCTTTTATTTTATCTTTTATTTTAAAATATTCATCTCCTGGATCTATTACTAACACATCATCATTAATAGTTAATATATAACAATTAGTATATAACTCACCAACTTGTATAATATCAATATTCATTTTATTCACCCCATATAAATATTTTATCACAAAAATAAATATAATAGAATAAATAAGTACTACTAAAACAATATTACGTTAATTTTAATTTGGAATTCCGCTTTTTTGTAAAAAACTGAAATAAGTCTTGCTATAATATAAATTGATGTTTTC
>CALVSD010000052.1 GCA_944358805.1 uncultured Bacilli bacterium
AATGCATTAATAAGAAAATGTTCTCGCTCCCGGATGGTGCGAGTAATAAATTATTCCGGGCGACAATGTTTCTCGCTCTCGGGTGGTGCGAGTAATAAATTATCCCGAATGAAAATGTATGAAAACTTCTATCAATTTGGTAGAGTTTTCTTTTTATTTATGTTAAAATGTAAATACTGGAGTTGATAGTTTAATGAAAGTTAAAACTGGATATATATATCATATAAAAGATGAATATTTTGATGTTGTTGATGATGAAAATTTAATGACAAATCACGAACGTGGTAAAAAGCGCCCTACGTATTTTACTATTAAAGATAAAGATATTTTGTGGTTTATTCCTTTAAGTAGTAAAGTTGAAAAATATAGAAAAATTATTAATAGTAAAGTGAATAAGTATGGTCGTTGTGATACTATACTTATTAGAGAAATATTGGGCAAAGATTCAGTTATTTTATTACAAAATGCTTTTCCTACATTAGAAAAATATATCGATCATGCACACCTGCTTGATAACGGAAAACCTGCTAAAGTTGTTAAATCATTAAAAGATGAGATATTACAAAAATTTAGATATTTAATGAAATTAAAATCTAAAGGAGTTAATTTATTCTTTACTGATATAGATAAAATAAAAAATATAATGGAAAAAGAAAAATAAATAATATTGAAATAAAAAAGCGTGAAATGAAAAAGATAGATAATCATCTAAAATAAATTGACTTTAACGCTACTTAATTATATAATTAATATATAGTAAAGGAGCGTTTTTTATATGAAATTAAATAACAAAGGTCAAACATTAGTAGAGTATATTTTAATTATTTCTTTAATTACAGTATTAGCAATAGGACTTGTTAAAGTGTTTGGAGGTTATCTTAAGGATGCTGTAACTAAAGCTAGTTGTAATGTTATGGGTAAAGAATTTGTTGAAGGAGAAAAAATAGGGGAAGGATATTGTGAAGGTGACGAAGACAAGTTATTTGGCTAAGAAAGGATGATATTATGAAGAGAAATACAGTGATATTAAGCTTAGTATTATCGATAATAGCAATATCTTCTCTAGCAACATTTGCGTGGTTTACATGGAGTAGTTCTAGTGAGGGAGATACAGAACTAACTTTAACTATTGGAAATTTAGCAGATGTTAAATTTGAAACAGGTAATGATATAAATGTAGATAACATAGGACCTGTTTTAAATTATAATGATGGAGAATCTACTACATTTACAATAAAAAATAAGTCAGAGTCTACTATAGTGTTTAATATAGGATTAAATATAACTAATATTCCTGATGAACTTAAAGAAGAAAGCTTTAAATATGTATTATTATCTTCTACTGATAATAATGTTTTTAAAGAAGTAGTAAGTGGTAGTTTTAAAGATGCTTCTGTAAGATATATGTCAATTGGTGGAGGAATAGAAGTTGCTAAAGGAGATACATATTTTAAATTTATAATATATATAGATGGACATATGGAAAATCCAATTGATATGATGGGTAAAAGCTTTAGTGGAGAACTTCAAGTTGATGCTGGAGATGTAGAGAAAGCTACTGATAAGATAATTAGTTTAAGCCAAGGTGATACTTGGGAAAGTGGAGCAAGTGGAGTATTTGCTACTAATAGTTATGTAGATGAAACTACAGGAGAAACTAAGTATCATGAATATAGATATATAGGAGCTAATGTTAATAACTATGTTAGTTTTAATAATGATTTATATAGGATAATAGGAGTTTTTGATGAAAATTCACATGGAGTAGAAGGAGAATATTTAGTTAAATTGATTAGTGCTAATCCTATTGGTGGTTATTCATGGGGTGCTTATAATACTGGTAATACATCAGAAACATATTCTAATTATGGTAATGATTGGACAGGAAATACAACAGGAGTAAAATCAAACTTAAATATTTTACTAAATGAATACTTCTATAATAAGACTAATATTTCTAGTGTATATGGGGATTGTAGTGCCTGGACATATTATGGTACTAATGTTAATTATAGAACTAATAATTGTAGTGATATTGTAGGATATGGTATTTCTAGTGAATATAGAGATTATATAGAAAATGTTACATGGTACTTATATGGATACTCTAGTAATAATTTATCAAAACAAAACTTTTACTTATGTGAAAGAGGACAATATTCTGGATGTATGAGTGCCAACTCGGGGGCATATGCGACAAGTACTAATGCAAAAATAGGACTAATGTATGTATCAGACTATATGTATGCAAGTGGATACTATAATAGTACTAGTACTACAACCGGAAGTTCTTATTACTTTGGAAATCAAAACTGGTTGTACAAGGGAATTGAATGGACAATAACTCCATCATCTAATAGCACGACTGGCGCGTTTTACGTGAATTTCTATGGCCGCGTGCACGCCAACCATGCCTATTTCGGCTACGGCGCTCGTCCGACATTCTATCTCAAATCTTCAGTCAATATAATTGGAGGTAATGGCACTTTTGAAAATCCATATGTAATAACTATGCAATAGAAAAAATAAAAGCCGTGGAAGGTATTTCTTCCGCGGCAATAAAAGGAGAGAAAAAATGAATGACAATACAATACAATACAATACAATACAATACAATACAATAAAGATTATTTATTAATATTTAAAAATGGTAAATTTTATAATGTATATAATGATGATGCTTTTATCTTTCATTATTTATTTAATTATAAGATACTTAAAGATGACAAATCAGGTTTTCCCGAAACGGGACTTGTTAAAGTTATAAATACTTTAGATAATGAAAAGATTAATTATCAAATTATATATAAGGATAGAAATCCCATTGTTAAAAAGTTTGATAAACTAAATAATTATCATAAGGTATTGGGAAAAGCTATTGAATATTTAGAACTTACTGATAAAGTAGAAATAATAAAAAAGAAAATAGACGAAATAGAAGATTATAAACTATTAGAAAGATTAATTGAGGTAATTAACAATGAACTTTAAGGAAGATAAGTTTAAGTTAGTTACGAAAATTAAAACTTTTATATTAGAAAGTGAAAAAATACTTGAAAATATTCCGAGATATGATTTTTATAATCGAGATAAATTTCGAGATGATATAACAGAAGTATTACACTTAGTATATTTAGCTAATACTATTACTAATATCGAAGATAAAAAGAAATATCAACAAGATATATTTTCAAGACTTAGTATGATTGATTTCTATTTAGAAAGAGCATATGTCTATAAATATATTAGTGAAAAACAGCTATACAATTATTCTAAAAAATTAGAAGAAATAATTAAGATGACTAAAGGTTGGATGAATAGTAATGAATGATGTTACTATTAGTAAGATACTTAGTATATATAATGAAGAGTTAGTTAAAAAAGTAAGAAATAAGAAAAAAATTAATGAATTTGAAAAGTATAAGATTACTTATATTAGAAGTATCTATGATACATTAAAGTTTGGTAACTTTAATTATATTAAATATAATATATTCTTAATTAAAGAACCTAAATATCGAATAATAATGTCAGTAGGTATTTATGATAAAATAATTAATCATTATTTAACTAAGTATGTGTTAGAACCTAAATTAACTAAATATTTAGATAATAGAAATGTTGCTACTAGAAAAAAATTTGGTACTAGTTATGGGATAGATTTAATAAAAAAATATATAGAAGAAGAGAAGCAAAATAATAAAATATTTTATATATTAAAAATAGACTTAAGAAAATACTTTTATAGTATAGATCATATTGTATTAAAAAGTATGATTAAAGATAAATTAAGTGATATAGAATATCACTTAATAGAATTAACTATAGATAGTACTAACTATAGTTATATAAATAATACTATTAATAAATTAAAAGACAATGAAATAAAACGAAATAGTAATAGAAGTAGAGAAATAGAGGAATTACCTTTATATAATAAAGATAAAGGATTAGCAATAGGACTCGTTAGTAATCAGTTTTTAGCAATATTTTATTTATATAAACTACATAACTATATAATCCATAAATTAAAACTAAAACACTCTGTGTTTTATATGGATGATTATATTATTATGCATAAAGATAAAGAGTATTTAAAATCTGCTTTAAAAAGAATAGAGTATATATTAAATAATGTATATAAATTAGAACTTAATACTAAGAAAACAATGATTACTAGTTCTAAAGAAGGATTTGTTTTCTTACAGTATAAGTTTAAAGTAATTAATAATAAAACTATTATTAAATTAAGACGAGATACTATAAATAAGATAAGAAAGAATTTAAAGAAAAGTAATTATTTATATAAAAATAATTATATATCATTTAAAAGTTATTTTAGTAGTGTAAATAACTACCAAAATACTTTTAAATATGATAAAATAAAAGTATCTAGAATTATAGATAAATATATTGGGTAATCTTTATTTAAAGCACGACTAACGCGTTTAACGTGAATAACAATGGCAACGTGAACAACAACAATGCCTATAACGGCTACGGCGCTTTTAGAGACTCTTATTATTTGGGAATTGTATGTTTAAGGGTATACTTTGATAGATATAAGAGACATAGATTATCCAAGGATCAATAATCCTAAATATAAAGTATAGACGATACCTTATTTATATAAGGTATCTATAGATATACTAAAGGAGAATTATGGGTAAATTAAATAGATATAAATTTGCTAAAAAATGTTATAAAGATTATGTAATAATACTTTTAATTAAGAATAAATTATATACTTATATAAATAATAAATTAGTTAGTTTTAAAGATATAAATAAGTTAAAAAAATTACATATAAATTATGTTATATTAGATAACTTGGATGTAATAGTAAAAAAATATGAAGATAATAATTATAAATTATATTATTTAAAATATATTTTAAATAGTACTTTAGATAATATCTTATATAAATGGAAAAGAGGGAATTATTATGAATAAGAAAAAAGTAATAATAATTATAAGTATAGTTTTATTAATAATATTTATAATTATATTGTCTTTATTATTAAGTAAAAATAATAAAACATATGCTATCGGAGATACTCTTGCTGATACGGTAATTGCTCAAAGTAAAGGAGATACTTGGAATGCAGGAGATTCAGGAGTATATTATACTAATAATCATGAATATAGGTATATTGGTGCTAACGTTAATAATTATGTATCATTTAATGATGATTTATATAGGATAATTGGGGTATTTGATTCTAATTCTCATGGACAAGAAGGGAAGATGTTAGTAAAATTAATTAGGAGTAGAATCTTAGGAAGTTATTCTTGGGGTGCTTATAATACTGGTAATACATCAGAAACATATTCTAATTATGGTAATGATTGGACAGGGGTAACAACGGGAGTAAAAGCTAACTTAAATGTATTATTAAATGAATATTTTTATAATAAAACTGATACTTCTAGTACCTATGGAAGTTGTAGCTCGTGGACATATTACTATACTAATACTAATTACCGAACCAATGATTGCGCTGATATAGTGGGATATGGAATAGATGCTAGTTTGCAAAATTATATTGAAGAAGTGACATGGTACTTATATGGACACTCTAGTAGTAATTTATCAAAACAAAACTTTTACTTATGTGAAAGAGGACAATATTCTGGATGTATGAGTGCAAATTCGGGGGCATATGCGACAAGTACTAATGCAAAAATAGGACTAATGTATGTATCAGACTATATGTATGCAAGTGGATACTATAATAGTACTAGTACTACAACCGGAAGTTCTAGTTACTTTGGAAATCAAAACTGGCTGTACAATGGAATTGAATGGACAATAACTCCATTATCTAATAGCGCGACTAGCGCGTTTTACGTGAATAACTATGGCGGCGTGTACAGCGACAGTGCCTATTACGGCTTCGGCGCTCGTCCAACCTTCTATCTTAAATCTTCTGTCTATGTAACTGGCGGTTCAGGAACATTTGATGATCCTTATACAATATCTTGTGATGATTGTAATTAATACTCGTGAAGGGGGTATCCTTCGCGAGATTTTCATATAAAAGATAATTATAATATTGTCATAGTAAAGAACTTATGATAAAATTAATATATAATTGAGGTGGTTTAATGGACGAAGGAAATGTACATAGTACATTAAAAGAGGTATATGTTAATTTAGAAGAAAGAGGGTATGATCCTATTAAACAATTAGTAGGTTATTTAATAAGTGGAGACTTAGGATATATATCTAGTTATAAGGAATCTAGAAGTAAGATTAGTAAGTTAGATAGAAATAAAATAGTAGAAATTATGTTAAAGGAATATATAAAATGAGATATTTAGGACTTGATTTAGGAAGTAAAACTTTAGGTATTTCAATAAGTGATAGAACTAATATGATTGCATCAATATATAAAACTATATTTTTTAAAGAAGATGATTATGATAGTTTGATTCCAGAAATTAAAAATATAGTAAAAGAAGAAGATATTAGTGTAATAGTATTGGGATTTCCTAAAAACATGAATAATACTATTGGTAAAAGAGCAGAAATTACCATAGACTTTAAGAAAAAACTAGAAGATAATATAGATATAAAAGTAGAACTTATGGATGAGAGACTTACTTCAGTTATATCTAATAATGTATTAATAAGTGCAAATGTTAGTAGAAAAAAAAGAAAGAAAAAGGTTGATGGAATGGCTGCTTTATTGATACTACAAAGTTATATAGATAGAAAGAGGAATGAAATTAATGAATAAAGAAAATACATTTACAGTACTTGATAATGAAGGAAAAGAAATAACTTGTGAAGTTTTATTTACTTTTGAAAGTGATGAAACTAAAAAGAATTATATTGTGTATACAGATAACAGTTTTGATGAATCTGGTAATATTAAAGTATATGCTTCTATATTTGATCCAAATAAAGAAAATACAGAACTTATGCCAATAGAAACAGAAAGAGAATGGAAGATAGTTGAAACTATATTAGAATCTATACAAGAAGAAAATAAAAAGAAAGAAGAGAAAACAGACAATTAGTCTTTTTCTTTTGTGAGGTATTTATATGAGAATATTTAGGAATATGGCACTAGCAATGTTGATACTAACTTCTGCTTTAATAATTTTTGTATGTAGTTATTTTAATTATCAAATTGGACCAGTATCTAAGAACAATACTCTTAAAACAGTAGTAATTGAAAAAGGTGGTATTAGTGATATTGCTAATACATTAAAAGAAAATAATTTAATTAGAGATGAAACTATGTTTAAAGTATATGTTAAATTAACTGGTAAAACTAATTTAAAAGCTTCTACTTATGAACTTAGTGAAAATATGGGAGTTAAAAAGATAGTAGAAATATTAGAAAGTGGTAATGATTATAACCCTGATGAAGTTAAAATTACTTTTAAAGAGGGTATTAATATGAGAAAAATAGCTAGTCTAATAAGTGAGAATACTAATAATAGTGAAGAAGATGTATATAATTTACTTAAAGATGATGAATATTTAGATGAACTTATTGCTAGTTATTGGTTTATAACTGATGATATTAAAAATAGTAAAATATATTATTCGTTAGAAGGGTATTTGTATCCTGATACTTATATATTTATGAATAAAGATGTAAGTGTTAAAGAAATATTTAAAAAGATGTTAGATGAAATGAATGATAAATTAACACCATATAAAGAAAAATTTAATAATAGTGATTTATCTATTCATGAAATTCTTACATTATCTTCAATAGTAGAATTAGAAGGTGCTAGTTCATCAGATAGAAATGGAGTAGCAGGTGTATTTTATAATAGACTTAATTCTGATATGACTTTAGGTAGTGATGTTACTACATATTATGGAATAAAGTTAGATATGAGTGAAAGAGATTTAACAAAAGCAGAACTTAACGATTGTAATAATTACAATACGAGATGCTCTACATTTAAGTCTCTTCCAGTAAGTCCAATATGTATTGCTTCAATTGAATCTATTGAAGCGGTATTAGAACCTACAGAACATGATTATTATTATTTTGTAGCAGATAAAAATAAAAAAACTTATTTTACTAAAACATATGAAGAACACTTAGATATGGTAAGTAAATTAAAAGAAGAAGGATTATTTTTTGAATATTAGAAAAAAGACTTGATTTAAAATCAAGTCTTTAGTTTATTCTATTAATAGATACACATGCAGAATATAAATCGTTTGGAATTAATTGTAAATCAACATCAGAAGAATTTATAAATCTATAACTTGTTCCTGGTGGAGCAGAGAATATTGCGTTACCATTAATAGTACCAGATCCACAACAATCAAGTTTATTGTGTGTAGATGAATGGGCGATTAATTCATCACTAGGCCAAAATCTATGTAATTCAATTGATAGTGGTTTTTCTTGACAATCACCAATGTTATTATTATAATTTTTTACGTTAACCCACCAGTGGATAATATATATTCCTTCATCTGGTATAAAGAAATCTCCAGTTCATGAATTGTATGTAATATTATTTGATAAATTCGTTGTATCAAAAGTAAATGGAGTATTTTTAGGGATAACAGATTACTTTCATCATGTACCATAGCATAACTATTGAATGATGGCCCATTATCTCCTTTAGGCCCAGTAGCTCCAGTGGCTCCAGTTGGTCCAGTCAGACCTTCTATTCCGTCAGCACCGGTATTTCCTGTTCTACCTTGAGGTCCAGTCGGACCTGTTGATCCACAATCACCACAAGGACCTGTAGGCCCAGTCGGACCTTGTTTACAATTATTGGTTAAACATTGTATAACTTGGCATAGGCAAGAATTATCATTATTAGTACAATTATTAGTATCTATTTCTAATATGTTTTTTTCTTCTTCCACAAACCTTCTTTCTAAGAATTTTTTATTTATAAGGAAAGTTCGATTTTTGTGCCATTTATTCACTAAAATTATTGACAAACAAATGTTTACATTTT
>CALVSD010000053.1 GCA_944358805.1 uncultured Bacilli bacterium
TTGGAAAAATAGAGTAATATATTATGATAAACTTTTAAAAAACAAGTATGTAAGTACAATTAAGAGTGAAGAAGAAACATTGGATGATGAAAATATAATTTAATATAATAATATGATTAGTTTTTATACAAAAAAATAAAAAACTGTAGAAAAAAGTAGAATCTTGTGTTATTATTAAAGTAGGAGGAGTGATATAGTGTATAACGATTATTATGTTGATAGTACGTTTTCTACTGCAAATGACGGCGTTGCAGCAATGATTACGACTATTTTGGCAGCAATGGGAGTGTTTTTATTAATATTAGGAATAGTAAGTATTGTTGTATTGATAGCTTATTGGAAAATATTAAAAAAAGGTGGAAAACCAGGATGGGCATCTTTAATTCCTATATATAATGTTTATGAATTATGTAAAATGGTTGGAGTTAATCCACTATGGATTTTAATTGTCTTCTTAAGTGGATTTTTAAATATTATACCAATTATTGGATCTTTAGTAAGTCTTGCAGCAGTTATTTATTTCCAAGTTTTATTAAATGTAAGTTTAGCTCGTAGTTTTAATAAATCCGATGGATATGCAGCTGGTCTTATATTTTTACCAGTAATATTTTATCCTATGTTAGGATTTGGTAGTGCAACATATGTTGGTCAAAATCCAATGAAAGATTTTATTTTCAAAAATGATAATCAAAATAATAATATGAATTCATACTCAAATCCTAATAATGGATTTTATCAAAATCAACAATATGGACAACAACCAATGGGTGGATATGGCAATGGACAATATAATCAATCAGCAAATAATTCATATCAGAACCAACAATTTAATCAAGCATTTGATAATTCACAATATGGTCAATCAACACCAAATATGTATTCAAATAATCAAAATGTACAACAAACAGTAAATTCTGATTCTAATTCAATGTATACACAACAATTTATACCACAAACACCAAACAATGTGCAACCAATTACTGATTCTGTTAAATATTGCATTAATTGTGGAGCAGAATTACCAAATGGTTCAAACCATTGTTCGAGATGTGGAAAAGACAATATGTAGATATATTTAGGTAAGAAAATGGTATTCTAAATTTATAGAATATCATTTTTTCTTTGGACAAACTAGATACTCTGTGAGGTAAATAAAATTTTAATTTTGGGGGAGAGTATTTTTTTCAATATGTGTTAGTTTACAATTACAAAGGCAATAAAATTGTAAATAAAAAAATATTTAAATTTATTGTTTATGCATAAATTATATTGAAAAGGAATGAGACAATGGAAGATAACTATAAAAATGCTTTAAATAAAATTAAAAATGATATGAAATTTTTAAAATTTACTGGTTGCTGTGATAATAGAAATATTAATGGGATGACTGGTCATACTGGCTCAACTGGACCGACGGGGCCCCAAGGTATTAGCGTAGTAGGAACACCGGGTGCAACAGGCCCAACGGGACCAATGGGTCCAACCGGAGCCACTGGACCAATAGGCCCAACTGGAGCAACGGGAACTGTTGAACCAAATCCATATAATTTATATGTACAGTCTACTGCAGGACCAGGAGGAGACGGAAGTCAACTTGCACCATTTCAAACTATAGAGCAAGCATTAGCAGTAGTTTAACCTAATGGAATTATAAATATACTTAGTGGGACATATCCGGTTACTCAGCCAATTGCTTTAAATATACCTGGACTAATATTAAAAGGAAGAGCGGGAACATTAATTTTACTTCAAACTTCTGTGGTACCTTTTTTATGTAATAGTGATAATATTACAATTGATGGACTTACTATGACTAGTGATAATTCATATCCTGTTGAGTTTATACAAATAGGTGGAAATAATAATCAAATTTTAAATTGCCAAATTTATGGCCCAAACCAGTCTGGTGATTCTTCAACTTGGGTAGTAAATAGGGGATTTGTAACTCAAAATGGTATTACTAATTTGTTAGTTAGAAATAACGTTTTTCATACATTAAGGCAACCTGCATATTTAAATCCTAATTCGACTGGAACAATTATGGATAATGTTACATATAATACGCGTGGTTTTGTCGTGGATCAAGCATCTTTCTTATTTTCAGGAAATTCTTGGGGAATACCAGAAAATGCAGTAGATATAGCATTACTTGCAGGAACTCAAGCAGGAGCACCTTATGATCCACTTACCGCATTAGAAGCAAGTAATAGTAGTGCCACAATTAGTGATCAAAGATAATATATTTTAAATTAATATTTTTAATTATAAAATATAATTTTTTAAATATTTTAACTGTTTTTAAATTGTAACTATTTAATTTTTATTATTAAAGGTCACAATTTTTTCATAAAATTTTGAAAATATTTTTATAAAGCTGTTGACAGTTGAATGATTATTCATATATAATATAGTAGAGTTGAATAGATACTCTACTAAAATATAAAAGGAGAATTTGTATGGCAAGAAATGAATTTATATGTGATTGTAACGCAATTCATATGGATGTTGTAGCTAATACATCTAAAAACATGTTAGAAGCAGATACATTTAATAGGATTGCAGATTTTTTTAAAATTTTAGGAGATACCACTAGAGCAAAGATCCTATTTGCTTTGGATCAAAATGAAATGTGTGTATGTGATATAGCAAATGTTTTAGGGATGAGTAAATCATCTATTTCCCATCAATTAGGTACTTTAAGAAGAAGTGGAATTGTTAAGTGTAGAAAATCAGGTAAAGAGGTTTTTTATATGTTAGATGATGATCATGTAAAAAAAGTAATTGAAATATGTATTGAACATATAGAACATAAAAAATAAAATTTGGAGGTTAAATAATATGAAAAGTAATTTTAAAATTATGAATTTAGATTGTGCTAATTGCGCATTAGAATTAGAAAGAGCAATTAAAAAAATAGATGGTATAAAAGATGTTAATATTAATTTTATTTTACAGAAAATGAAACTAGAATATGATGAAGTTAATAAAGAAAATATAATTTTAAATGTTAAAAAAACTATTAAAAAAGAAGAACCTGATGTAATATTAGAAGAAATGTAAAAGGAGATTATAGAAATGAATAAAAAAGTAATTAAAATTATAGTAGCTCTTATATTATTTATAATTGCCTTGGTTTTAAACTTTTATAATGAGTTAGTAAATAATATAATATATATTATAGCTTACGTTATAGTAGGATTTGAAATTGTAAAAAAAGCAATTAAAAATATTATTAGAGGAAAACTTTTTGATGAAAACTTTTTAATGACTATAGCAACATTAGGGGCATTTGGAATTGGAGAATTTCCTGAAGCCGTAGCAGTTATGTTATTTTATCAAATAGGAGAATATTTTCAAGATTATGCAGTCGATAAATCAAGAAAATCAATTACAAGTTTAATTAATATAAGACCAGATTATGCAAATGTTGAAAGAAATGGTAAACTTTTAAAAGTAAATCCTGATGATGTAAAGATTGGTGAAGTAGTTGTTATTAAACCAGGAGAAAAAGTTCCTTTAGATGGCAATATAATAGAAGGAAGATCAAGCATTGATACTAAAGCATTAACTGGTGAATCTTTACCCCAAGATGTAGTAGAAGGAGAAGATGTATTAAGTGGATGCATAAATTTAAATAGTGTTATCAAAGTAAAAGTAACTAAAGAATACGGTGAATCAACAGTAAGTAAAATATTAGACTTAGTTGAAAATGCAAGTAGTAAAAAATCAAAATCAGAAAATTTTATTACAAAATTTGCCCAATATTATACGCCAATCGTAGTTATTATTGCAGTATTTCTTGCGGTATTACCAACACTTATTATAAAAGATGCAGTATTTTCCGATTGGTTATATAGAGCTTTATCATTTTTAGTTGTATCATGTCCTTGTGCTTTAGTTATTTCTATTCCTTTAAGTTTTTTTGGAGGAATCGGTGGAGCTTCTAAAATGGGTGTGCTAATAAAGGGAAGTAATTATTTAGAAGCCATTGCTAACACAGAAATAGTTGTATTTGATAAAACAGGAACATTAACTGAAGGTGTCTTTGAAGTCCAAAAAGTTAATGCAATAGGTATTAGTGAAGAAGAATTATTAAAGATTACGGCATATAGTGAGAATTATTCAAACCATCCAATTGCGGCATCTATCAAAAAGGCATATAATAAAGAAATTGATGAAAAACAAATTATAAAAACACAAGAATTATCTGGACTAGGAATTGTTGCAAAAATAGGTAAACAAGATGTATTGGTAGGAAATAAAAAATTGATTGATGAAAAACAAATTAAATTCACAAAATGTAACGATATAGGAACTATTTTATATGTAGCAATAGATAAGAAATATGTTGGATGTATAGTAATTGCTGATAAAATAAAAGATGATGCAATTAAAACTATTAAGGAACTTAAGAAAAATAACATCAAAAAAATTGCAATGTTAACAGGGGATAAAAAGGAAGTTGGTGAATATGTTGCGAAAATGCTTGGAATAGAAAAAGTTTATACTGGACTATTACCAGATGGTAAAGTAGAAAAAGTAGAAGAACTTATGAAAGAAAAAAGTGAAAAAGGAAAACTTGTATTTGTAGGAGACGGAATAAATGATGCACCAGTTTTAGCTGTTTCTGATATTGGTATAGCAATGGGGGGATTAGGATCAGACGCTGCAATAGAAGTAGCTGATGTTGTCTTTATGACAGATGAACCATCTAAAATAGTAGATACCATTTATTTATCAAAAAAAACAATGAGAATTGTTAAAGAGAATATAATATTTGCTATTATGGTGAAAATGCTTGTTTTAGTTTTAAGTGCATTGGGAATATCAACTATGTGGGAAGCCGTATTTGCAGACGTTGGTGTTTCAGTAATAGCCATTATAAATGCTTTAAGAGTATTAAGAATTAAAAATAAATGTAAGATAGATAGTAAGTAATTTATTTATATATAATAATTTATGACTTTCTAAACTTTTACAAGTGTTTTTTGTAAATTTGTTAAAGAAATCATATTTATAATGATTAAAGCAGACCAAAAACACCAAAATTACCTAATTTTTTAAATTTTTGGTGTTAAATAGTTGTTATATATTAAAAGAAGTGCTAAACTAATATTGTGTTTGTGAATCATTCATACATATTGCATAAATGATTCTTATTAGTTTAGTAGAACAGGCAGTTAAACAAGCGTAGTAATGTTTACCTTCCTGTTTTTTCTTTTGGTAATAAATATAAATTGAATTTTCTTTATCGAGTTTAGCAGACAAAGTTATAATATTACGACTACAATTAAATAAAATTTTTCTAGCATATCTATTTCCTCTTTTAGAAATAGGGCCGTGATAATTAATAGATTTACCAGATTGAATTATCGTCGGATCTAAACCACAACTTGCATTTATTTGTTTAATATTATCAAACCTTGTTATATCTTTCAATTCAGCAATAATAAGTGAAGCAGACCAATCTGCTATTCCAAAAATACTAGTAATTTTGTCAAAGTTTTTAGTTCGTTTAGCAAAAGTAATCATATTTTCTTTTATAAAATTAATTTGTTTAGTTAAGTCAATTATTATTTGTGTTAATTGTTTTAAATTATCGGTGTCTTTAGAACTTTCAGCAACTCCAGGATACGAATTTTGTGCATGTTTTTTTATAGAAATAGCTTTCTTTTTATAATGATTTAAATGTCTATTATTTGTATTAGCCATATTATAAGCAAGAGCATCTATTCGTTTATTTTTAATAATATATGCATGTGGAAATTCTTTAATAAAATTAAGGGCTGTTAATTCATATATTTTTCCATCCTTAAAACATAATTCAAATTCAGGGAAACATAAATGTAATAATTCTTTATAACGATTTTTATGTCTAGTTAATCCTTCTTCTAAATGATGGTATTGTCTAGATAACTCATTTAATTTACTATAAATATCTTCTTCGTTATAATTTCTATTAGGAATACTGCCTTTAAAAAATAAGTCTGTTAATTTAAAACAATCTTGTTTATCAGTTTTTGTTTTTCTAATAGTATTTGTAATTTCTTTTCCAATAAGTGGATTAAATACAATAACATGATAATCATTTTCTTTAAAATATCTTTCAGGTGCTTTATGATAAATACTAGTTGCTTCCATAACAACAGTTAAATTATCTTTGATATTATATTTATTAATTTCAGAATTGATGAATTCAAAATTTGGTTTGTTGTGTTCATATTCGGTTGGTTCAATTAAAATTTCACCAGCACTAGAAGATAACATATACATACTTTTACCTTTAGCTACATCTAATACTAAAACATATTTCATACATACTTCCTTTCTAGTTTGACTCTTAGTGCTTAAAATTATCTCATCATGCGGTTTATATGGATACAAAGACCCCACTTTCTAAGACTAGATTAATAATAAGGTAAGAGACGGGCAGTCATAAAAATGGATACAAAGACCCCTGATATAATTTGCCCAAACTCAAACTGCAATTTTTAATCATTTTTATAAAAATGATTAAAAATTATTATACTATAAATCAAGGTATTTTTATTCCGTTGATTTACATCTTAAAGTATACATGATATAATATGAAATATATAGGTATCTATTTAAAAGTTAAAAATGTTATTTAAAAAATAATATGGAAAGGAATTGATGATTTATGAAAGAATTAACTTTACAAGTAAATGGTATGATGTGTACAGGATGTGAAAACAGAATAAAAAATGCTGTAGGAAATATCGATGGAGTTAAAAGTGTAACTGCAGATCATACTACAGGAAAAGTTACTGTAATTGCAGGTAATGATTTATCTAAGGAAGTAATTAAAGAGACTCTTGAAGATATTGGATACGAAGTTGTTGGAGAATAAAAATGAAAAAGATAATTTTATCTATTGATGGAATGACTTGCTCTGCTTGTTCAAATGGATTAGAAAAATATTTAAATAAACAAGATGGAATTATAAATGCTTCAGTAAATCTAGTAATGGCAAACGCTAGTATCGAATATGATGAATCAAAACTTAATCAAACCAAAATAGAAGAGTTTGTTAAAAAAGCTGGTTTTAAAAGTTTAGGGGAATTTAAGGAAATAAATACTAACACAAAAAGCAAAAAAGAGAAAGTGAAATTTATTATATTTACAGTTCTTGCTATAATTTTAATGTATATTTCTATGGGACATATGATAAATTTACCGGTAATTTCTTTTCTTGATCCCCATAAATTTACAACAAACTATATGATAGTATTACTAATATTCTCTATATGTTTTATAATTTATGGATTTGATATTATAAGAAATGGATATAAAAATTTAATTCATAAAACCCCTAATATGGACACATTAGTAGGAATTGGAGTTATTACAAGTTTTTTATATAGTTTATATAATATGTATTTAGTATTTAAAGGTAACAATGATTTAGTTATGAATTTATATTTCGAGTCTTCAAGTATAGTTATCTATTTTATAAAATTAGGAAGATATATAGATAGATTAAGTAAAGATAAAACAACTGAAGCTATTCAAAAGTTAGTGAAAATAACACCTAATACAGCTGTAATAAAAGTTAATGGAAAACTAAAAAATGTAACCTTAGATGAGATTAATAAAGGTGATATATTAGTTTGCAAGTCAGGAGAAAAAGTCGCTGTAGATGGAGAGATAATAGAAGGTAAAGCTCATTTTGACGAGTCGTTTATAACTGGAGAAAGTAAACCCCAAGCCAAAGAGATTGGAAATAAAGTAATTGCGGGAAGTTTAAATTACGATGGTTATATTGAATATAAAGCAGAAAAAATTGGAAAAGATTCAACGGTATCGGAAATAGTAAAACTGGTTGTAGAGGCTACTAATACAAAGGCTCCTATAGCCAAAGTTGCAGATAAAGTATCGGGATATTTTGTCCCGATTGTTATAATTATAGCAATATTAACATTTATAATATATTTAATTATGGGTCAAAGTTTTGAAACAGCAATAACAACATTTGTAACAATTTTAGTTGTTGCTTGTCCTTGTAGTTTAGGCTTGGCAACCCCTCTTGCCATTATAGTAAGTGAAGGGTTATGTGCTAGTAATGGAATTTTAATAAAGAAAAGTGAGATATTAGAAAATGCTCAAAAAACAGATGTAATTATTTTTGATAAAACAGGAACTCTTACATATGGTAAGTTAAAAATGTCAGAAGTTAGAAACTTTAGTGATATGAAAGAAGAACAACTTTTACAAGTAGTAGGAAGTATAGAAAGTAAAACGACGCATCCTATAGGAAAAGCTTTTGTAGACTATTTAGAAGAAAATAAAATAGAAAAATTAGAAGTTAAAGAATTTGAAAACATAACCGGTTATGGAATCATCGGAAAGGCAAATAATCAAAAAATAATTATTGGAAATTCTAAAATTTTAGATAATTATAATATTGAAAATAAATATATAAAAGAAGAAAAAGACCTTGCAAGTAAAGGAAATAGTATTGTATATGTAGTACAAAATGACAAAATCATATCTTTAATAGGGGTAAATGATGTTATAAGAATAGAAGCTAAAAAGGTATTAAGAAATTTATTGGATATGAGAATTCAACCAATAATGGTGACAGGAGATAATGAAGATACTGCCAGAGTAATAGCAAAAGAGTTAGGGATAACTCAAATAATAGCCGGTGTATTACCAAAAGAAAAATCAAATATAGTTAAACAATTACAAAAGGAAAATAAATTTATAATGATGTGTGGAGACGGGATAAATGATAGTCCTGCTTTAGCGATTTCTAATATTGGAGTAAGTGTAAATAGTGGAACAGATATTGCAATTGATTCAGCTGATGTAATACTTACAAATAATAATTTAAGTAGTATTATAAAATTAATTAATATAAGTAAAAAAACTATAAAAAATATAAAACAAAATTTGTTTTGGGCATTTTTTT
>CALVSD010000054.1 GCA_944358805.1 uncultured Bacilli bacterium
ATACTATTACAAACAAAGTACTCCTTTGTTTGTTACCTATATTATAAATCGGTGACATTTTAACTAATGTTTAACATGTATAATTTTATACATTACATTTTTAACAACTATGACAAATTTATTTTTTTCTTCTATACAAATATTCTTCTATATGTATTTGTTTCTCGTCATAATCAACATTACATAAACTATTATACATATTCATAAAAAGTATATTAAAAGGTGGATATTTAGTACCACTGTTTCTAAACCTAATTGAGTTTTTTAGCCATAAAGTACTTGCTTTTTTATTAGACAAAAACTCTAATACATATCTATCTTCTTTTTTTATTATTAGTACATAATTAGCATCTTCAATCAGATCATCATCGCTATACCAACAAATATACTCTCCATTATACAATTTTTTATATTCTTCTGAATTCAAAAGTTTTTTATTTAATTCTTCTTTGCTTTTATATAGATTTTGTAATTCTTTTAACGAATGAACAAATATTTTTTTCTATAGAAGACACATTAAATATGTTACAATTAACTATATCATTATATAAAATATCAAATAAAGAATAAAGGAAGTAATTTTCTTTTGTAACTTCAAATGTTTCTACTTCCCTTTTATCTTCACCTTTTAAATACCAATATAAATCTAAATTACCCTCAAAAGTTATTGTTAATATTTTATTATTATCAAAAATATCTATCGTATATCCAAAATCTGTTTTTCTTTTATTCCAAGTTAACATAAAAGCATCACCTATATTTTTCTTAATACAAAATATTTGCAATCATTAGCACAATTTTCTTTTAAGTATTTTTCTAAATTTTTATAATTATTTAATGCTTTAACTTTGGGATTAGTACTTTCATAAAATCCTTTTAATCTCAACTTATTATAGGCAATATCTCCTACTATATAATCATAATCATCAAAATAATCCGTACATTTAGAAAGAAAATCTTCTTTATCAAAGCCATTTTTATAGTTTGTTATCAATTCATATTTATTACTACTAGTTATTATCTCCATCGCTATACTCCTTATAATAATCAATATCAAAGGCCCCTTTTTGTTGTTTATATTTGGATAAATTAGAACCGGAATTCCATGTAATATATCCACCCATTGCTCCGGCATCATATAAACCTTCTATTTCTTTTTGAACATTCTCAGCATTATAATCAATACCATTTGAATCAACATAAGTCATAACGTCATATGCTTGTATCCATGTTCTAACAACAGCAGGAGTTGGACATTCTTCTTGCCTTTTCATTGCTTCAGTTGCCCACTTATTCATAAGTTCATAAGGATGATTCCATGGTTTGCTTATTCCATAATATCCATTTGAGAAATGATCAGGATAAGGCATTCCACTTATTACATCAGCAACATTTGATATTGCTGGCCAATATTGACCATATGCTGTTGTATAACTACCATTAGTTGATTCACCAAAAACGTCAATAGAAACATAAGCATTCATTTTATGAATTTCATCAGTAGCGTATTGTACAAATCTTTGAATTGCTTGTACCTTACTCTCATCATAATTATTATGTAAATTAACACTATCTTCAACTGACATCATACGATCTGGAAATCTTACATAATCATAGTTTATTTCATTAAATCCAAACCATTCTACAGCTTCTTTAGCTAAAGCTACTTTATAATACCAAACATCTCTTGAATAAGCACTTGGCCAATAAGCACTGTTATGTTTAAATGGTTCTCCAGTCGCTTTAGATGATATAGCATTTTCTGGATGATCAGCTACATAATAACTATCTTTAAATACTGTAATTCTACCAATTACATAAAATCCAGCATCTTTTATTTTTTGAATAGCATTTTTATATTCTTCAACACTATTAATTGCTTTTTCATAAGAAGTAGGACTTATCTCTTTCATAACATCAGATGGATATGATATTGCAGTATCATCTACTATATCTACTACAAAAGCATTTATTTTAGTAGTTTTAGCATATTCTATATAAGCATCAACACTACCAATTACCCCTCCATTTAAATATAAGGAATAAACAGCATTTGGCATTTTATTATCTTCAAAAGATGCTTTCTCTACTGGATAGAAATCTAAATCAATTGCATCTCCTCCACCATAACTATTCTTTATTTTAGAATGAATTTCATCATATTTTTCTGCTTCATAATTCTTCTTTGCTTCTTCTTCAGTTAATTCAATATATTTTCCATATATATATCCTTCATTATTATCATCAGTTTTTACCTTATAAGTATTTACTTTACCATCTTTATCAATACTATCATAAGATAACACTTCCATTTTTTCACCTTTTGATCCTTGATCTACTATTTTAGGATTATCTAAATCTTCAAGTACAGAAGCTGGAGTTCTAACATATATATACTTTTCTTTTACAGCATCTTCTTTCTTATCTACTAAATTTTCTTCTAATACATAATAACTTTCATTATCCAAAGTTATTTTTATATAATTATTACCATCTTTATTTATTTTATCATCAGTTTTAGCTTTTACTTCAGAACCTCTTACTACTTTTGTATTTTCTTTTAATTCTTTGTTATCATTATTATAATCATACAAAGTAACATTATAACTATCACTTGCTAAATACTTAACACTTTCCTTAGCTATTAATTTTTTAGTGCCTTTAAACAACATAAATAATACAAAAACAAGTACTATAAAAACTATTAAGGCAATAATTATTCTTCCAATTTTTAATTTTCTTTTCTTAACTTGTTTCATTTTACACCTCTTTTTACCCATAATTATTATGATACATATTTATTTTTTTACAATTCAAACTAAAAAAGCTATTAATAAACTTTTGTAACTTATCATTAAATATAATTTTTTAATTCATTTAGAATTCTTTCTTTAACTTCACTAATAAAATTTTCGATTAAAAATATATCTAATATATATTCTTTTTCTTGCCTAAAGTTTTCGATAATAATTCCCATTTCATTAATCAATATATATAATTTATCTTTAGGAATCTCTTCTATTTTCGTATTAGGAATTTGAAATTCTTCATAAAATAAGGATAAATCAATATTATATTCATCAATTAATTCTATATTTAAATTAGTATAATCTGAATATATTAAATTTACAAACTGTTCTTTAGAACACTCTATTATTGTTCCGTCTAGTAATTTTACTGAACTATTTTGTACTAATTTTCTTAAAAATTTATCAAACCATTTCTTATCAGTAAATAAATGAATATAATAACCTAGGTCAAAACTGTTTTTTTTAAAATTTTTATATTTGTTTGTAAA
Source organism: uncultured Bacilli bacterium (assembly GCA_944358805.1). GTDB lineage: Bacteria > Bacillota_I > Bacilli_A > RF39 > UBA660 > CALVVX01. The sequence goes on from CALVSD010000054.1 coordinate 3,299, forward strand.
CATTTTTATGTTTGGCACATCTTCTCGCTCATTATATAAAAAGTGAGATTTTTGCTTTGTTTCTCCAACAAGTTTTGCAATATCAGGAGCAATTGATCCCAAATAATATTCATTGACATTTGCTACTTCCAAGTATGGTAATAATTCTTTTGCAACTGCTAGATGAATAACTGCCGATGCCATTATTAATAAAAACCTCCTTTGTTATTCATTATATATGAAGTATCTAATCTATGCATTACTCATTCCAAAATACATAAAACAAAAATAACCAATTGCAACTAATAAAGCTATCCCTAATATAAATACTAATACTTTTAAAACAGCATGTCCATTTTCATTTACTAATATATCATCAGAATCATCAAAAAAGTCTTTTTTAGAAAATGCGTAAGAATCACTATAAAAAGCTTCCTTGCTTTCTTTTAATTCTAATTCTCTATCTTTTTTTACAAAAGTACTATCAATTGGTATATCATCCATTTCTGATTTTGGTGTATCATTCATCGGTTCCATTACTACTGTATTACCGCTTGGTTTTAGATCAGAAAGTAAATCTAAAGGAAAAGACTCAGTGCTTGACTTAATATTATTATCATTATTACTTTTTTCTTTAATTCTATTTAAAGCTTCGGGAGAAACTTCTAAAGTCTGTAAAAAATTAGGTTGTTTTGAAGTATTGCTTAACATTTCTTTTGCTTTAGCATTTTCACTTCTTGCTTTTTCTATTAATTCATTTATATCATATACTTTTTTAGCAGTTACTTTTACTTCCTTTGGTTCCTCTTTCAATTTAACACTTGTATTAGTAAATTCTTCAACCATCTTTGCTTTTTTATATTGTTCTCTACTAGATACCATGTTTTGTAAATCACTCATGCTTATTTCACTACTATTTTCAGATACTGGTAAATGTTCCATATTACCATAACTACCATATACTTCTTTATATAAATTAGCATTTTTCTTACTTCTACTATAATCAGATAGGTCTTTGCGATAAAATTTTTCCATTCTACTTTCCATATATCAACACACCTTTACTTATATAATAATAACATATTTTTTAACTATTTAAAACTCTTTTATTGATTTTTAATTAATTTATCTATATAATTATATTGGAAAGAGGGATAAAATGAAAGTAACAATTAAAGAAGAAAAATGTATGGGATGTGGCAGTTGCCCTTCACTAGTACCTGACGTATTTGATTTTAATGATAATGGATTTGCTTATGCTAAAGTAGAAACTGTTCCTACTAATTTAGAAGAAGAAGTAAAAGAAGCAATTGATATGTGTCCTACTGGAGCTATTATTGAAGAAAAGTCAGAATAGACTTTTTTTATTTTCTATATATAAATTATTTATTTTTTTAAAGTCAAGAAGGTTGAACCAATTATTTATATACGCTTCTTTATTTGTGGTATATTTCAAATAATAAGAATGTTCCCATAAATCTAATACAATTATAGGTATAAGTCCATAAGAATAAGGGGTATCTTCATTAGAAGTATTTATTATTTGTAATTTACCTCTTTTATCCATTACTAAAAAAGTATAACCGCTTCCTACTAGGTTAAGTGCTTTTTTTATAAATTCTTTTTTAAAGTTATTATAACTTCCAAAATATTTATTTATATCTTTTAATATTTCTCCATAAGGAATATTATTGCCTTTATCACTTATTTCATAAAAATATAATTTATGATTAATAGCTCCCCCTAAATTATATAATATCTCTCCCCTATCTTCTAAAGGAAACATATTTATTTTATCTACTAGTTCGTTAAGAGAATAATTACCTTTATAATTATTCTTTTTTAATAGTTTATTTAATTTATCTATATAACTACTATATATAACGTTATAATGTAACCTCAAAGTTTTGTCATCTATGTAAGGTTCTAATGAATTATAATCTAAAACAATTTTTATATACATTATATTCACCCATTACATTATATGTAAAATTTAATATTTTTTTCTTTTCACATAATTTAACATATTTCTTTGATAATTATTCTATTTTTTACTAGTAGAATGTATATCAAGAAACGAGGTGATATATGAATATAAAGCGAATGAATAACAACTAGAAAAATAATACATTTAGTGATATACTAAACTTGGTGGGTGATATTATGAATGATATTGTGTATAACATTGTATTAGTGGAAGATGAGAAAGATTTAAATAATTTAATTAAAGCTTACTTAGAAAAAGAAGGATATAATGTCATTAGTTATACTAACGGCGAAGACGCGTTAAAGAATGTTAATCAAAAAGCTCACTTATGGATCTTAGATATTATGCTAGGAGACGATATAAGTGGATATGATATCATTAAGAAGATTAGAGAATCAGATGACGTTGTTCCTGTAATATTTACTTCTGCTAGAGATAAAGATCTGGATAAGATTATTGGACTTGAGTTAGGAAGTGATGATTATATTACTAAACCATATTCTCCAAAAGAATTGGTTTTAAGAGTCAATAAAATGATTAAAAGAGTCTATACTAAGGACACTCAAAAATTAATTTATGGAAATTATAATATTGACATTAACAAAAGGATTGTTACCAAAGACAATGTTGAATTGAACCTTACTACCTTGGAATTTGATTTATTATATATGTTTTTAACTAATAAAAATAAACAATTTTCAAGAGATGATATATTAAATATTATTTGGGGAAACGATTATTTTGGTAATGATAGAGTTGTCGATGACTTAGTAAGAAGACTTAGAAAGAAAATGCCAGACTTAAAAATACACACAATATATGGATATGGGTATAGATTAGTATGAAAACTAAAAGATCCCTTGCTGAACAATTATTATATATATATGTAATTGTTATCAGTATAATAATAATATCACTAGGAATAATACTTCCAAAGACTTTACTTCCTATTTACGAAGAAAACATTTATAGTTATCTAAAACAACCATTATTTTTTGTTGGAGACAATATAAATAGTAATACAATTAACTCCGAAATTGCTTATATTTATATAAGTTCTGATGGTTCAATAATGGTTTCTGATAATTTAGAAAAAATAATTGATATACCAAATGTTAATGATTTATTAATTAAATTTGATAGCGATTATGGTAAATTTAAATATAAACTTAATACCTACTATTACAACACTTCTAAAACAAACAATATTACCAAAATTGCTATAACAAATGATAAATATATTAACACTATGAGACAAGATGTATTAATGACTATCGTTATAGTTATAGGTATTACCTTTATTGTTATATCTTTACTTATTATATCTTGGTCGAATAATTTAGTTAATCGAATAAAAAAATTAAAAGATAATGTTGATAACATAGACAATGAAAAATTTAATCATTATTCAGATAAATCATTTTATGAAGATGAATTAAATACACTTGCTGTAGCTATAGATAATATGCACGATTATCTAAAAGAACAGGAAGAATATAAAAATCAAATGTATCAAAATATATCTCATGACTTTAAAACTCCTATTACAGTTATGAAATCTTATATTGAAGCTTCCGAAGATGGAATTGAAACTAAAGATAAAGCAATCGAAATAATAAAAGAACAATTAAAAAAATTAGAAATTAAAGTTCACTCCTTATTATATTTAAATAAAATAAATTACATTCAGGATAAAAAAGACAATTTAAATATACAGTATGATATAACAGAAACAATTTACGCAGCAGTTGATAAATTTAAATTAATGAGACCTGATGTAGAATTTGTTCTTGATATAGATTCCAAAGCCACGATTTTCAGAGGAAGCTCAGATATGTGGGAAGCCATTATCGATAATATTTTAGGTAATTTTGTTAGATATGCAGATAAAACAATAAAAATTACTGTTAAAAATAATAAGATAATTTTATATAACGATGGGCCAAATATTGATAAAAATGTCTTAAATAATATATTCACTCCATATGAAAAAGGCATTAAAGGTGTATTTGGATTAGGGCTTTCCATTGTTAAAAAAACACTTCATTTTTTAGAATACGACATTTCTATTGAAAATGAAAAAAAGAAAGGTGTAAAATTTATAATAAAATAAGGAAATAGTCACTCCCTATTTCCTTTTTTATTATAATATGATATAATGTCTTTGTCATATTAATGGGGGCGTTTAGGCTTCGACAGGAATAATAGAAGTTTAAATTGCAAGTCGTATTGTACTGCGTTAAAGACTACAAATAAAATAACTGGAAACAGCTATAGAAATGCTGTAGCATACGCTTAATTTAAGGTAAAGCTACAGGTTCCTCTATTTCTTTGCTTACGGGAAATAATAGGGACTTATACAGTAAGCTATATTATTAGTAATTACTATAGCTAATAATGAATATAATAGTATAGATATATAACCTTTTGTTAGTTAATGATTATATATTGAACTTAAATAACTAACTAAACTTGTAGATATTTAAGTGGCTATATTTTTGGACAGGGGTTCGATTCCCCTCGCCTCCACCATTTGCTGAAATAGCTCAGTTGGTAGAGCAATTGTCTCGTAATCAATAGGTCGCAGGTTCAAGTCCTGTTTTCAGCACCATCAAAAAGCCGTCTTAGTTAAATGGCATAACAAATCCATGGTAAGGATTAGTTGTAAGTTCGATTCTTACAGATGGCACCATAGAGAAATTAGTCGAACTATTTGAACTTTAATATAAAAATCAATTCAAAATTGAGTCGATTTTTTTGGTTTACAGGGAATCAATATACTTAGGAAAAATGCACTTATAATTAATATTGTTACACAAAAAAGTAACTATTAATGAATCTTTAAAACAAAAATATTAAAGTTATATCATTTTTAACTTTTAATTATTCTAATAAAATTTATATTAAGAAATTCTCTCAAAAAATTAAATTATTAGAATTTAAAATTTATTTGAAAAACATTTAAAAAGAAAATAAATATTTTTGACATCCAAAACATTTTATTGTATAATGTATAGCATTTTATGGCACATTTTTCGCATAAGAAAAATGTGTTATAAAATTATTATACCAAATTTCTAATGAATGGCAGATTGTAAGGGAAAAGTAAATTGAAATTATTCTTGATTTAATATGATATGTGGTTTTAATTAGCAAATCTATGTAAATGTCAAATTTTTTTGTAGGTTTTTGGTAAAAAATTTTGTAGGTTTTTGGTAATTTTAGAAAGTTGCTTTTT